>JBFGIM010000092.1:0-11968 GCA_041577695.1 Myxococcota bacterium | reverse complement strand
GGTGGTCGAGGCACCGCTCCGGCATCCACCCGATCCGATCGAAGGGCTCGCGCGGATCGACCAACGGAGCTACGGAGACACCGCGATCTTCCGCTTTGCATCGCGACCGCCCCAGCGCGCGGCCGGAGCGGGCCGGAAGAGCGGGTCGGAGGGCGGGAGCTGATGGCGAAGAGAGTGCAACCCTCGCTGGCGCTGTTTCCCGCCAGCTTCGACCCGGTCACCAACGGTCACCTCGATCTGGTCACTCGCGCCCGCGCGGTCTTCGACGAGCTGGTGGTGGCCGTGGCCGACAACGTCAGCAAGCAGGGCACCTTCAGCGTAGAGGAGCGGGTCGAGATGCTCGAGGCCGTGCTGGGCGGCGAGCCCGGCATCCGCGTCACCACCTTCGAGGGCCTGCTGGTCGACTATGCCCGTCGCATCGGTGCCCGGGCGGTGATCCGCGGGCTGCGCGCCGTCTCGGACTTCGAGTACGAGTTCGAGATGGCGCTGATGAATCGCCACCTCTACCCGGAGATCGAGACGCTCTTCATGATGACGAGCCAGCGCTACTTCTACGTCAGCTCGTCGCGGCTGAAGGAGCTGGTGCGCTTCGGCTCGAACGTCGAGGAGTTCGTACCACCCATCGTGGCGGCGCGCCTCAAGGAGAAGCTCGGCGCCGACTGAGCTCCCGGCGCCATGGTCGATCCGATTCGCTTCGGCACCAGTGGCTGGCGGGGCACGCTGGCCGACGAGATCACCGGTCCCCGGGTGCGCGCGCTCGCGGCGGCCGTGGCCGAGTGGCTGATCGCTTCCGGGTCCGGGCATCGCGTCTGGGTCGCCCACGACACCCGCTGGCTCGGGCCGACGCTGGCCGCCACCGCCGCCGGAGTGCTGTCCGCGCGCGGGCTCGCGGTCAGCCGTGTTCGATCCCCCGTCGCCACGCCGGTGGTCACCCACGCCCTGGGTCGCGGCCGGGCCGACGCTGCGCTCCTCTTCACCGCCAGCCACAACCCGCCCGGCGACCACGGCGTGAAGGTGATCGGCGCGGGCGGCGCCTCGGTCTCGCCGACCGAGGGTCGCCGCCTCGAACGCGGGGTCGCCCGGGTGCTGCGCGGGGGGACGATCGCCCCGGCGCTACCGCCGCGCCGTTGGATCGACCCGCGGCCGACCTACCTGCGCTCGCTCCGCGCACAGCTCGACGGCGACGCCCTGCGCGCGGGGCGGGTCGCGGTGGTCTACGACGCCATGTACGGCGCCGGGGCCGGGCTGTGCGATACGGCGCTGCGCGACGCGGGGGTTCGCGTCGCAGCGTTCCGCACCGCAAGCGATCCCCGCTTCGGCGGGAGCGCGCCCGACCCCACCCCGGCTCATCTCGGGGCGCTCGTACGGCGCGTGCGCGACGGCGGGGGTCACTGGCTGGGTCTCGCCAACGATGGGGATGCGGACCGGCTTGCGGTGGTGGATCGGGACGGCACGGTGTTGAGTGAGAGCGAGGCGCTGGCACTGTTGGTGGACCATCTGGCGCGCACGGGCCGTGCGCGGGGCGGCCTCGCCATCTCGTTGGCGACCGGCACGCTGGTGGAGCGGGTGGCGCGCGAGCATGGGATCGCGGTCGAGCGTCACCCGATCGGCTTCAAGTATCTGTCCGCGGCACTGCGCCGGGGTCGCGTGTCGGTGGCCGGCGAGGAGAGCGGCGGCTTCGCGCTGGGCGCCCACGGGATCGACAAGGACGGGATCCTCGCGGCCTGCCTCGTCGCCGAGCTGGCGGCGCGCGACCCGCGACCGCTGCGCAATCGACTGCGCGCGTTCGAGCGGCGCTACGGCGTTCGCGCATGCGGCCGCACGGCGCTGATCTGCGACGACACCCGCCGGATCCGGATGGAGTCGCTGCGGCGGAGCCCGCCCGACCGGGTCGACGGGCGGCGGGTACGCGCCGTCGACCTGCGGGACGGCATCCGGCTGGAACTCGCCGACGGCTTCGTGATGGCGCGCAGCTCGGGCACGGAGCCTCGGATCCGGATCTACGCGGAGGCTCCCGGGCGGACCGCGCTGCGGCGCCGCCTCGAGGCGGGCCACCGCCTGCTCGACGACGGCTCTCGCGCAGCGCGTGGACGACGCGGGGGCGTCGGCTAAACTCGCGACTCGTGGGCTCTTTTTGCGAGCGCGCCGCCATGTGGGGGCTCGGGAGTGTGTGTCGGCCCCGCTGGCCCTCCAGTCGGCAAGGCCGGCCAGGTCGTCGAGGCAGGCGAAGCAGACGAAGACACCAGGCATGAGCTCCACCACCCAACGACGCGTCCTGATCGCAGTCAGCGGCGGCATCGCCGCCTACAAGGTGCCCGAGCTGATTCGCCAGCTCGTCCGCGCCGGCTGCGAGGTGCGCTGCGCCCTCACCGAGAACGCCGCTCGCTTCGTTGCGCCCCTGGTGCTCCAGACCCTCACCGGCAACCCGGTGCGCACCGACCTGTTCGACGCCGAGCAGGAGGGCCGCATCGACCACATCGCCCTGGCCGACTGGGCAGACCTGGTGGTGGTGGCCCCGGCCACGGCCAACGTGATCGCCAAGCTGGCGAATGGCATTGCCGACGATCTGGTCTCCACCCTGCTGCTGGCGACGCGTGCGCCGGTGCTGGTGGCGCCGGCGATGAACGTGAACATGTGGGAGCACCCCGCCACCCGGGCCAACGTCGAGCGGCTGCGCCAGCGCGGGGTCGCGTGGGTGGGACCCGGATCTGGAGACCTCGCCTGCGGTTGGGTCGGCGAAGGCCGCATGGCCGAGCCGGCGGAGATCGCCGCCGCGGCGCAGCTGGCGCTCGGTTCCCACACCCTCGAGGGAGAGACCGTCGTGGTCACCGCCGGCGGCACCCGCGAGCCCGTGGACCCGGTGCGCGCCCTCACCAATCGTTCGTCGGGCAAGATGGGCTACGCGCTGGCGGCCGAGGCGGCACGGCGCGGCGCCGAGGTGGTGCTGGTCTCCGGGCCGGCTGCGCTCCCGGTGCCGGCGGGCGTGACCCGCGTGGCGGTCGAGACCGCCCTCGAGATGCGCGACGCGGTCCGGGCGGTGCTCGAGCGCGCCACGGTCTTCATCGCGGCCGCCGCCGTGGCCGACTTCCGGCCGGCCCACCCGGCCGACCGCAAGATCAAGAAGGAAGCGCTCGACGAGGGCGCCGGTCTCCAGCTCGAGCTGGTGCGCAACCCGGACATCCTGGCCGAGGTGGCTGCGGCGTCGAGCGGCGGGCGCCGCCTGGTGATCGGCTTCGCCGCCGAGAGCCACGACGTGATCGAGGCCGCCCGGCGCAAGCTCGAGCGCAAGGGCTGCGACCTGATCGTGGCCAACGATGTCTCCCGGAGGGACGCCGGCTTCGACACCGACGAAAACGCCGTCTCGCTGGTCTGGCCGGGCGGCGACGTGGAGTCACTGGCGCTGGCCTCCAAACGCGAGATCGCCGAGCAGCTGTGGGACCGGATCGAGAAGCTGCGGGGGAGGAGCGCTTGAGCTGCCGTGCCGTCGCCGGGCTCGCGATCCTCCTGCTGGCGCTGGCGCCCAGCGGGGTGGCCGCCGCCAGTCACGTCAACGTGATCGTCCTGGACGGGAGCATCAATCCCGCCTCTTCCGACTTCATCCAGCAGGCGATCCGCACGAGCGTGGACGAGAGCGCCGAAGCCCTGCTGATCGAGCTCGACACACCTGGTGGCCTGGTGGCGTCCACCAAGGACATCATCCAGGCCATGCTCGGCGCCCAGGTGCCGCTGATCGTCTACGTCGCGCCGCGGGGGGCGTGGGCGGGAAGCGCCGGGGTCTTCATCACGATGGCGGCCAACGTGGCGGCGATGGCGCCCGGCACCACCATAGGCGCCGCCCACCCGGTGAGCCTCGGGCCTGGCTCACCGCCCCAGGAGGGACAGGAGAAGCAGGAGGGTCCGCGCGACTTCGCCGCCGAGAAGATGGAGAACATGCTGGCCGCCTTCTCGGAATCGATCGCCCAAGAACGCGACCGGAACGTCGAATGGGCCGAGCGCGCGGTGCGCGAATCGGTGGCGGTGACCTCGGACGAGGCGCTCGAGCTCAAGGTGATCGACCTGGTGGTGGGGTCGCGGCAGGAGCTCTTCGAGCAGGCCCACGGGCGCACCGTCAAGGTGGCCGGTGTGGAGCGCACCCTCCAGCTCGAGGGCGTCGAGGTGCGTTTGATCGAGATGACGCTCTCGCAGCGCATCCTCCACGCACTCTCGAATCCCGACGTGGCGTTCCTGCTGATGCTGGCCGGCCTGCTGGGGCTCTACATCGAGTACAACAGCCCGGGGCTGATCGTTCCCGGCGCGCTGGGCGCCGTCTGCCTGATGCTCGCCGGCATCGCGTTCCAGATCCTGCCCTTCTCCGCGGCCGGGTTGCTGCTCTTCCTGGCCGGCGTGGCGCTGATGGTGGCCGAGGTCTTCGTGACCTCCTACGGTGTCCTCTTCATCAGCGGACTGGTGTGTCTACTGGTGGGCGGGGCAAGCCTCTTCGATCTTCCGGAGGCGAGTGACCTGCGGATCTCGTTCTGGTCGGTCCTGGTGCCCGCGGTGACGGCCTTTGCCTTGTGCGGGGCAGTCGTGGTGTTCGCGGTCGGGAGATCGATGGCGCGCGGCCAGACGGCCGGGGTGTCGGAGCTGGTCGGGCTGCGCGGCCGGGCCGAAGAGGCGCTGACACCCGAGGGGCGGGTCTATGTGCGCGGGGAATACTGGTCGGCGACCGGCGACGGTGTCGTCGCGGCTGGCGACCCTGTGGTAGTGGTCGGGGTCGACGGGATGCGCCTGCGGGTGCGTCCGGCTCCCCGAGCCGAGTGAAGCGCGCCGCGTCAGGCGGCGCCGAGGAGGGGTTGTGGGAATCATTTCCATCCCGGTGATCATCGGGATCGTCGCGGTGTTCTTCGCCGCCGGCTTCCGCGTACTCGCCGAGTACGAGCGCGGGGTCGTGTTCCGCCTGGGCCGCTACACCGGCGTCAAGGAGGCCGGCCTGCGCTGGATCATCCCGATGGTCGATCGGATGGTGAAGATCAGCCTGCGCGAGATCGTGATGGATGTGCCCGCCCAGGAGGTGATCACCCGCGACAACGTCTCGGTCAAGGTGAACGCGGTGCTCTACTTCCGCGTGCTCCACCCCGAGAAGGCGGTGATCTCGGTCGAGAACTATCTCTACGGAACCTCCCAGCTGGCCCAGACCACGCTGCGCAGCGTGTGCGGCCAGGCCGAGCTCGACGAGCTGCTGGCCGAGCGCGACGCGATCAACCGCAAGCTCCAGGAGATCATCGACCTGCAGACCGAGCCCTGGGGCGTGAAGGTGCGCGCCGTCGAGGTCAAGCAGATCGACCTGCCCCAGGAGATGCAGCGGGCCATGGCGCGCCAGGCCGAGGCCGAGCGCGACAAGCGCTCCAAGATCATCCACGCCGAAGGCGAGTTCCAGGCGTCGCAGCGGCTGTCCGAAGCGGCGGGCGTACTGTCGACCGAGCCTGCGGCGATGCAGCTGCGCTACCTGCAGACGCTGTCCGAGATCTCGACCGAGAGCGGCACGACCCTGATCTTCCCGCTGCCCCTCGACCTGCTGAGGCCCTTCTACGAGCGCGCCACGAAGGGGAGCTCGGGGACGTAGATGGCCGAGGAATCGCGAGGGGTGGGCCGACTGCTGATGGGCGCCACCCTGATCCTGGTGTTGATCGGCGGCATCGCGGCGTGGCTCTCGCTGGGCTTCTACCAGCTTCCGCCCGGGCGCTCGGCAGTCGTCCTGCGACTCGGCGCCCACGTCTACGACGAGCCGAATCCGGGCTTGCGATGGCATTGGCCGCCGCCCATCGAGACCCACGAGATCATCGAGGTCGCCAAGCTCAACATGGAGGTGTTCGGCTACCGGGCCGACAGCGCCGCCGAGCCCAGTGAGCAGGAGCGGGTCGAGGCGGCGATGCAGACCAGCGACAACAACATCGTCCACGTCAGCTTCGTGGTGCAGTACCGCATCAAGGACGCCTTCGCGTCGCGCTACCAGCTGGCCGATCCCCTCGACACCCTACGCGACGCCGCCCAGGCGTCTTTGCGCGACGTGGTGGGACGCAACACCATCGACGACGTCCTGTCCGAGAAGCGCGGTGTCGTCGAAGACGAGTCGGCCGAGATCCTGCAGAACGTGCTCGACGACTACCAGTCGGGTCTCCAGATCGACGCGGTCGAGCTGCAGGACGTGCAGCCGCCGCCGGCGGTTCGCGCTGCCTTCGACGACGTGCTCGCGGCGTTCCAGGATCGCAACCGCGCCATGAACGAAGCCGAAGGCTACGCCAACGAGGTGCTGCCGGCGGCTCGCGCCCGGGCGATCGAGGCGGTGGCGTCCGCGCGCGGCTACCGCGATGCGACGATCGCCGAGGCGACGGGCAAGGCAGCGCGCTTCTCGGCGCTGGCCGGCGAGTACGTCAAGGAGCCCGAGGTGGTCCGGACGCGACTCTTCCTCGAGACCATGGAAGAGGTGCTGCCGCGGGTGAACACGGTGATCATGGAGCCCGGGACCGGGGTGCTGCCCTACCTGCCCTTGGAGCGTTCGCGCGGGGACGGGCGCTGATGCGTCGGCTGCTGATCGGAGTGGTGCTGCTGGCCGCGCTGGCGGTCGGCCTGATCTGGCTCGGTCGCTGGAACATCGGGCCGGTGGTGATCACCGCCGAGGACGAGCTGAAGATCATCCTGCTGCTCGACGACCCGGAGCTGCCGGGCTCCTCGATCCGCACCGAGGCGGGCCTCTGGTTTCGCGTGCCCATCCCCGTCATCTCGCGGGTGATCACCTTCGACAAGCGCCACCAGTACCTGAACTCGGAGCCGCTCCAGATCCAGACCCGCGATTCGGAGCGCCCGATGATCGACCATTACGTGATCTGGCACATCGCCGATCCGCTGCGCTTCCTCGAGTCGTTCCCGAACGGCATGCAGGAGGCCGCGCGTCGCGTCGATGCGGTTGTGCGCGCCGAGGTTCGCAAGGTGATTGGCCAGAGCACCCTGGAAGAGGTGGTCACCACCTCGCGGATCGAGATCATGAGGCAGATCGCCGAGCTGAGCGACGAGAGCCTGCGCGACACCGGCGTGGCGGTCGCCGACGTCCGGATCAACCGCACCGAGCTGCCGCGCACCACCGAGACCAACGTCTTCGCGCGCATGACCACGGAACGGCAGCGACTGGCCCGCAAGTATCGCGCCGAGGGCGACGAGGAGGGGCGCCGCATCCGCGCCGAGGCGGACCGCGAGGCCAGGGTGCTCGTGGTCGAGGCCACCCGCGAGGCCGAGATCCTGCGCGGCGAGGGCGACGCCGAGTCGGCCCGGATCTACGCCGAAGCCCACAGTCAGGCGGCCGAGTTCTACGGCTTCGTGCGGCGCCTCGAGGCGTATCGCAAGACCATCGGGGAGCAGACCACGCTGGTGTTGCCGCCGGACAACGAGTTCTTCGAGCTGCTCTCGCGCTATCGCGAGGGAGTGTCGGCGAGCCCGGGACCGCGCCGCTGACTCCCGTCGCGCCGGATCGCGTCGTGTCGACCCGGGGCGTGGTTGGGTGTGCCGCGGAGCCGGAGTCAGCGCGGAGCGCGAGCCAGTCGCAGCGCGCCATAGGCGGCGAACAGGGCGATCACGCCCCACGTGGTCGGCGCCGCCTCGAGCACACCCTGGGTGGCCAGCGTGCCGCCGTACTCGCGCGCGGTGTAGAACAGGAAGAGCACCAGCACGCCCTGGAGCGCCGGCCGCGCCAGGCTTCCGATCTGCTCGGCGCGAAGCGCGAGCGGAAGCGCAAGCAGGGCGAAGAGCAGCGAGCAGAGCGGTTCGGTGACGCGTTGGTGCAGCAGCAGCTCGGCGCGCTCCGCCTCGGGGTCGCCCCGCGGCTGCTGGTCGCGGTAGTCGATCAGGTCGCGGATCGACAGCGCCGAGACGCCCGCCTGCAGCAGCGCCCGCTCCTCGGCCAGCGTGATGACGGTCTCCGGGATGCGTTCGTAGCCGGGGCTCTCGGCCGGACGCTCCGGGTCGAAGGTGCGGATCACCGCGTCTTCCAGACGCCACTGATTGCCCTCGATCTCGGCGCGCCGCGCCTGGATCAGCCGCAGCGGTCGCCCCACCTCGTCGAGCTCGAAGACCACCACCTCGTCGAGGCGCCGCGCCGAGGGATCGGCGTCGCGGATGTTGTAGACGTAGCGTCCCTTGTGATACCAGAACGAGCCGCGCCGGAAGGTGACCTCGCCGTCGTCGCCCCGGGCCTGCCGGAGCCAGGCCTGGTGGGCCGAGATGGCCACGGTCTCGTTGAAGACGAGGCCGAGCCCCGAGAGCAGCGCGGCGGCGATCAGGACCGGAGCCAGGGCGCGGAGCGGCGAGATGCCGCCGGCCTTGAGGGCAACGAACTCGTGGTGGCGCGCCAGGTTGCCGATCGACACGTACGCCGCGATGAAGGTCGCCACGGGCACCAGGAAGGGCAGGTAGTAGCTGGGGATCCGCAGACCGACGTAGCGCAGCACGTCGCCGAAGCCCTGGGATGCCTCCAGAATGTCGTTGAGTTCCGACAGCAGCTCGACGATCACCACGAGCAGCACGAGTATCACGAGCGTGGCCACGAAGGTGCCCAGGAAGCGCGCAAGGACGTAGCGCGAGACGACACCCATCCGCGGGAGCTTAGCATTGCGGGTAGTGCGCGGTAGCGCGGCGCTCGAGGCGCCCCCCCGGCGTCCGGTACTGACCATCGGGAACTTCGACGGGCTGCATCTCGGCCATCGTTCGATCCTGCGCACGGTGCGCGAACGGGCCGCGGTGGTGGGGGGCGACTCGGTCGTCTACACCTTCGATCCGCATCCGCGCTGCGTGCTGCAGGGACCGCGCGCGCCGGGTCTGCTGACCACGACCGAGCAGAAGCTCGAATTGCTGGAAGCCGAGGGGGTGGACCTGGTCGTGCTGGAGCCCTTCACGCTCGAGTTCGCCAAGACCCCGCCGGAGGTCTTCGTCCGCGAGTACATCTACCGGCGCATCGACCCGGTCGAGGTCTACGTCGGCTACGACTTCCACTACGGCCGCGACCGCGAGGGCTCGATGCGTCTGCTCACCGAGCTGGGGCCCCACCTCGGCTTTGCCGCCACCATCATTCCCGAGGTCCGCATCGGCGAGCGCGACGTCTCTTCCACCCGCATCCGCGAGCTGCTCGCTGCCGGAAGCGTGGCGGAGGCTGCCGAGCTGCTGGGGCGGGCCTTCGCGGTGCGGGGTCGCGTGGTGGAGGGCGACCGGCGCGGCCGCACCCTGGGGTTTCCGACCGTGAATCTCGACCCGGAGAACGAGGTGCTGCCCGGCCACGGTGTCTACGCGGGCCGGCTGGAGCTGCTCGACGACGGCGCACCGCCCGTCGGGAGCGTGTTCGGAGCCGTGGCCAACGTCGGCAAGCGCCCCACCTTCGCACAGGACGACCCGCCGCTGGCCGAGGCCCATCTGCTCGATTTCACCGGCGATCTCTACGGCCGGCGGGTGGAGCTGCGCTTCCTGGCGCGACTGCGCGAGGAGCGGCGCTTCCCGGGCCCCGAGGCGCTGCGCGAGCAGATCGGGCGCGACGCCGCCGAAGCGCGCCGCCGCCTGGGTTCGGCATGAGCGAAACGCCCGCGGCAAAGCGGCGCCGCGCTCGCTGGCGCGATCCCCGCATCTGGATCGGCGTCCTGGTCACCGCAGTGACCCTGTGGCTGGCGCTGCGCGGCGTCTCCTTCTCGGCGCTGGGCCGGGACCTGGCGCGCGCCAATCTCTGGATCGCGGTCGGCGTGTCGGTGCCCTGCTACCTGGCGATCGTCTACTTCCGTGCGCTGCGCTGGCGCTACCTCACCGACGCCATCGGAGAGATGCCCCGCGGACCGCTGTTCCGCGCCACGGCCATCGGCTTCATGGCCAACAACGTCTTCCCACTGCGCATCGGCGAGGTGGTGCGGGCCTGGCAGCTCTCGCGCGAAACGGGCGCCGCCGGGGCTGCGGTGTTCGGCACCATCATCCTCGAGCGGGCCATCGATGCCGTGCTGGTGGTCGGTCTCGCCCTGGTGGTGTTCGGCACCCAGGCCCAATCCGGATCGGCCCTGGCGGTGGGGGTGCCGCTGTTGATCGCGCTCTCCATCCCGATCGGCGGCGTGCTCCTGATGAGGCTGGCGCCCGACCGCGCGGTGGCGCTGGTGCGCACCCTGCTCGGACCGCTGGCGCCGGCGCGGATCACCGAGGCCGTCGAGGGACTGGTGAGCCGGGTGGCCGAGGGCCTGGGTTCGCTCCAGGGTGGACGCCACCTGTTCTGGGTGGCGTTCCACTCGGTCCTGATCTGGTTGGGCCTGGGCGTGCTGCCCTTTGCGGCGGCAATCGTGTCGCTCGACATCGAGCTGGGCTCCGTGAGCCGCACCCTCGAGGCCAGCTACGTGGTGATGGCCGCCGTGGGGATCGCCGTGGCCATCCCCTCCGCCCCCGGCTTCTTCGGTCCCTACCACCTGGCCGCCCGCGAGTCCCTGGCCCGCTTCGGGGTGGCCGACGAGACGGCCCTGGCCGTGGGCACCCTGGCCCACGCCATCTTCTGGGTCACCACCACGGTGCTGGGTCTGGTGGTGCTGCGCTCCCGCGCCACCCGCCTGGACGAGATCGCCGAGGCGGTCCCGCCGGGCGCTCCCGACCCCCCCGCCGCCGACAGCAGTAAAGATCCCGCCACGGACCGCCGATAACCGACCGAGATTTCAGGGGTTTCCGAGGTCCGCAGAGCAGGTCCGCAACTCCGTGTTCCAGCACGGATTTCCGGCCGGCCGAGGGGATGCGGTGCTGCGGACCCCCTGCGAGCGCGGGAGAGCGGTTGCTGTGAACGAGCGGATCGGCGAGCTCCTGGTCCGAGAGAATCTGCTCACCGGGGAGCAGCTCAAGCAGGCTCGCGACAAGGCGCGATCCAACGGGGCGCGGCTCGGCGACGAGATCACCAAGCTCGGCTACCTCCAGGAGGCCGAGCTCACCGATTTCGTCGCGAAGCAGTACGGCGTCCCCAGCATCGACCTCACCGAGTTCGAGATCGAAGCCGACGTGATCCGGCTGATCCCGGAAGAGGTGGCCCTCAAGCACATGGTGATCCCGGTGAACCGCGCCGGGTCCACGCTGATCCTGGCCACGGCCGACCCGTCGAACATCTTCGCGATCGACGACATCAAGTTCCTCACCGGATACAACGTCGAAGTGGTGGTGGCGTCCGCCGAGGGCATCAAGAGCGCCATCGATCGCTACTACGACCAGTCCTCCTCGTTCGCCGACGTGATCTCCGATCTCGACGTCGAGGATCTGGAGCTGATCCAGGAACAGGACGACGTCGACCTGAACGAGCTGGAGCGCGAGTCCGAGGACGCGCCCGTCGTCAAGCTGGTGAACCTGATCCTGACCGACGCCGTCAAGCGCGTCGCATCGGACATCCACATCGAGCCCTACGAGCGCGAATTCCGCGTGCGCTACCGCATCGACGGCGTGCTCTACGAGGTGATGAAGCCGCCGCTCAAGCTGCGCAACGCCATCACCTCGCGCATCAAGATCATGTCGGAGCTCGACATCGCCGAGCGCCGCCTGCCCCAGGACGGGCGCATCAAGCTGAAGATGGGGCGGGGCCGCGAGATGGACTATCGCGTCTCGACCCTGCCGACGCTCTTCGGCGAGAAGGTCGTGCTGCGTCTGCTCGACAAGGGCAACCTGCAGCTCGACATGACCAAGCTCGGTTTCGAGGAGAAGCAGCTCGGGACCTTCAAGCACACCATCCACCAGCCCTTCGGCATGGTGCTCGTCACGGGGCCCACCGGCTCGGGCAAGACGACGACGCTCTACGGCGCCCTCAACGAGATCGACACGACGCAGAAGAACGTCCTGACGATCGAAGATCCGGTCGAGTACTCGCTGGCCGGCATCAGTCAGGTGCAGGTCAACAACAAGAAGGGCCTGACGTTCGCGTCCGGCCTGCGGTCGTTCCTGCGCCAGGACCCGG
>JBFGIM010000091.1:0-12110 GCA_041577695.1 Myxococcota bacterium | reverse complement strand
CGGCCTCGGCGACGGCGCCACCCAGCGTCACCGGGTCCTCGCCCTCGGATTCGGCGCGCGCCACGCGCGCGCCGTCGCTGCTGCACACCAGGCCGCGCAGCCGCAGCGACGCCGCGCCGACGGGCTCGGCCAGCGCAGCCAGCGGAACGTTGCAGTCCCCCTCGAGGCGCTGCAGGAAGGCGCGCTCGGCGCGGGCCGCGTCGGCACTCGGCGCATGGTCGAGGGCCCGGAGCTCCTCGACCAGCGCGGATCCGGAGCGCGCCTCCAGCGCCAGCACCCCCTGGCAGACGGCGGGGAGCAGCTGCTCGGGCGCGACGCGCTCG
Organism: Myxococcota bacterium; assembly: GCA_041577695.1. GTDB lineage: Bacteria > Myxococcota_A > UBA9160 > UBA9160 > PR03 > JASJBO01. The sequence goes on along the minus strand of JBFGIM010000091.1, from coordinate 11,787 downwards.
TCGATACGTTCGCCCAGGGACAGGCGATCGAGCCCGGCGCAGGCGAGCAGGATGGCGTCGAAGCGGCCCTGGTCGAGCCGTTCGAGCCGGGTGGGAACGTTGCCGCGCAGCGGCATCACACAGAGGTCGGGCCGCAGGGCCAGCAGCTGGGCGGTGCGCCGCGCGCTGCCCGTGGCGACGCTGGCACCCCGGGGCAGCTCCACCAGGTGACGCGGCAGGCCCGGCCGCACCACCAGCGCATCGCGGGGATCGGCGCGCTCGGGAAAGGCCGCCAGGGTCAGGCCCGGGGGCGTCCGGGCCGGCAGGTCCTTGGCGCTGTGCACCGCGACGTCGGCGCGGCCCTCCATCAACGCCTCCTCGATCTCCTTGATGAAGAGACCCTTGCCCCCGATGCGGGCCAGCGGCACCTCCTTCAGCCGGTCGCCGCTGGTCTGCACCCGGAGCAGCTCGGTCTCGACGCCGAGGGCACGCTCGATGCGCTCCGCCACCCAGCGCGACTGGGTGACGGCCAGCGCACTGCCTCGCGTCGCGATCCGCACCAGGCTCATTCCGGCTCGGACTCCTCGGGCGGCTCGCCGTCGGCTTCGGCGCCGGGCGCGGCGGTGTCGTCGAGCGCAAAGAGCTCCCTTGCGGCCTGGAGCTGGGCGATGCCCTCCTCCTGCTCGGCCTGGGAGCGCAGGTGCGACATCGGCGCGTGCAGCAACTTGTTGACCAGTGCGCGGGTCAGCGCCTCCACGCCCTGGCGTTGCTCCTCCGACAACACCAGCCTGCGCGAGGCGCGTTCGACCTCCTCGCGTCGCAGCCACTCGGCACGGGCGCGCAGCTGCCGGATGGTGGGCACCGCCCGGAGCGCCGACAGCCAGCCGTCGAAGCGTTGGACCTCCTCCTGCACCAGTGCCTCGGCCCGTGCCGTCTCGCGCCGACGCTCTTCGGCGTTGGCCTCGGCCACGCCGCCCAGGTCGTCCACGTCGTAGAGATAGACACCGTCGAGTCGGTTGACCTCCGGGTCGACGTTGCGCGGCACCCCCAGGTCGATCACGAAGATCGGACGGCGGCGCCGTGCATGGAGCGCGTCGGAGAAGAGCTCGACGCCCAGCAACGGCCGGGCGCTGGCGATCGAGGCGAGCACGACATCGGCGCCGGCCACCAGCTCCGGCAGCTCGTCCAGCCCATGGGCCGAGGCGCCGGAGCGCGCCGCCAGCGCCGCCGCATGGGACGGCGTGCGGTTGGCCACCCGCACCCCGGCGAGGCCGGCGCCGCGCCGCGACTGCAGCGCCACCACGATCATCTCGCCGGCTCCAACCAGCAAGGCACTCTTGTCCTCGAGCGATTCGAAGATCTGACGGGCGAGGTCCACCGCCACGCGCGCCACCGACACCGGTCGCATTCCGATCTCGGTCTCGCTCCGCACGCGTTTGGCGGCGGCAAAGGCCGTGGGCAGCAGGCGGTTCAGCACCGGACCGGCGGCGCCGACCTCGGCGGCGACCCGATAGGCTTCCTTCACCTGACCGAGGATCTGGGGCTCGCCCACCACCATCGAGTCCAGGGACGAGGCCACCCGGAACAAATGGCTCACCGCCTCGCGGTCGGCGAACTCGTAGAGCGAGTAGCGCCCGGGCGACGCTTCGCCGCGGGACAGCTCGCGCTGGAAGAAGCCGTGCAGTCGATGCCGCGCCGAGTCCGCCGAACGCGTGGTGACGAGCACCTCCACCCGGTTGCAGGTGGAGAGCAGCACCGCCTCCTCGATCTCGTCGGTGGCCACCAGCTTGTCGAGCCAGGGCCGCGGGTCGTCGACGGCAAAGCGCTCGCGCACCTCGAGCGGCGCGGTGCGGTGGTTGAGCCCGACGAGGAGGATCTTCACGACGCCACCCTCACGCCGATCACCGCGAAGAGCAGGAAGACGAACCCCAGCGCGGCGGAAGCCGCCGCTTCGCGGCCGCGCCAGCCGATTCCGAAGCGCGCCACCGCGAGCCCCAGGTAGATCGCCCAGCCGACCACCGACCACACGGCATGGGCGCCCCCGACCCAGAGCTGGCCCGTGCTGCCCTGCGTCCAGAGCAGGCCGGTGATCAGGCCACAGGTCAACAGCGGAAATCCGACCGCCAACGCCACCCGGTTGATCCGGTCGAGCGCCTCGAGCGATGGCAGGCGCGGGCCCCACGCGATGCGTCGCTTGCGCTTGAGCAGCCGCTCCTCCAGCAGGAACAGCAGCCCGGCGATGCCGGCGAGCCCGAGCAGCGCGAGCCCGGCACCGGCCAGGATGATGTGCAGATGAGGCCAGGAGCCGGAGTCGACGCCCGCGGTGTAGTGCCCGGAGGCCAGCCGCCGGCTGGCCACGAAGGCCGCGACGAAGGCCAGCGGCGCGACCCCCACGGCGAGCCCCTCGAGGCGCCGGCGCAACAGCAACAGCGAGAAGACCACCGCCAGCCAGGCCACCAGGGACAGGGCGGCCGGCAGGTCGGTCAGCGACGGCGGCGGGCTCAGCCGGTGGAGCTGGCTGAAGGCCAGCCCGTGGGCCACCGCACCCGTGACGAGCAGCCAGCGGGCCGCCCGGCCCAGCCGGACCCGGGGCAGCGCGAGCCCGAGCAGGGCTGCCAGGCTCGCCACCAGGTAGATGGCCGCGGTGAGTTGGTGCAGCTCGATCGCCAAGGAGAACGACTCCCGTCCGAATGACTTCCATCCGGTCGGACGAACCCGGCAGGAACCGGGACGAAGTGGAAGAAACTACGAAAACAGTATAGGGATCAGCCCTTTGGCGTCGACCAGCGGCTCGCCTGCTCGGCGATGCGTTGGGCGTCGTTCACCGCTTCGAAGAGGCGGAAGGCCGGCTCGCCCCAGAGCACGAAGCGGATCTCCTCGACCCGGATCTCGCCCCCCAGGTGGGCGCGCGCCTCCTCCAGCAGGATCTCGGCGCAGCGCTGGAGACCCAGGCCTCCGACACCGGCGCCGAGGGCGGGGATCGCCACGCTGTGGCAACCGCGGGCGGCGGCCAGCTCCAGGGCGTGGCGCACCGCGGAGCGGACCGCGTCGGCGCTCGCGGGCTCTCCCGGTGCCATGCCGGCGGCGTGGATCACGTAGCGGGCGGCCAGGTCCCCTCCCCCGGTGACCGCCGCCCGGCCCACGTCGATGGGGCCGTGGGCGTCGCACTCGGCCTGGATCGTCGGACCTCCCTTGTCGCGGATCGCGCCGGCCACGCCGCTGCCTAGCACCAGGGCGCTGTTGGCGGCGTTGACGATCGCGTCCACCTCCTGGTCGGTGATGTCGCCCTCGAGGATGACGATGCGGCCGCTCACGGCTTCGCCGCCCGCTCGATCATGCCGGCCGCGATCAGCGGCAGCAGGATCTCGTGCTGTCCGATCAGGGAGAGGCCGGTGCCCCCCATCCGCGTCGGACGCTCCACCACGTTGACGCTGGGCCGGTAGTGGCGGATGAAGTCGAGGTTCACCGTGGTGAAGCGCTGCACCTTGTGGCCGAGGTTGCGCGCGAGCGAGACGGCCTTGAGGAAGACCTCGGGAAGGATCACGGCCGAGCCCACGTTCCAGTAGACGCCCCCCTCGAGCCTGGACACCAGCCCGGCCAGCGTCTCGAAGTCGCGATAGCTGGTGGCGCCCAGGGCAGCACCATCGGCGCTCGCGTGCATGTGGTGGATGTCGGTCCCGATGGCGACGTGCACCGTCACCGGGACGTCGAGCCGGGCCGCGGTCGCCAACAGCGAGCGATCCTTGTGCCGGTAGCGTCCCTCGAGGATCTCACGCCCCACCGCCGCGCCCATGCCGATGCCGTCGGCGGCCCCGGCGGCGATGGCGGCGTTGAGTCGCTCCGCCGTCTCGCGCGCCATGCCGAAGCTGCCGTCGTCGAGAGCCGGCCCGACGTCCTCGCTGGTCTGACCCATCATCGCCAGCTCGAGATCGTGCACGCAACCGGCGCCGTTCATCAGGATTCCCGAGACGAAGCCGCGCTCGACCAGGTCGACGATCACCGGCGCCAGGCCGACCTTGATCACGTGGGCGCCGAGGCCCCACAACAGGGTGCGCTTGCGCCGTTGCGCCCGGGCGCCGGCCTCGATGGCCGTGCGGAGATCGGCCGCCCCGAGCAGGTTGGGCAGGCCCTCGAGGAAATCGGCGAAGGAAGCGCCGGCCCGGTGCGGTGTCGCCTCGTCGCGGCGCCGCACCTTGCTCGGGCGTTTGCGAGCGGGATAGGTACGGACGCGCGATCGATCGATTCGAGGCGGCTTGCGGCTCAAGCGACGCGCTCCGATCGCCTCAGGCCGGGAAGAGCACGTCGTCCACCAGCCCCGCGAGGCAGTGGCCGATGGCGATGTGCGCTTCCTGGATGTGCTGGGTGTCGTCCGAGGGGACGACCAGTGCCAGATCGACGCGATCCGCCAGCTTGCCGCCGCCCTTGCCGATCAGCCCGATCGTGCGCAGGCCGCGCCGCCGCGCCTCGTCGACGGCCGCGAGCACGTTGGGCGAGTTCCCCGACGTGGTGATCGCGATCGCGACATCGCCCGGCTGTCCGTGGGCCTGGATCAGCCGCGAGAAGACCTGGTCGAAGCCGTAGTCGTTGCCGATCGCGGTCAGGTCCGAGGTATTGGCGGTGAGTGCGATGGCCGGCAGCGCCGGGCGCTCGCGCGACAGCCGGCCGCACCACTCGGCCGCGATGTGCTGGGCGTCCGAGGCCGAGCCGCCGTTGCCGAAGAGCAGCGCCTTGCGCCCGCTGCGGAAGGCTTCGATCAGCACACCCGCGGCGGCCGCGATCACCTCCGAAGCCTGCTCGGCCAGATCGCGCTTGGCGCGGGCACTCGCCTCGAGCGTCGCGCGCACGCGCTCGGCGTGCGCGGGATCGGGGGACGGGAGACCCTCGCTGGATCGACTGGACATGGCGGCTCCGCTGCGTGTCGCGCCAGGGCGACCTAGACCAGCTTCTGGGCCATTTCCTCGAAGGCGGACTTCGGGCGCGCGCCGGTTACCTGCTCCACCACCTGCCCGTCCTTGAAGGCGAGGATGGTGGGGATGGCACGAACGCCGTACTTCGCCGGCGTCGACGGATTCTCGTCGACGTTCATCTTGACCACCTTGATCTTGCCGCCGTACTGGCCGGCCAGATCCTGGATGATGGGCGCGATCGCGCGGCACGGCGCGCACCACTCGGCCCAGAAATCGACGATCGCCGGGGTGTCGGACTGGAGGATCTCCGCCTCGAAATCCTGATCCGTGATCTCCTGCAACTCTGCCATCTCTATCCTCCGTCGGGCTGCTTCGACGCTCGTCAGTCTAGGACGCCCGGCCTCCGCTCGCAGGCGCCCGCGCCTCGCTCGCCTCGGCGCCGTTCCGCCACGCCTGGAGGCCGCCGCGCACCACGGACACGCCCGGCACCCCTGCCCGCACCAGGCGGGCGGCCAGCCGGCGGGCCAGCCTGGCATCATGGGCAACGATCAGGACCGGCACTTCGGGCGCCAGCAGGAACGGCGGCAGCGGACCTTCGAGCTCCACGAGGGGCGCTTCCCTCACGTGGAAGGCGGGCGCCCCGGTCTCACGCACCTGGACCAGCAGCGCCGCCTTCGCCAGGACCCGCGCCTGCGCCTCGGTCGCCTCGACCTCGTCGAAGCTGGGCGCACCGCCAGTTTCGAGCCACTCGCAGCCCGCGCAGAGAACGGCCGCCAGCAGCACCGCGCTCGTAGATCTCACGGGTCGACGATAGCAGTCGGAAGCGGGCGGACTTCACTCGGGCTTCGGGTCTGCGAGGAAGCGGACGTCCCAGTGGCGGCGGACGGCCGTGCGGTAGAGAAAGGGGTCCGGGTTCACCACGACGGGGTGCCCCACCAGGTCGAGCAGCGGCAGATCGGTGACCGAGTCGGTGTAGAACCAGCTCTTGGCCAGGTCGATGCCCTTCTCGTCGATGAACTGCTGGAGCCAGTAGATCTTGCCCTCTTCGAAGCAGATCGGATCCACGACCCGGCCGGTGAAGCGTCCGTGCTCCACCTCCAGCCGGGTGTAGAGGTAGTGCTTGATGCCGAGGTGCTCGGCCAGCGGGCGCACCACGAACTTGGTGGCGCCGGAGACGACGACGACGACGTGGCCCTGCTCCTGGTGGTGGCGGACGAGATCGACGGCTTCGGGGTAGAGTGTCGGCACCACCATCTTCGCGACGAAGTCGCGCGCCTCGCGCAGCAGCTTCCGCTCGCTCTCGCCGGCGAACTCGGCGGTGGCCTCCTGGGTGAAGGCGCGGATGTCGAGCACGCCCGCCTTGTAGCGGAGATATGCGAGCAGGCCCTTGGCGAGGTCCCAGCCGTCTACTTCGCCCCGCTCGTAGCGGTACTTCATGTAGAGCGATCCCGAATTCTCCGAGATCAGCGTCTTGTCCATGTCGAAGAAGGCGCCGGCGCGCGGCCGGCGTCGTCGGGCGGCCATTGGAAGACCCTTTCGCCTCAGAACATGTAGCGGCGCATCGAGACGTTGAATAGCAGACCCATCGCCGCCAGCGTCGAGAGCAGCGCGGAGCCTCCGTACGAGAAGAACGGAAGCGGCACCCCGATCACGGGGGCGAGGCCCACGACCATCGCCACGTTGATGGCCGCTGGCCAGAACAGGATGCCCACCACACCGACCGCCAGCAGGGCTCCGAAGCGGTCCTTGGAACCGCGCGCCACCATCAGTCCCCAGATCACCAGGGTCAGGTAGAGCAACAAGACGGTGGCGGCTCCAGCCAATCCCCACTCCTCCGCGAGCACCGAGAAGATGAAGTCGGTGTGCTGGGTGGGCAGGAAGCGCAGCTGTGTCTGCGAGCCCTCCAGGAATCCCTTCCCCAGCAGACCGCCGGACCCGATCGCGATCCGCGACTGGTTGGCCTGGTAGCCCGAGGCCAGCGGATCGCGTCCCGGGTCCACCACGTCGAGGATGCGGCTCTGCTGATAGGGCTCGAGACCGAAGGTCCAGACCACGGCGAGGATCGCCACCGCGGTACCGGCCACCGCGAGCCAGGCGCGGTTCGGGATGCGCAGGAACGGCAGGAAGGTGGCGGCGATCAACAGCGTCAGCAGCGCGACGCCCATGTCGCGTTGGAGGATGATGAGTCCCACCGGCGCCGCCACGATCAAGCCCGGTCGCCACAGGTCGATCAGCCGCCGGATCTCGCTGGGAGGATGCCGGTGGAAATAGCGCGCGAGCGCCGCGACCAGGCCGAGCTTCGCCAGCTCGGCGGGCTGCAGCCGGATCGGGCCGAAGACCAGCCAGCTCTGGTTGCCCCGTATCACCGGCGCCAGCACGAGGGTGGAGGCCAGCAACAGCAGCGAGGCGAGGTATACGATCGGTGCCAGTCGCTCCAGGTGCCGGTAGTCGATGACCACGGCGACGAGCAGCACGCTGGTCCCGATACCGAGCGACACCAGCTGACGGCGCACCGTGGGCGACAGCCAGGCAGAGGCGTCCGAGTAGGTCGCCGAGATCAGGTTGCCGATCCCCAGCGCCAGCAGCACGACCACCAGGCCGAGCGCCCACCAGTCGAAGTTCTGGACGACGCCGCGGTCAACCCGCATCGCGCTCTCCGCCCGGTGCGGCGCCCGCCGCCTCGAGCGCGGGCGGGGAGGACGTTGGCGGCGCGCCCGGAGGGGGCGGCTCGGGCTCACCGTTGCGCTTGCGGAACCAGCGCGCGAGCACGCGCTGGGCGAGCGGCGCCGCGTTGGCACCGCCGCCGCCCCCGTGCTCCACCAGGACCACCACGACGATCTCCGGGTCTTCCGCCGGCGCGAAGGCGGCGAACCAGGCGTGGTCGCGGTACTTGCGAGGAATCTCGTGCTCTTCGAGGTCCTCGACGTGCTCGAGTCGCACGACCTGGGCGGTCCCCGTCTTGCCGGCCACGTCGAGACCGGGCACCCGGGCCCGACGACCGGTGCCCTGGGGATCGTTGACCACTGCCCACAGGGCGCGACGCACCCGAGCCAGATGCTCCGGCTCGATCGGCACCTGCCCCACGACCTCGGGCGGCTGCTGGGTCACCGAGCCGTCGCGGTTGTGCAGCTCCAGCACCACGCGCGGGCGCATCACGTTGCCGCCGTTGGCCAGTGCGGCGTAGGCCACCGCCAGCTGGATCGGCGTGACCAGGTTGAAGCCCTGGCCGATTGCCGCCGAGACGGTCTCGCCCAGGACCCAGCGCTCGTTGAAGCGCCGCTGCTTCCACGCCTCGGTGGGCACCAGGCCGGGGCTCTCGTCGCCCACCACGATGCCGGTGGGCGCACCGAGCCCGAAGCCGCGCAGGAACCCGGCAGCGCGATCGATGCCGAGGGCGAGGCCGGTGCGGTAGAAGTAGACGTCGCACGACTTCATCAGCGCTTCGTGGAGGTTCACCTCGCCGTGACCGCCGCGCTTCCAGCAGCGATACGTGCGGCGACCGAGCTTGAAGTGGCCGGGACAGAAGATCCGGTTGCCCGGCGCGGTGACCCCCACCTGCAGACCGGCGGCCGCCACGAAGGCCTTGTGGGTCGAGCCGGGGGGGTACTGCCCGGCCAGGGCGCGGTTCTGCAGCGGCTTGGCCGGGTCGTTGGTCAACGCGCGCCAGGTGGGGCCGTCCATGCCGCCCGGGAATGCGTTGGGATCGAAGGACGGCGCCGAGGCCAGGGCGAGCACGTCGCCGGTGCGCGGATCGAGCGCGACGATTGCGCCGCTCTGCAGCTCCGCCTCCGGGTCGTCGGAGACGAAGGCGGCCTCGGCTTCCTGCTGCAGGTCGAGGTCCAGCGTGAGCAGCACGCTCTCGCCCGGCTGGGGCTCGACCCGGTCGAGGACCTCGACCTCGCGCCCGGCGACGTCCACCACCACGTTGCGGCCACCCGCGCGACCGCGCAAATGGGATTCGAGCAGCGACTCCACGCCGCTCTGACCGACTTGTTCGCCGGCGCGATAGCTGGCGTAGCGACGTGAGCGCAACTGATCGGCGCTGATCTCGCCCAGCGTTCCCAGCAGGTGCGCGGCCAGCGCCCCGCTCGGGTAGTGCCGCCGCGGCAGCGCAGCGGTGAAGATGCCCGGCAGCGCGTAACGGTGCGCTTCGACGCGGGCCAGCGAGGGCCACGACAGGTCGTCGGACAGCGCCAGGGGCTGGAAGCGGGCGCGACCGCGTTGCCCCTCCACCGTCGCGCGCAGGCCCGAGGCATCGGTGTCGATCAGGTCGCCCAGCAGGGCGAAGGTGCGCTCGGGGCGCCGCACCTCGCTGGGGATGACCTCGAGCTGGAACGCGGGGCGCGTGGTCGCCAGAACGCGGCCCTCGCGATCGAGCATCTCACCGCGCGGCGCCTCGAGCCGAACGGTCCGGATCGAGTTGCGCAGCGAGCTCTGCTTGTGCTGCTCGCCCTCTACCACCTGGAGCTGGAAGAGCCGGAGCAGGAACAGCGCAAAGACGGCGGTGATACCCGCAGCGACCACCCAGACGCGCTGCTCGAAGAAGTCGTCGACCGTGGAGCCGATGCTCTCGCCGAACCGACTCATTGCAGCGAGGCCCCCGAATGGAGCCGCGTGGGACCGCGCAGCATGTCGCCGCGATCGCTCTCGAGCAGCGCGGCGAACCCGCGCCCGACCCAGCGCACCAGCGCCGCGTTGACCACGGCGTGGGGCAGCATCGCGCGCCACCAGGCGTCGGGCGCGGGCAACAGCAGCGCCGCCAGTCCCGAGAGCCCCAGAGAGAGGACCAGCGTGAAGGGCACCAACGCAGAGGTCCGGCGCAGCTCGACCTGCCCCTGGGCCATGCGCGTCAGCGACCAGCCGATCACGTAGAGCAGCCCGTGGTAGCCGAACGGGGCGCCGGAGAGCAGATCGGCGGTGGCGCCGATCGCCCAGGCGCCGGCCAGGCTGGCCACGCCGCCCACGCGCAGCCCCAGCGCCACGACGATCAGCAGGGCGGGATCCGGCGCGAAACCGTGGGGCAGCCACGGGGCGAAGGCGCCGGTCGCCACCAGCAGCAGCCAGGCCAGCAGCCACGCGCTCAGAACCGGCCTCACTCGGCCACCGCGGCGCGGTCGTCGCCGGGGAGGTCGCCGTCGCCCTCGTAGAGAAGCTCGAGGCTGGCGCCGCGCACCAACATCACGAAGACCTGCTCGAGGCGACCGAAGTCGACGGCGGGGCGCAGCCGCGCGCGGTGCAGCAGCTGGTCCTCGTCGGCCATCACCTCCATCACCTCGGCAATGCGCAGACCCTTCGGGTAGACGCCGCCGAAGCCCGAGGTGATCACCTCGTCGCCCACCTGTACGTCGTCGCCGCGCACGTAGAACACGAATTCCAGCTGGTCGGTGCCGGCGCCCCGCACGATTCCGCGCGCGCGGCTGCGCTGCACGATGCCGTCGATCGAGCTCTGGGCGTCGAGGAGCAGCATCACCCGGCTGGCGTAGGGCGAGGTCGCGGTGACCAGTCCCACGACGCCCCGGTCGGTGACCACGGGCATGCCCGAACGCACGTCGCTGGTACGGCCTCGGTCCAGCAGCACCGAGCGGAACCAGGGAGACACGTCCTCGCCCACCACCTGCGCGGGGCGCATCGGCGACGCCAGATCGCGCATCTCGGCGATGCGCTGCAGCCGCTGGCTGGCGATGAGCGCCTCCCGGAACTGGAGATTCTCTTCCTCGAGCGCGGCGAGGCGTGCGCGCAGCTCCTCGTTCTCACCGCGCACGTCGAGTAACGCCGCGTAGCGGGTCCATCCGTCGCGAACCAGCTCCACCGGGAAGGCGAATGCCTTCTGGAACGGCGCCGCCGCGTCCAGCAGCAGCCCGGAGAGCCAGCCGTGATCCTGCCCGCGCTCGTTCGGGAGCGCGCGGCGGTCCGAGGCCAGGGCGACCAGGGAGACCGCGACGAGCAACAGAAAGAGGAGCGGTACGCGCAGGCGCTCGAGAAGCTCGCGCATCGCCTCCGATCCTAGGGCTCAGGACGCGGGCGGCAACGCGCGGGGCGCGCCACGCGCGAATTCCTCGACCCTGGGGGGGGCGGGTTCTCAGGAGCGGACGGCGACGTCCCGGAGCAGCTGGAGCTCATCCAGGCAGCGTCCCGTCCCGAGTACCACGGCGGTCAGGGGGTCTTCCGCCAACATCACCGGCAGACCGGTGGCCTCGCGCAGCAGGATGTCCAGGTTGGCCAGCAGCGCGCCACCCCCGCTCATCACGATGCCCTTGTCGACGATGTCGGCCGCCAGCTCGGGCGGCGTGGACTCGAGCGCGATCTTCACGCTCTCGACCACGGTATTGACGGGCTCGGCCAGCGCCTCGCAGACCTCGTCCGACTTGAGCTCGAGGGTCTTGGGCACACCGGCCACCAGGTCGCGCCCCTTCACCTCCATGCTCTGGAGTTCGTCGCTCGGATAGGCGGTGCCGATGTTGATCTTCACCAGCTCCGCGGTGCGCTCACCGATCAGCAGGTTGTACTTGCGCTTGACGTAGTTGATGATCGCCTCGTCCATCTTGTCGCCGCCCACGCGGGTCGAGTTCGAATAGACGATGCCGGAGAGCGACAGGACGGCGACCTCGGTGGTTCCGCCGCCGATGTCCACGATCATGTTTCCGGAGGGCTCGGTCACGGGGAGCCCCGCGCCGATGGCGGCCGCCATCGGCTCTTCGATCAGGTAGACCTCGCGCGCACCCGCGGACATGGCCGACTCGCGCACGGCGCGCTTCTCGACCTCGGTGATTCCCGACGGTACGGCGACGACGATGCGCGGCCGCACCAGCGTCGAGCGGTTGTGGACGCGCGTGATGAAGTAGCGGAGCATCGCCTCGGTGATCTCGAAATCCGCGATGACTCCCTCTTTCATCGGGCGGAT
>JBFGIM010000090.1:0-12164 GCA_041577695.1 Myxococcota bacterium | reverse complement strand
CCTGACGATCGGCGGGATCGATGCGCAGGGCCAGCCGGAACCAACGCTCGGCCGCGCCGGTGTCGCCCGATTCGCGCGCCAGGTCGCCCAGGATCGAGTGTGCGCGCAGGCAGTGCGCGTCGCTCTCGAGCATGCGCTGGGCCGCGGCGCTGGCCTGCGATCGACTCAGCGCGCGAGCCTGCTCTTCGCGCGCCGTCCGGTGCTCCACCCAGCTCCGGTACATGTGGTACTCGGGCTGCTCCGGGGCCAGCTCGCAGGCCTGGCGGAGCAAGCGGAGGGCGCCCGGCAGGAGTCCCTGCTCCAGCATACGCACACCCTGCCGGAAGTGGCTCTCGGCCTCGAGCGGTGCCGACCGGTCGGGCGTGGCGCTGGTGGGTGCGCCATCGCGCGCCAGGCGCCGGCGCAGCCGTTCGAGACTGCCGCGCGAATCGAGACGCACGAACTCGCCGCGGGGCCGGGGGCGCGGCGTCGGACCGGCCGGCGCCGCGGCGCCGGCTGAGCCGGCGGAAGGCTGGGCCGGGCGCTTGGGCGGCGCCTTCTTCTTGCGGGGCGTTTCCGAGAAGCCCACCAACCCCGAGAGCCAGAGCGCCGTCAGCAGCTGGGCGCCCTGGGTTTCGTCGATGCCGCCCTGGGCCATCACGGCGCGGGTGGTGCGGGCGCCGTCCAGGCTGCGGGCCCAGCGGAGTTCCGCGGGGTTCATGGCGACGCGCTCGAGGGCGCCCTCGACGTCCTCGCGGAGCCACGGATGGCGAGCCGCGTGGGGTGCCAGCACCGACTCCAGGCGTTCGGGCCCGTAGTGGACGCGAAGCCCCTGGAGCACCAGCGACTCGACCGGCGGACAGCGGTAGGCGAGCACGTCGTCGGGCAAGGTTTCCAGGGGCTCGAAGGCGTGGGCGAAGCGCGTCCACTGGAAACAGGCGATGATCTTCTCGCGCACCTGCTCGGCCAGCGCGTCGAACACCTCCTGGGGCGTCAACAAGCCGAGCTCCACCAGCACCTCGCCCATGCGGATCGTCTCGTTGTCGATCAGGCGTTCGGTCATGCGCTCGATCACGTGGAGATACTGCTCCTCGCCGAGCTCGCCGCGCCGCAGTAGCGCGCGGCCCAGGGTCTCGCGCAGGGAGCCCCCCTCGGCGAACACCGGCGAGCCGTCGCGAAGGTGGATGCGCGTGCAGATCCCGCCGGCGCGAATCTCGAGGACACCGGTCTCTCCTCGACTGGCGAGATCGACCAGGAGCTTCGGAAGCCGCGGCTCGCCGACGACGGCCTCTGCCGGCGGCAGCAACGCGTCGTTCCACTCGAGCACGGCCTCGAGCTCGGCGGCCAGCTTGTCGGGCGGGACCGAACGCGGCAGCACGGCGGCGGGCCGGCGCGCCTCGGGCAGCACGTTCGAAAGCTGTGCGGCGAGGTCGGCGGGGTCCAGCAGTAGCAGCGGCGGTGGATTGGGTCCCTCGGTGAGTGAGGCGCACACCGAGACCAGGTCGGCGTCGAAACACGCGGCGCCCGGTGTCTCGGGCACCGGCACGACCACGACGATGGCGTCGGGCGGGCGCACACGAACCGATTCGACGGCGCCGCTGACGGTACCGACGCTGCTGACGTTGAAGCCACGCTGCCGCAGTGCGGTTACCAGCGGTTCCCCCGCGGCTGCATCCGGCTCGAGCACCAGGATCCGCCAGGTGGGCTCCGTCACACCTGCCACCTTTCTCCGCCCGCGCTGACGTGCGCTTCCCCTCGGCGGACATCGGCGCCCTGGGCCGACGGCTGGAGCCCTCCAATCCCTAGATTGCTTCTCGAATACACTCCCCAAGTAGTTACCACTAATAGTAATTATGATTGACCGATGATCTCGCGTCTGGTGCGCGCACGGGCCTCGATCGCGCTGCTGGCTAGCTTCCGTCCCGATGCAGCTGGAGCCCGCCCGCGCCGCCATCGACCGGACCTGGGAAGACTCGATCCTCCCGACCCTCTGCGAGTACATCCGGATCCCCGCCAAGTCGCCGCACTTCGATCCGGCTTGGCAGCAGACGGGCGCGCTCGAGGGCGCCGTGGCCCTGGCGGCCGGGTGGTGCGAACGACAGCCCATCGAAGGCATGACCCTCGAGGTGGTGCGGCTTCCGGGTCGCACGCCCTTGCTGCTGCTCGAGATCCCCGGCGCCGCCGCCGGCCGGGTGCTGCTCTACGGACACCTGGACAAGCAACCCGAGATGGAGGGCTGGGCACCGGGCCTGGGTCCCTGGGAGCCGGTGCTGCGCAACGGTCGTCTCTACGGCCGCGGCGGTGCCGACGACGGCTACGCCGTGTTCGCCTCGCTGACGGCGCTGGCCGCGCTGCGGGCCCAGGGCGTCGCCCACGCGCCGTGCGCGGTCCTGATCGAAACCTGCGAGGAGAGCGGCAGCTACGACCTCCCCTTCTACCTCGAGCACCTGGCCGAGCGGCTCGGCCGTCCCGACCTGGTGGTGTGTCTCGATTCGGGCTGCGGCAACTACGACCAGCTCTGGTGCACCACGTCGCTGCGCGGGATCGCCGGCGGCGTGCTGCGCGTGCGCGTGCTCGAGGAGGGCGTCCACTCCGGCGATGCCAGCGGCGTGGTCCCCTCGAGCTTCCGGATTGCGCGCAGCCTGCTCGGGCGACTGGAGGATGCGGAGACCGGAACCATCCGCCCGGCCGAGCTGCACACCGAGATCCCGGAAGAGCGGCGCGCGCAGGCGCAGGTGGCGGCGCGCGTGCTGGGCGACAGCCACTGGCAGCGCTTCCCGTTCGTGACCGGGGCCGGACCCGCCCGCGGCGCCGCTCCGGAAGGCGACGCACGCGACGGCGCCGAGCGGGTGCTCGACCGCACCTGGCGACCGGCCCTCGAGGTGACCGGCGCCGCCGGCCTGCCCACGCTCGATGCGGCGGGCAACGTCTTGCGGCCGGAGACGGCGCTCAAGCTGTCGCTGCGCCTGCCGCCCACGCTGGACGCCGGGCGGGCGAGCGAGAGTCTGCGCGCGATCCTCGAATCCGACGCACCGTGTGGCACCAGCGTCCGCTTCGAGGCCGACCAGGCCGCCGCCGGCTGGAACGCGCCGCCGGTCGCACCGTGGCTCGCGGCCGCGCTCGAGCGTGCGTCGCAGAGCCACTTCGGGCGCGAGGTGGTCTTCATGGGTGAGGGCGGCACGATCCCCTTCATGGCGATGCTGGGAGAGCGCTTTCCCGAGGCCCAGTTCGTGATCACCGGTGTGCTGGGACCCGGCGCCAACGCCCACGGACCCAACGAGTTCCTGCACCTGGCTACGGCGCGGCGGCTCACCGGCTGCGTCGCGCAGCTGCTGGAGGCCCACGCCCAGCGCGGCTGAGCGCGCGTGTGACCCCGGGCACCGTCGGGTATCCTCGACGTCCCCCATGGAACTCGACCACGTCTGGATCCAGGGCGCGCGTGAGCACAACCTGCGCTCCGTCGACGTCCGCATTCCCAAGAAGAGGCTGGTGGTGCTCACCGGCGTCTCGGGTTCGGGCAAATCATCGCTCGCCTTCGACACGCTCTACGCCGAGGGCCAGCGCCGCTACGTCGAGTCGCTGTCGGCCTACGCCCGCCAGTTCCTGGGTCAGATGGAGAAGCCCCACTACGACACCATCCGCGGGCTCTCGCCGACCATCTCGATCGAGCAGAAGACCACCGGCACCAATCCGCGCTCGACGGTGGGCACCATCACCGAGATCGCCGACTACCTGCGCGTCCTGTTCGCCCGGGTGGGTGTTCAGCACTGCCACCGCTGCGGGCGCGAGGTGCGCTCCCAGAGTGCGGAGCAGATCGCGCGCGAGCTGCTGCGGATGCCCGAGGGCACGCGGCTGAGCCTGCTCGCCCCGGTGCTGGTGAACCGCAAGGGCGAACATCGCGAGCGGCTGGTCGAGCTGCGGCGCGCCGGCTTCGCGCGGCTTCGGGTGGACGGCGAGATCGTGCTCAGCGAGGAGGTGACGGCGCTCGACAAGCGGCGCAAGCACACCGTGGAGGTGGTGATCGACCGGCTCGTGGTGCGCGCCGGCTTGCGGGCGCGCCTGAACGACTCGGTCGAGCAGGCGCTGAAGCTGGGCGACGGGACGTTGATCGCTGCCAGCGAAGCCGAAGGCGACCGGGTCTTCTCCGAACGAATGGCCTGCCCCGAGTGCGCCCTCTCGTTTCCCGAGCTGACGCCCCAGGGATTCTCCTTCAACAGCCCCCAGGGCATGTGCGTGGACTGCAACGGGCTCGGCAACCGGGTGGAGCTCGACCCGGACCTGGTCGTCCCCGACGACTCGCTGTCGCTCGACGAGGGCGCCCTCAAGCCCTGGGGCCCCAAGGTGTCCGAGAAGACCGGTTGGGTGCACGGCTTCCGCGGGCAGATCGTGGCGCAGCTCGACATCGACACCGACCGCCCGTGGCGACGCTTGGGACGCCGCCAGCGCGACTGGCTGTTGCACGGCACCGGCGACCGCACCTACCGGGTGCGCTGGAAGGGAAAGACGGGCCGCGGCAGCTTCGACACCACCTGGGAGGGGCTGCTGCCCCGGCTGATGCGGCGCTTCCGCGCCACCGGCTCGGAGCGCGCCAAGCGCTGGTACGCCCAGTTCCTGGCCGACCGGCCCTGCTCGACCTGCAGCGGCTCGCGGCTGCGCCCGGAGAGCGCCGCCGTGCGCCTGGGCGACCGCACCCTGGTGGATCTATCGTCGTCCACCATCGAGGAAGCGCGCGTGTTCTTCCGCGGCCTGGCGCTGCGCGGCGCGGCCCGGGAGATCGCGGCAGAGCTGCTCAAGGAGATTCGCGGGCGCCTCGACTTCCTGGCCGCCGTCGGTCTCGGCTACCTGTCGCTCGATCGCGCCGGTCCCACCCTCTCGGGCGGAGAGGCCCAGCGCATCCGGCTGGCGAGCCAGGTGGGCTCCGAGCTCACGGGAGTGATCTACATCCTCGACGAGCCCTCGATCGGCTTGCACCAGCGTGACAACCGCAAGCTGCTCGAGACGCTGGCCCACCTGCGCGACATCGGGAACACCGTGGTGGTGGTCGAGCACGACGAGGAAACCATCCGCAGCGCCGACCACGTGATCGATTTCGGGCCCGGCGCCGGTGTCGCGGGCGGCGCCATCGTCTTCGCGGGCACGCCGGCGGCCCTGGTGCGCGATCGGAGCTCGCTGACCGGCGCCTACCTGGCCGGGCGCCAGCGCATCGAGATCCCGGCGCGGCGTCGCACCCCGTCGGGCTCGCTCAAGCTGCTGGGTGTCACCGAGAACAACCTCGACGACATCGACGTCGAGTGGCCGCTCGGCGTGCTCGTGGCGGTGACCGGCGTCTCCGGAGCGGGCAAGTCGACCCTGGTCAACGACGTGCTGGACCCGGCCCTGGCGCGCCGGCTCCAGGGCTCGAGCCGGCGCCCGGGCCAGCACCGTGGCCTCCACGGGGTGAACCAGCTCGACAAGGTGATCCACATCGACCAGCGCCCGATCGGCCGCACCCCGCGCTCGAACCCGGCCACCTACATCAAGGTCTTCGACGCCATACGCCACTTCTTCGCCCAGCTGCCCGAGTCGCGGGTACACGGTTTCAAACCGGGGCGTTTCTCGTTCAACGTGAAGGGCGGCCGTTGCGAGGCGTGTCAGGGCGACGGCGTGCGCTGCATCGAGATGCACTTCCTGCCGGACGTCTACGTGCGCTGCGAGGAATGCGAGGGCAAGCGCTTCAACCAGGCCACGCTGGCGGTGGCCTACAAGGGCCACTCGATCGCCGACGTGCTCGACCTGACCGTGCGCGAGGCCATCGAGCTGTTCGCGGCCCACCCGAAGGTGCGCCAGCCGCTGGAGCTGCTGGCCGACGTGGGGCTCGACTACCTGCACCTGGGGCAGCCCTCGCCCACCCTGTCCGGCGGGGAGGCCCAGCGCATCAAGCTGGCCCGCGAGCTGTCGCGGCGCGCCACCGGTCGCACGCTCTACCTGCTCGACGAGCCGACCACCGGGCTCCACTTCGACGACGTCAAGAAGCTACTGGGCGTGCTCGACCGGCTGGTCGACTCGGGCAACACCGTCGTCGTGATCGAGCACAACCTCGACGTGGTGAAGTGCGCCGACTGGGTGATCGACCTGGGGCCCGAGGGCGGACCCGGCGGCGGCCGCGTGCTGGCCGTGGGTCCGCCGGAGAAGGTGGCGCGCGTCCGCGCCTCGTACACCGGCCGCCACCTGAAGCCGCTGCTCGCAGCGATGCGCAAGTCGCGTACTGGACCCACCCGGTCGGCGAGGCGCACCCGCCCCTTCCCGACCGCCGGCTGAGGCCGGCGCCCCCGGCGCCGATCCCTCCCGCACCGCCACCACTTGCAGCGCCCGA
Organism: Myxococcota bacterium; assembly: GCA_041577695.1. Classification (GTDB taxonomy): domain Bacteria; phylum Myxococcota_A; class UBA9160; order UBA9160; family PR03; genus JASJBO01. The sequence continues at coordinate 5,833 of JBFGIM010000090.1, read as the reverse complement.
CTGCGCGCGGACTGCGTCTGCGGGAGGCCCATCTGCCGCGCCGCGAAGTGGGATTCCCCCGGTTCGAATCCCGGAATTCGGACACCCGCCCCGTCAAGCCGGCTCCCGATCGGTCCGATGAACTCCATGGCCTAGAGGTGAAGAAGTCGGGGTTTCCGCTGAGGGCGGCGGACCCGGACGGGGATCGGACATGGGCATCCTGCATCGATCGCGGCTGGGCATGGTCTCGGCGGTACTGACCCTGATGCTGGCCTCGGCGGCCGGTGCCGGGCCCCTCGCCGCCGGTGGCAACCACACCGGTGAGGACCACTCGGTCGAGAACCACCAGGGCATCGACATCAACAACATCATCCTCACCAGCGCGGACCTGTCGAGCAGCAACTTCCGCAACGTCAACCTGACCGACGGACTGCTCGACAGCACGCTGCTGGTCGCGACCAACTTCAACGGCGCCGATCTCACCCGGGTGGTGGCCGACGGCGCCGACGGCACCAACGTCAACCTGCGCGATACCACGCTGACGGACTCGACCTGGCGCAACGCGACGCTGACGAATGCGGTGATCCGCGACACGTCGGCCAGCGGTGCGATCTTCAACTTCGCCGACATGACCGGCGTCAACGCACGCGGCGCCGACCTGACCAACACCAAGCTGATCGGGACCGACCTCACCGGGGTCCTCTACGACGGCGCCACCACCTGGGCCGGCGCGCTCTACGACAACACCACGACGCTGCCGGCGGGCCTGAACCCGGTGGTCGAGGGCATGATCTTTGCGCCCGAGCCGACCATGGCCACGCTGCTCCTGCTCGGTTTCGCCGTGCTCGCGCTGCGCCGCCAGGCCTAGGGCCGGCACGACCGTGCGCATCGCCCTCGCCGCCGAGGGAACCCGCGGCGACATCCATCCCCTGCTCGGGCTGGCCGAGCGCTGGAAACGCGCTGGTCACGAGATCCGTGTCTGTGCGCCGCCGGACTTCGCCGACGAGGTGACCGCCCGCGGGCTCGCCTTCCACCCGGTGGGCGTCTCGGTGCGCGACTACCTGACCGCCCACGCCGCGGTGCTGGCCGACCGTCCCGCGGCCCTGATCGCCGAGTCGCACCGCTACATGCGCGACGCCGTGGCCGCCCAGTTCGAGGCGCTGCCGGCCGCCACCGAGGGCTGCGACTGGATCGTCGCGGGCGGTGTCCAGGCGGCCGCCGCCAGCTGCGCCGAGCTGCACGGCGCCGCCTATCGCTACGTGATCTACTGCCCCGCCCTGCTGCCCTCGCGCGAGCACCCGCCCTTCATGGTGCCCTGGCAGCGCTGGCCGGGCTGGGCCAACCGGGCGGCCTGGCGCACGCTGCTGCCCGCCCTCTCCTTCTCGCTGGGCCGCATCGCCAACCGGGGACGGCGCAACATGGGCCTGCCGAAGGTCCGCAACACGTTCCTGCACTGGGTCGGCGAGCGCCCGATCCTGGCGGTGGACGCCGCCCTGGGTCCGTGCCCGCCGGATGTGCCCTTCCCGGTGGAGCAGATCCCGTGCCTGCATCCGGCCCGCCCCGAACCCCTCCCGGCGAAGCTGGCCGACTTCCTCGCGGCCGGGCCGCCTCCGGTCTACTTCGGCTTCGGCAGCATGCCCGACGTCTCCGCGAGCCAGACCCTGGCAACGATCCTGGCGGCGGTCGAAGCGGCGGGCTGCCGCGCCCTCGTCTCGGAAGGCTGGGCGGGGCTCGGAGGCGGCGCGCTGCCTTCGGACGTGATGCAGGTGGGCACGGTCTCGCATCCGGCGCTGTTCCGCCGCGTGGCGGCGGTGGTGCACCACGGCGGCGCCGGTACCACCACCAGCGCGGCGCGGGCCGGCGCGCCGCAGATCATCGTCCCCCACGTCCTGGATCAGTACTTCTGGGGCCACCGGGTCCACGCGCTGGGTCTGGGGCCGCCGCCCCTGCCGCGCCGGCGCCTGCGCGTGGAGCATCTGGCGCCGCTCCTCCAGGCCACGCTCGACAATGAGCTGCTGGCCGAGCGCGCGGCATGCGTCGCGAGACAGATGGCCGACGAGGCCGACATCGATCGGGCTGCCCACGCGCTCCTGCAGGCCTGAATCCAGCCGCTTCGCAGCGCGCGCGACGGCGCTGCGGCACACTCGCGCCTCCCTCCGCCCACGGCCCCGGGCGGGCCCAGCCTTCGGGAGGTGCCATCGTGCCCGCGTCCGCTCCGGATCCGCTCGCCCCGTTGCGAGGCGAGTCGTACCTCAATCTGGCGACCTTCCGGCGCTCCGGCGCGGCCGTGGAAACCCCGGTCTGGTTCGCCGAGCGCAACGGACGGCTCTACGCCTTCAGCGCCGGGGATGCGGGCAAGGTGAAGCGCCTGCGCAACGACCCGCGCATCCGCGTGGCGCCGTGCACCGTGCGCGGACGGGTCACCGGCGCCTGGATCGAGGGCCGCGCGCGCATCGTCGCGGACCCGGCCCTGGAGAGCGCCGCCTACAGCGCGCTCCGCCAGAAGTACGGCTGGCAGATGAGGCTTGCCGACCTCGGCTCGCGCCTGACGGGACGCATCGACCAACGGGCCGTCCTCGAGCTCTCGCTCGGACCCTCGGATCCCTGAAATCCATCCATCCCCCTCGGGGCATCGATTCTATCGTGAATTTGCGGTGCTAGACGAGATCGACCCCGAACACGAACTACAATCGCTTCCAGCAACCCTGGATAGCGACCGATACTTCCTGCGGGGACGCTGATTTGCCCCCCTAAACGCCGTCTTCTATGATAATCGGGTTCGTCTTCGTCTAGCAGGGAGTCCGTCATGGCCCATCCCGTCCCGAACGGCGCCGAGAAGCTGGTGCAGTGCCTCGAGCGCGAGGGGGTCGAGTACATCTTCGGTCTCTCCGGCGGCGCCGCGATTCCGATCTTCGACGCCCTGGTCGACTCGGAGATCGAGCTGGTGCTGGTGCGCCACGAGCAGGGCGCCACCCACATGGCGGACGGCTACGCCCGGGCCACCGGCCGGCCGGGCGTGGTGCTGGTGACCTCGGGCCCCGGCGCCACCAACACCGTCACCGGGCTGCTGACCGCGCTGATGGACTCGGCGCCGATGATCGTGATCACCGGCCAGACGCTCAGTACGAACCTCGGCAAGGACGCCTTCCAGGAGGCCGACGTCACCGGCATCACCTATCCGGTGGTGAAGCACAGCTACCTGGTCAAGGAGCCGGACGACATCCCGCGCGTGGTGCGCGAAGCGTTCCACCTGGCCACCACCGGGCGTCCCGGTCCGGTGCTGATCGACGTGCCCAAGGACATCAGCTCGGCACCGTGCAAGGCGCCCTTCCGGGACGAGGTCCACCTGCCCGGCTACGTGGTGCCGGGACGCGCCCGGGCCGAGGATCTGGATGCCGCGGCGGACCTCTTGCGCCGCTCGCGCCGACCGCTGCTCTACGTGGGGCACGGCGCCGTCATCGCGGACGCCGGCAAGGCCGTGATGGAGCTGGCCGAGAAGTTGCGGTCTCCGATCGTCAACACGTTGCTGGGCAAGGGCGCCACCGACGAGACCCACCCGCTGCACCTCGGCATGATGGGCATGCACGGCACCGCCTACGCCAACAAGGCGGTGGTCGGCTGCGACCTGATCATGGCCATCGGCGCGCGCTGGGACGACCGCGTCACCGGCAAGGTCGATGAGTTCTGCGCGGACGCGAAGAAGATCCACCTCGACATCGATCCGTCCGAGTTCAACAAGGTGGTGCGCCCGGACCTGTGCATCGCCGCCGACGCCAAGCAGGCGCTCGAAGAGCTGGTCCCGCGGGTGAGTGCCTGCGACAGCAGCGAATGGATCAAGCGCTGCGACGAGTGGCGCAAGAAGTATCCGCTCAAGTATCCCAAGCGCGGCGGGCTGCGCGCCCAGCAGGTGCTCGACCGACTGAACGTCCTGACCGAGGGCCGCGCCGTCATCACCACCGACGTGGGTCAGCACCAGATGTGGGCGGCCCAGTTCCTGCCCACGCGCAGCAACCGACACTGGGTCACCTCGGGCGGCGCCGGCACGATGGGATTCGGCTGGCCGGCGGCCATCGGCGCCAAGTTCGGGCGGCCCGAGGCCGAGGTGTGGGCCGTGGTGGGCGACGGCGGCTTCCAGATGACCATGGCCGAGCTGGCGACGGCGGCGGTTCACGGCATCGCCGCCAAGTGCCTCATCATCAACAACAACTACCTGGGCATGGTGCGCCAGTGGCAGGAGCTGTTCTACGAGAACCGGCTCTCCGGCGTGGATCTCGAGGGCAACCCCGACTTCGTGAAGCTGGCCGAGGCCTACGGCATCCCGGCCTTCAGGATCCGGCGGTCGGCGGACATCGACCGCCAGCTGAAGGCGGCGCGCGCGGTCCAGGGCGGCCCCTGCGTGGTGGTGGCCGAGGTCATGAAGGACGACAACGTCTTCCCGATGATCCCCGCCGGCGCCCCGGTTTCACACATGATCATCGATCCGCCCAAGCAGCGGCTGGAGAAGCCCAGTGGCAGCACCTGAGTTGGCCGACGCGCCGGCGCCCGACGGCATCCACACCATCTCGCTCTACGTGCACAACCGGCCGGGCGTGCTGGTACGCGTGGCGCTCGTGTTCGCACGTCGCGGCTACAACATCGAGAGCCTGGTGGTGAGCCCGGCCGCCAGCGGCGACTTCTCGCGCATGACCATCACCTCGCGCGGCGATCCGGCCACCCTCGAGCAGATGATCCGCCAGCTCGCCAAGCTGGTGGACGTGGTGCACGCGGTGGACCATACCGGCGATTCGTCGTATGCCACCGAGATCGCGCTGATCAAGGTGGAGGCCCGCGTCGACGAGCGCACCGAGATCCTGCAGATAGCGGAGCACTTCAAGGCCAAGGTGGCCGACTATGGCACCGATTCGTTGATGCTGCGCGCCTACGGCTCGAGCGAGAAGCTCGACGCCCTGATCGAGCTGCTTCGCGCCCACGGCCTGCGCGAGCTGGTGCGCTCGGGCAAGATCCTGATGACCCGGGGCCTCGCCGAAACCTGATCACCGCTGTGTAGATCTGGTGCCCGCCCTGCCGCCAGGTCGTGAACGGCCGGTCAGCCATATGGGGCGGCGTGAAGATATTCCTAACCCGCCATGTGGTAGGTTCGAGTAACCATGTCGCTCCGCCACACGTTGCTCGGCATCCTCGACTGGACCTCGCTTCACGGGTACGCGCTCCGCGAGCTGGCCAAGGGCTACTCGTGGATCTATCCGATGACCAACGCCAACATCTATCCGACGCTGAGACAGCTGGAGAACGAGGGCTTCGTGCACCACGAGAGCGCGGTGCACGAGGGGCGGCTGCGCAAGGTCTATCACATCACCGACAGCGGCCGGGAGGAGCTGCGGCGCTGGCTCGGCGACGGCACCGAGGTCCAGGGCACCTATCGCGACCCCGTGCTGCTGAAGATCTGTCTGCTCCGCGAGGGAGGCCTGGCCGATGCGCGCGGTTGGATCGCCGACGAGCTCGAGCGCAGCCGCGAGGCCGTCGAGAACACGCGCCGCTTCCTGCAGCAGCAGGAGAACCAGCTCCCCAGGTACACACGGCTGGTGGCCGAGCACGGCCACGACCTGCTGAAGCTGCGTTCGGCATGGTTCGAACGCGTGCTGAAGGAGCTCGAGGGTGAGCTGGGCGAGCGCTCCGCGCCCGAGACGGAATCCGCCGCCGGCTGAACAATCTTTCCAGGATCTGGAGCGGACGGCTTGGGAGCGTGGTGACCCAGGCAGGATTCGAACCTGCGACCTCTTGCTCCGGAGGCAAGCGCTCTATCCAGCTGAGCTACTGGGCCTTGCGGTGATCCGCGATGAAGAAGGTGCGGTGG
>JBFGIM010000089.1:0-12388 GCA_041577695.1 Myxococcota bacterium | reverse complement strand
GCCGGCGACGCCGAGCGCGACGCACTGGCGCGTTTCACCAGCCCACAGCCGTGTCCCGCCTGCCAGGGCTCGCGCCTGCGGCCCGAGGCGCGCTCGGTGCGACTCTGCGGAACCGGCATCGACGCGTTGGCGCGGCTCTCGATTGCCGAGGCCGCCAGCTTCCTGGCGAAGCTCGAGCTCGATCCGATCCGGGCGCGCATCGCCGAGCGCGTGCTCCAGGAGATCCGCGAGCGGCTGCGCTTCCTGTGCGACGTGGGCCTCGACTACCTGACGCTCGATCGGGCCAGCGCCTCGCTCTCCGGGGGCGAAGGCCAGCGCATCCGGCTGGCCACGCAGGTGGGATCGAGCTTGATGGGCGTACTCTACGTGCTCGACGAGCCCTCGATCGGGTTGCTCGCGCGCGACCACCGCCGGCTGCTCGACAGCCTGCTGCGGCTGCGCGACCAGGGCAACAGCGTGCTGGTGGTCGAGCACGATGAGGACACCATCCGCGCCGCCGACTGGGTGGTGGACCTGGGCCCCGGGGCGGGCATCCACGGCGGCCACGTGGTGGCGGATGGTCCGCCGGCGGTGATCGAGCGCACCGACGGATCGCTCACCGGCGACTATCTCGCCGGGCGACGACGCATCCCGGTGCCCGCGGCGCGGCGCGCACCCGACGACCGCGCCCTGGTGATGCGCGGATGCAGTGCCAACAACCTCCAGCAGGTGGACCTGCGCGTTCCCCTGGGCCGCTTCGTCGCCGTGACCGGTGTCTCCGGCTCGGGGAAGTCCACCCTGGTGAACGACACGCTCTACCGCGCGCTGGCCCAACGGCTGCACGCGGCGCGCCAGCCGGTGGGCGCCTTCGAGAGCCTCGAGGGGCTCGATCAGATCGACAAGGTGATCGACGTGGACCAGGCGCCGATCGGGCGCACGCCCCGTTCGAACCCGGCTACCTACACCGGCGCCTTCGACGCGATCCGCAAGCTCTTCGCCCAGGTGCCCGAGGCGCGGGTGCGCGGCTACGGACCGGGGCGCTTCTCGTTCAACGTCAAGGGCGGGCGCTGCGAGTCGTGCCACGGTGACGGCGTGCTGCGGGTGGAGATGCACTTCCTCCCCGACCTCTTCGTCACCTGCGAGGTGTGTCGCGGGCGGCGCTACAACCGCGAGACCCTCGAGATCCTCTACCGCGGGCGCAGCATCGCCGACGTGCTGGAGATGAGCGTGGAGGAGGCGCTCGACCTGCTCGGCAACGTGCCGGCGGTGCGGCGTCCGCTCCAGACCCTCCACGACGTGGGGCTCGACTACGTGCACCTGGGCCAGTCGGCCACCACGCTCTCGGGCGGTGAGGCCCAGCGCATCAAGCTCTCGCGCGAGCTGGCGCGGCGCGGCACCGGGCGCACGCTGTACATCCTGGACGAGCCGACCACCGGTTTGCACTTCGCCGACGTCGAGCGCCTGCTCGGCGTGCTGGGGCAGCTGGTCGAGCTGGGCAACACGGTGGTGGTGATCGAGCACCATCTGGACGTGATCAAGAGCGCCGACTGGGTGATCGACCTGGGACCCGAGGGCGGCGACGCGGGCGGGCGGATCACAGCGGAGGGGACGCCCGAGCAGGTGGCGAAGCACCGCACCAGTCACACGGGCCACGCGCTGCGCTCGGTGTTGGCGCGGTGAAGGCGTCGGATCCGAAGCCCTGGCCGGGACCGCTGGCGGCGCTGGGACTCACCGTGCTGGGCGCCGCCATCGCCGTGGCCACGGCGGTGGTGGCGCGAGCGCACCTCTCCCCCACGGCGACCCTGGGACTCTCGTTGGTGGTGGGCCTGGGTTGCGCCGGTGCCCTGGGCGCGGCCTACGTGCCGCCGCCTCACGCCGAACGCCTGGGTCTGGTCCGCGTCCGCGGTCGCCGCGTTCTGGCGGCGCTCTTCTTGACGCCGGTGGTGCTCTGGGCGCAGCAGGCGGGCAACTGGATCCGCGCGCTGGCGCCGCCGCCGGACGCGCAGGAGGTGGTGGCGCGGCGACTGGCCCAGGTACCCACCGAGCCGGGCGTCGCCCTGTTCGAAACCCTGGTCGTGACGGTGGGATTGGCGCCGCTGTTGGAGGAATGGTTCTTCCGCGGTGTGATCCAGCAGGGATTGGTGGCGCGCCTCGGCGCCTGGGCCGGCGTGGGTGCGACCGCGCTGATCTTCGGGTGGATACACGGCAGCGTCACCGACTCGCCGGCCGCGTGGGGCGCCGCCGCGGCCCAGGGCGTCGTGCTGGGTCTCGCCTTCGGATACGCGCGCCACGCCACCGGATCATTGGGAGCCTCGGTCGCGCTGCACGCGGCGACGAACTCCGTATCGGTGCTGGCGCTCGCCTACGCCCACGCCGTGCCGGTGCCGGGCTTCAACGCGCCCGCGGCCCACGTGTCGCCGGCCCTGCTGGCGCCGGCCGCCCTGCTGGTGGGGCTGGGCGTCTGGTGGCTCTCGCGCGAGGCGCCCCCGCCGATTCCGGACCCGCCGCCGCCGCAACCGGAGGAGCCGTCCGCGGACGATTCCTAGCGACCGAGGCCCAATCGCTCGCGCACGACTGCGCGCACCGCATGCGCCACCTGCTCGACCTCGCCGGCAGTCTCGATGCGTATCAGATAGGGACGATCGAGGGCGCGGAAGTTCGCCGCGACGCGTCGGAGGAAGCTCGACTCCTCGAACACGGGCTCGTCCGGGTCGCCCCGGGCGCGCGTCCGCCGCAGCCCCTCGTCGGGGTCGATCTCGAAGAGCAGGGCCAGGTCGGGCAGCGGGAACTCGGCCTCGGCCTGCTCGAGCAGCCGCGCCGGATCCAGGCCGCGGGCGCCCTGGTAGCAGACCGTGGAGAGGAAGTAGCGGTCGGTCAGCACCACCCGGCCGGCCGCCAGCGCGGGCGCAACGGTCCGAGCCACGTGCTCACGCCGGTCCTCCACGAACCAGCGCAGCTCCTCCTCGGGGGCGACGGCCTCGCCGCTCCGCGCCATGGCGCGGATGCGCTGGCCCCAGGCGCCGGCGGTGGGCTCGCGGGTCTCGAGCGGGTCGAGGCCGGCGGCGCGCAACGCCGCGGCCAACAAGGCGAGATGGGTGGACTTGCCGCAGCCGTCCACGCCCTCGAAGGCGATCAGCCAACCGCGCTTCACGATCGCACCGTGACCGCGCGCGAGCGGCGCGGGCGCCGCGTGGCCGGGAGTCGAACGCGAGCGCACGCCGCCGTGAACGGCGGGTGAGGACCGCTTCGGCACGCGCGTTGCTCTGAGAGAGGAGCGGCGTCGATGGACGCCTCCCGCCCAAGCCCCTCTAACGGGACCGGGGGCCGCGGCGGGAGAGAGGCTCCGGGCGGGAGCAAAGGTTTCGGCGTGGGATTTTCCAACGGGGTGAGGCCCACGTCGAGCTCCCGCCCGGCGTCTCTCGTGTCGCTCGCCGTCTCGGTCGAGAGTGCTCTAGACCGAGAAGGCCACCACGAGTCCGTAGATCGCGATGGACTCGATGAAGGCCATGGCAAGGATGAAGTAGAGGAACATGTTCCCCGCCGCGCCCGGATTGCGGGCAATGCCGGCAGTGGTGTTGCCCGCGGCCAACCCCTGGCCGATTCCGCAGCCGAGCCCCGCGAGACCCACGGCGAGTCCGGCACCCAGCGCGGTGGTTGCGCCACTGCCGTCCTCGGCAAATGCCACCGCGGGCACCAGCACGAGCAACACGGTCCAGAGTACGAGCTGACCAAACTTTCGCATCATGTCTCCTTCCTGAAAGCGGTGAGACCCCGGGCGAGACCCTCTAGTGGGGCTCTTCCAGCGCCATTCCGATGTAGGTCATGGTGAGCAGCGAGAAGACGAAGGCCTGCACGACGGCCACCATCGCCCCCAGGCCGAGGAAGATCGCGGGTACCAGGAACGGCAGCAGCGAGAGCCACAGCCCGACCACCAGGTGGTCCGCGAACATGTTCGCGAGCAACCGCACCGAGAGCGTGAGCATCCGTGCGAAGTGCAGCGGGATCTCGAGCGGCAGGAAGAACCAGAAGAGCAGGGGGAAGTGGATCTTGCGGCCACCGCCCACCGGGAGGTCGAAGCTCGGCCCGCAGAACTGCAGGATGTAGCGCGCGCCGTGCTTGCGGATGCCGACGTAGTTGTAGACGACGAAGGTGACGAAGGCCCACGCCCAGGTGGTGTCGGCAAAGCTGGTGGACCCGCCCAGGGCCGGGATCAGTCCCATCAGGTTGGACAGCAGGATGAACAGGAACAGGGTCGCGATGAATCCCATGAAACGGCGGTAGTCGTCTCCGATGATATCGCGGGCCAGGCCCACCAGGGCGTCCACCACCAGCTCCAGGGCGTTGCGCAGCGAGAAGCCCTGGTCGGGCACCAGGCCGCCGTCGGCCAGCGAGGTGAGGCGACGGCGCACCAGCACGCCGGTCAAGATCAGCAGCGCACAGGCCAGCAGTGCCGCCTGGATCACCACCGGGACGCCGAGCGACTGGAGGGGGTCGTAGATCGACATCACTGGGCCTCTTCGTCGTCGACCCGCTCGCGCGCGAGCCAGGGGTTCCAGCGGTCCCAGCTCGGATCGTCGGGCGGGGCCACCGGCATCAACGTGGCGGGGCCCGGAGCGGGCCGCATGCGCCAGCCCCCGATCAGGCAGGCCGGCAAGATCATCGAGAGTCCGAGCACCAGCGCCACCGGATCGGCGCCGGCGCGCAGCGCCAGCAGCATCAGGGTGGCGAGCACGACGAGGCGCAGGCCCGAGAACGCGGTCCACATCCCGCCGCCTTCGCCGAGCTGGCTCGAGAAGAGACCTTCGGCCTGGAAACACAGACCGCGGAAGTTGAGGGCGCCGATCAGAAGGCCCACGGCGAGACTGGCGGTGAACCGATTGGGCGCGAGCAACGCGGCCGTCAGCACCGCAACCACGGCGAGAGCCGCGTGGACGCGTTCGATCGGTCTGGCCCGGGCCGCCCAGCTCATGTCGCGTCCTCGTCCCTCCGCTCGGCCGCCGCGGCATCGGCGGCGGCGCTCTCCTCGGCGCGCTGGTAGCGGACCAGGCGCAACACGCAGGCCCCGAAACCCACCGCCATCCCCGCCAGCAGGAAGATCGGAGCGGTGTCGTAGCGGGAGTCGGCCCAGGCGCCCAGCCCGGCCGAAACGCCGAGCGCAAAGATGGCTTCGAGCCCGGCCTGGTAGCCCCTCGCGAAGGACTTGACCTGATAGCGCTTCGCGAAGCGTCCGAACTTGCTCATTCAGCTGAACCCGGGTCCCACCGGTGTTTGCGGCGGCGCATACTAGCCGACGGCCGTGGGCCCCTCAACGCACGCGGGCCGTGCTGCGGAATGCCCCAGCGGCCGCCTCCAGCGTCTGCTCCAGGTCCGCGGACCGGTGCGCCAGGGACACGAACCCGGCCTCGTAGGGCGAGCAGCCCAGGTAGACTCCCCGATCCAGCATCCCGTGGAAGAAGCGGCGAAAACGCTCGGCGTGCGCCTTGCGCGCCTCGTCGAAGTTCCGCACCGGCCCGGGATGGAAGAAGAAGCCGAACATGCCGCCCACCGCGATGCCGCTGAACTCCACGCCCGCCGCCCGTGCGGCGTCGCAGAGGCCGGCGACCAGCCGCGTGGAGCTGGCCTCGAGCCGGTCGTAGACCCCCGGTCGGGCCAGCTCGCGGAGCGTCGCCAGCCCCGCCGCCATCGCGAGGGGATTCCCCGACAGCGTGCCCGCCTGGAAGACCGGACCTTCGGGCGCAACCTGTTCCATCAGGTCGCGGCGTCCGCCGAACGCCGCGGCGGGCAGGCCCCCGCCCACGATCTTGCCCAGGCAGGTGAGATCGGGCCGCACCCCGTAGCGATCCTGGGCGCCACCGGCGGCCACCCGGAAGCCGGTCATCACCTCGTCGAAGATGAGCAGGGTGCCGTGGGTGTCGCACAGCTCGGCGAGACCCTCGAGAAAACCGGGCTGGGGCGGAATGCAGCCCATGTTGCCGGCCACCGGCTCCACCAGGATGCACGCCACCGCGCCGCGGTGGCGATTGAGCGCCGCCTCCACCGAATCGAGATCATTGAAGGTTGCCTGCAGTGTGTGCGCCACCACCTCGGGGGGAACGCCCGGCGAGCCGGGGATCCCGAGGGTCGCCATACCGCTGCCCGCGCCCACCAGCAGTGCATCGGAGTGACCGTGGTAGCAGCCGTCGAACTTGAGGATGTAGTTGCGGCCGGTGGCGGCACGCGCCAGGCGGATGGCGCAAAGGTTGGCCTCGGTGCCGGAGCTCACCATGCGCACCATGTCCACGTGCGGGACGGCACGGCAGATCGCCTCGGCCAGCTCGATCTCGATCTCGGTGGGCGCGCCGAAGCTGGTGCCCTGGGCCGCGGCGGCGCGGACGGCGCGCAGCACCGCCGGGTGGGCGTGGCCCAGAACCAGCGGTCCCCACGAGCCCACGTAGTCGATGTACTCGTTGCCGTCGGCATCCCAGATGCGCGCGCCCTTGCCGCGGGCCACGAAGCGGGCGGCCCCGCCCACGGCCTTGAAGGCCCGCACGGCGCTGTTGACGCCGCCCGGGATCACGCGTCGCGCGCGCCGCATCAGCTTTCGAGACTGGTCGGTTCGCATGGGCGCTCCATTCGCGCTGCCTGGCGGACTAGGAAGTGCTGCTCTCGTCCCGTTCCGCGAGGCGAGCGACGGAGACGAGGTTCTCGCCTTCGGCCAGGTCCATCAGACGCACGCCCTGGGTCGCGCGACCCATGATCGAGATGCCGCTGACGTGGCAGCGCAGCACCTTGCCGCCGTCGGTGATCAGCATCACCTCATCGTCGTCGGTCACCTGGGCCACGCCGATCACGGGCCCGTTCCGTTCGCTGGTGCGGATCGTGATGATGCCCTGGCCCCCGCGCTTCTGGAGACGATAGTCGTCGAGCGGCGTACGCTTGCCATAGCCAAGCGCGGTCACCGACAGGATGGTGTTGGTGGGCGAGAGGATCTCCATCCCCACCACTGCGTCGTCCCCGCTGAGCGTCACGCCGCGCACGCCCATGGCGGTGCGGCCCATCGGCCGCACGTCGGATTCCTTGAAGCGAACCGACTTGCCGCCGCGGGTCGCCAGCAGCACCTCGTTGTCGCCCTGGGTGCGCGCGGCAGCGATCAGCTCGTCGTCCTCGTCCAGATTGATCGCGATGATGCCGCCGCGGCGCGGGTTCGAGAACAGCTCCAGGGTGGTCTTCTTCACCACGCCGCGGCGGGTGCAGAGGATGACGTAGCTCTGGGCCTCTTCGCCGAAGGAGCGCACCGGCAGGGTGGCCTGCACGCGCTCGCCCTCGCCCAGCGACAGCAGGTTCGCCAGCGAGCGACCCTTGGCTGCCCGCCCGAGCTGCGGCAGCTCCCAAACCTTCTTCCAGTGCACGCGACCCCGGTTGGTGAAGAAGAGCACGTAGGCGTGGGTGGAGGCGACGAAGAGCCGCGCGACGAAGTCCTCGTCGCGCGTGTCCATGCCGCGCAGGCCCTTGCCGCCGCGGCGCTGCGCGCGGTACTGCGAGCCAGGTGTGCGCTTGACGTAACCGAGGTGGGACACGGTGACGACCATGTCCTCTTCGGTGATCAGGTCCTCGGTCTCGATGCTCTCCACCGCCGCAGTGATCTCGGTGCGCCGCTCGTCGCCGAAGGTCTCGCGGATCGCCTCGAGCTCCTCGACCACCACCTCGAGGATGCGCACGTCGCTGCCCAGCAGCGCGCGCAGGTCCTCGATCAGGGCGCGGATCTCGGTGAGCTCGTCGAGGACGCGCTGGCGCTCCATGGCGGTGAGGGCGCGCAGCCGCATCTCGAGGATCGCGTTGGTCTGGCGCTCGGACAGCTCGAAGCGCTCCATCAGCGCCGCGCGGGCAGCGGCCGTGTCCTGGGCGGCCCGGATCAGCGCGATCACTTCGTCCAGGTTGTCGAGCACCACCTCGAAGCCTTCGAGGATGTGGGCGCGCGCCTCGGCCTGGCCGAGATCGTAGATGGCGCGCCGGATCACCACCTCGCGGCGGAAGTCGAGGAAGAGCCGCAGCATCTCCTTGAGCGAGAGCGTCTGGGGCCGGCCGTTGACGAGGGCGAGCATGTTGGCGGCGAAGGTCACCTGCAGCGGCGTCTGCTTGTAGAGCTGGTTCAGGGTGACCTCGGCGCTGGCGCCCTTCTTCAGCTCGATCACCACGCGGATGCCCTGGCGGTTGGACTCGTCGCGCAGGTCCGAGATGCCGTCGATCTTGCTCTCGCGGACGTGGCTGGCGATGCGCTCCAGCAGCGAGGCCTTGTTCACCATGAAGGGGATCTCGGTGACGACGATCTGCTCGCCGCGGCGACCTTCCTCGACGGTGGCGCGCCCGCGCACGATGATGCGGCCGCGCCCGGTGGCGTAGGCGGCCCGGATGCCGTCGGTGCCGCAGATCAGCGCCCCGGTGGGGAAGTCCGGAGCCGGCATCTTCTCCAGCAGGTCGTCGAGATCGCACTCCGGGTTGCGCGCCACCAGGACCAGGGCGTCCACCAGCTCGCGCAGATTGTGGGGCGGCACGTTGGTGGCCATGCCCACCGCGATGCCCGACGAACCGTTGGCCAGCAGGTTCGGCAGGCGTGTGGGCAGCACCACCGGTTCGCTGGTGCTGCCGTCGAAGTTGGGCACGAAGTCGACCGTCTCGCGGTCGATGTCGCGCAGCATCTCCTCGGCCAGACGCTGGAGCCGCGCCTCGGTGTAGCGGTAGGCCGCCGGCGGATCGCCGTCGATCGAGCCGAAGTTGCCCTGGCCGTTGACCAGCGGGTAGCGGAGCGAGAAGTCCTGGACCATCCGCACCATGGCATCGTAGACGGCCGAGTCGCCGTGCGGGTGGTAGTGTTTGAGCACCTCGCCCACCACACCGGCGGACTTGGAGTAGGGGCGGTTCGAGGCCAGGCCCTCCTGCTGCATCGCGTAGAGGATGCGGCGGTGAACCGGCTTCAGGCCGTCGCGCACGTCCGGCAGCGCGCGGCTGATGATCACCGACATGGAGTAGTCGAGGAAGGAGGAGCGGACCTCGTCCTCGATGTTGACCGGAACCGAGTCGGACGGCGGCGCGGTGGGCGGGGTTTCCTCGGACACGGCTACACGTCCAGGTTCTGCACGTTGAGGGCGTTCTTCTCGATGAACTCGCGACGGGGCTCCACGTCGTCACCCATCAGCGTGGTGAAGACCTCCTCGGCCTCCACGGCGTCCTCGATGCGCACCTGGAGCAGGGTACGGCTCTCGGGCTTCATCGTGGTTTCCTCGAGCTGCTCGGGATTCATCTCGCCGAGACCCTTGTAGCGCTGGATCGAGAGGCCCTTCTCGGCGATCTCGAGCAGGCGCGCCAGCAGCGCCAGCGCGCTGGGCAGCACCTCGGGCTCTTCCCCTGCGCGCTCGATCTGGAACGGGCCGGCGCCGAGTGCCGCGGTCTGGTCGGCGAGCGCGCGCAGCCGCAGCCAGTCCGGCGAGCGCAGGAAGTCGGCGTCGAAGGCGGTGCGGAGCGTAATCCCGGCGCGCCGGGTCTCGCCCAGCAGCCGGTTGCCGCCGTGTTCGGGATCCGCCTCCACCAGCCAGGTGACGCCGATCTCTTCCTCGGGTCGCAGGCGCGCCAGCTGCGTCTCGACGGCCGGGGCGATGCGGTCGCTCAGTCCATCCGCATCGGGGAGGTCGTCCTCGGTCGGCAGCCCGGCCGTGGCAGCGGCGTCCACCAGGCGCTCGTCGAGCCGGCGTTGGGCCAGGCGCGCCAGGATCCGGGTCGATTCACTGGCGTGGCCCAGCAGCTGCTTCGCCTGCTCTTCGGACAGCGGCGCCGCGGCCCCGGTCGGGCGCAGCTGCGCGCCGGACAGCGCGAGGTCGAGCAGATAGGCCTCGAGTGCCGCCTCGTCCTTGATGTAACGCTCGCTCTTGCCCTTCTTCACCTTGAAGAGCGGCGGCTGCGCGATGTAGAGATAGCCGCGTTCGAAGAGAGACTTCATCTGCCGGTAGAAGAAGGTGAGCAGCAGGGTGCGGATGTGACTGCCGTCCACGTCCGCGTCGGTCATGATGATGATCTTGTGGTAGCGCGCCTTGTCGGCGTCGAAGTCCTCTCCGATGCCGCAACCGATGGCGGACACGATCGCCTGGATCTCCACGGACGAGAGCATCTTGTCCAGCCGCGCTCGCTCGACGTTCAGGATCTTGCCGCGAATCGGGAGGATCGCCTGGGTCTCGCGCGAGCGACCCTGCTTGGCGGTGCCGCCGGCCGAATCGCCCTCGACGATGAAGAGCTCCGAACGCTCCGGATCGCGCTCCTGGCAATCGGCCAGCTTGCCGGGCAGGCTGAAGCCCTCGAGCGCTCCCTTGCGCCGCGCCAGATCCCGGGCCTTGCGGGCCGCCACCCGGGCGCGCGCCGACTCGAGCACCTTCATCATGATCGGCTTGGCGCCGCTGGGATTCTCTTCCAGGTAGGTCGACAGCTCCTCGTAGAGCAGCTGCTCGACCAGTCCCCGCACCTCGCTCGTGCCCAGCTTCGTCTTGGTCTGCCCCTCGAATTCCGGCTGCGGAAGCTTCACCGAGATCACCGCGGTCAGTCCCTCGCGCACATCGTCACCGCTCACCGATTCGGCGCCCTTGCCGTTCTTCTGGTGACGGGTCAGGTAGCGGTTCAGGGTTCGCGTCAGTGCGGTGCGAAACCCGATCAGGTGGGTTCCGCCCTCGATCGTGTTGATGTTGTTGGCGAAGGAGAAGACCGACTCGTTGTAGGAGTCGTTGTACTGAAGTGCGATCTCGATCGTCACGGGCGTCTCGTGACCGTGGCTCTCGAACTTCCTCTCGCCGGACACGTAGACCGGGGGCGTATGCAAGGGAGCGCGTGTCCGGTTCAGGTGCTCGACGAAGGAGCGGATGCCGCCCTCGTAGCAGAAGTCATGGGACTTGTCGGTGCGCTCGTCCTGGATCTGGATGCGGATGCCGGCGTTCAGGAACGAGAGCTCGCGCAGTCGCTGCGAGAGCACGTCGAAGGAGAACTCGATGGTGGAGAAGATCTCGGGGTCGGGCCGGAAGGTGACGCGGGTGCCAGTGCGGTCGGTCGTGCCGATCTCGGTCAGCGCCTGTTCGGGAACGCCGCGTCGATAGGTCTGGCGCCAGACCTTGCCGTCGCGGCGGATCTCGAGCTCCAGCAGCTCGGACAGCGCGTTCACCACCGACACACCGACGCCGTGGAGACCGCCCGAGACCTTGTAGGTCTTCTCGTTGAACTTGCCGCCGGCGTGGAGGGTGGTCATCACCACCTCCGCGGCGGAGCGGTTCTCTGCCTTGTGGAGGTCGACCGGGATGCCGCGCCCGTCGTCTTCGACGGTCACGCTGTGGTCTGCGTGGATTGCCACCTGGATGTGCTGGCAATGGCCCACCAGGGCCTCGTCGATCGAGTTGTCGACGACCTCGTAGACGAGGTGGTGAAGACCGTCGGGACCCGTCGTCCCGATGTACATGGCCGGGCGCTTGCGGACGGGATCGAGGCCCTCGAGGACCTCGATGGCACTCGCGTCGTAGGCCACGGGCTTCCTTCCTCTGCCGCCGGGACGCTGGAGGGACGAGAGGTCTCCGGGCGGCACCCCGTTGGGTCAACCTGCGGGGTGTCGCAGGAGGGTAGTGAATCCGTAAGTGCGCGTAAAGGTTCTGGATCCGCCGAATTCGCGGGTTCCTGGTTTCACAGCCTCATCGGCATGATGACGGCCAGACTCTCCGGGTCGTCGGTCGGCTTCAGCAGGGCGGGCGAGAGCTCGTCTTCGAAGCCGAACTCGACTTCCTTGCTCCGGAAGGCGCTCAGGCAATCCAGCAGATAGCGAGCGTTGAACCCGATCGAGACCGGGTCGCCCTGATAGTCCAGGTCGAGCTCCTCGTGGGCTTCTCCCAGGTCTGGATTGTTCGACGAGACCGAGAGCTTGCCCGGCTCGAACTCCACACGGATGGCCCGGCTTCGGTCGGCCGAGAGCAGTGATACCCGCTTGACGGCGTGGGTCAGCGGCTCTGCCGCCACGATCACACGATGCTTGGCAGACTTGGGCATCACCTGCTGGTAGTTGGGAAACTCGCCCTCGATCAGACGCATCACCAGGGTCACCTCGCCCTTGCGCGCGAGCGCACTGTTTCCCTCGAAGCCGATCTGGATCTCGTCGGCGTCGTCCTCGTCCACCAGACGCTTGAGCTCGGCGAGGGCCTTGCGGGGCAGGATCACCCCGCTGGCCATGCCACCGGCGCCCTCTCCAACGACGCGGTCCACCAACGCGAGCCGATGACCGTCGGTCGAGACCATGCGTACCTTGCCCTCGTCCTCGGTCACCTCGAAGTAGACGCCATTCAGGTTGTAACGGGTCTCATCAGTGGATGCGGCGTACATGGTGCGGTCGATCATCGTACTGAGGACCGCAGCCTGG
>JBFGIM010000088.1:0-12561 GCA_041577695.1 Myxococcota bacterium | reverse complement strand
CGACCACGTCGCGCACGCAGTCGTAGACCGGGACGCCGTAGACGTCGCGACCCGCGCGCCCGGGCGTCACGCCGCCGACGATGTTGGCGCCGTAGTCCAGGTTCTCGCGGGTCAGGTTCACGGCCTCGCGGCCAGTGATGCCCTGGATGATGAAGCGGCTGTCCTTGGAGATGAGGATCGACATGGTGCTACGCCCCGAGCTTCGCCACCGCCTTGCCGGCGGCCTCGTACATGGAGACGGAGCGGTCGCAGTACTCGACCCCGTACTTCGAGAGGATCTTGAAGCCCTCGTCCTCCCAGGAGCCGGGGATTCGGAAGATCGTGATGAC
This sequence comes from Myxococcota bacterium, assembly GCA_041577695.1. Lineage (GTDB taxonomy): Bacteria > Myxococcota_A > UBA9160 > UBA9160 > PR03 > JASJBO01. Next base: position 12,232 of record JBFGIM010000088.1, on the reverse strand, counting down.
CTCGGCCGGGTTCTTGCCCGACTCGATGCAACCCTTGATCACGCCGCGGGCCACCATGTCCACGCGCGTGTTCGACACCACGTTCATCATCACTGCGATCTTCTCGACGCCCGGTTTCGAGAGGATCAGCTTGGTGAGGTTGCGCGCCTTGTTGACGCTGGGGTTGCCGCCGATCTCGCAGTAGTTGGCCGGTTGCCCCCCTTGCTTGCGCACCGCGTCGAAGAGGGTGAGCGAGCCGCCGCCGGCGCCGATCACCAGGCCCAGGTTTCCGTCGAACTCGACCACGTTGCCCGCGACCCCCCGGTGGTCCACGGCGTTCAGCTCGGCGCCCTCGATCTCGAAGGGAGTGGGCTCCCGGGCCTGGCGCGTCTCCTCGGGTCGGATCCCCAGCTCTTCGAGCAGCTTGGCGTGCCGGCTGCGCGCCTCGGCCTCCATGTCGATGTGGCCATCGAGCACCACGAAGCGACCGTCCTCGAGCCGCGCCAGCGGGTTGATCTCGGCCAGGGTGAGGTCGTAGTCGAGGAACACGCGCATCAGCTCGAAGACGATCGGCGTCAGCCGGTTGAGTGCGGATCCCGAGACGCCGGTGGCGCCGATGGCCTCCTTGGCGATGCGCGGCGTGATCGGAAGAATCGACGAGAAGTGCGTCTTCGAGACGTGCTCCGGGTGGGTCTCGGCCACCTCCTCGATGTCGATACCGCCCATGTCGCTGAAGATCAGCACGGGCTGCTTGCGGCGCCCGTCCCAGGTGACGGCCGCGAAGTACTCCTGGGCGATCGGGCTCTTCTCTTCGACCAGGACCGAACGCGCCTTCTGGCCGTTCACCACGACGGGAAGGATGGCCTCGAAGTGCTCGGCGGCCCGGTCCGGGTCGTCGGCGAACTTGACTGCGCCCGCCTTCATGCGGCCGCCCGAGAGCACCTGACTCTTGAGTACCACCGGCCCGCCGATCTCGGTGGCCAGCCGTCGCGCCTCCGCGGCGCTGGTGGCGACGCCGCTCTTGCCCAACGGCATGCGGTGACGGCGGAAGAGCGCCTTCGACTCGTACTCGTAGAAGCGCATGCGGGGGGTCCTCGTCGCGATCGGAGTCGGATGCCGCGAGCGCTGCATCGGGCTCGCAAGGCCGCGGACCGTAACGCCTTTCGCCAATCCCAGCAAGCGGCTCGCGCCACCCGTGGCTATGCTCCCGCGGCTCTCTCAGCCCGGAGGACCCCACCTTGCCCAGAGCCTACGCAATCGACACCGAATCCATCGCCGCCGAGCGCGAGCGCGTCGAGGGAGACATGGACTCCTTCGACATCTCGCGCGTGATCAAGCTCGACACCTTCGAGCTGCGCGAAATGGGTCCCGAGGACGTGCACCTACGCATCCTCGCCGTCTCCGGCGAGCACAACATCAACCACGCTGCCCTGGCGGACACGGTGAACATCGCCGAGTCGCGCGGCGGCAAGATCTTTCCGGGCAACTCGGCGGTGGGCGAGGTGACGGCCGTCGGCGACCGGGTGACCAAGTTCAAGCCCGGCGACATCGCCATCACCCACTGCAACGGCGCGCCCGACCGCTACGGCTATCCGATCCGCATCTGGGCCTACGATGCGCCCGACTCCATCGGCTGGTACGCCGAGGAGGCCGTGGTGGGCGAGTGGCAGCTGGTGCCGGCGCCGCTCGCGTCCGGACTCAACCTGTGGGAGATCGCGGCGCTGCCGCTGCGCGCGCCCACTGCCTATCACCTCTGGCGACGCGCGCTGGGGATCTATCGGCTCAAGGTCTCGCGCGAGCACCGCGCCAAGCTCAACGTGCTGTCCTTCGGGGGCGGCGTGGGCGAGTGCTTCCTGATGCTGGCGCGCGCCGAGGGGCACGATGCCTACTTCTGCTCGGGCAGCCCCGAGCGACGCGCGGCCCTCGAGAAGCTCGGGGTGCAGGGCATCGATCAGAAGGCCTTCGACCGCTTCCGCAATCGGGACGGGGTCAAGGCGTTCTCGAAGGAGGTCAAGCGGCTCACCGACGGCGAGGGGATGCACCTGGTGTGCGACATGCTGCGCGGCCCGGTCTTCGAGGCGGGGCTCGCCGCGGCGGCGCGCCAGGGCGTCAACGTCTCGGCAGGCTGGCAGCTCTCCCAGGTGGTCGAATACAACTCCACGCTGATGTCGGTGAAACAGGTCACCCTCGACCACACCCATTACGAGACCATCGAGGGCTGCTGGGCCGCTACCGAGCTCTACGGCAGCGTGTTCAAGCCGACGATCCACAAGGAGATCTATCCCTTCGAGGAGATGCCGCGCGCCTTCGTCGAGATGGAGGCGAACATCCAGACCGGGATCCCGATCATCCGGGTGGCTGCGGAGATGCCGGCCTCGGTCGAGGCGCTGATCTAGCGACACGCGGCACCACGGGCATCGCCGCCTGGTGTACGATCCGACGCATGCAGCGGCTGGCGGCGCTGTCCCTCGCGATCGTTCTGACGCTCGGCGCGCCGGCGGCGACGGCATGCCTCGACCGGATCGTCGTTCTCAGCAAGGCGCGTTTCCACCTGGGGGAGCAGCGCTCCGCAGTCGACGGCGAGATCGTCTCGCTGCCCGATTCCTGGCGCCGGAGCCGCCCCGCCGCCGGCGGCTTCGGCTGGTACCGCTTCACCCTCGACCTGGAGCGGGCCGGGCAAGAGCCGTGCGCGCTCAACCTGCCCGCGGTCGACCTGAATGCGGTGGCGTACGTCAATGGCACCTGGGTGGGGCAGGGCGGCTCCTTCGAACCGCCGGTGGCGCACAACTTCAACCGGCCGCTGCTCTTCGAGTTTCCCGCCTCACTGCTTCGGGTCGGTCGGAACGAGATCGACGTCGGGCTCTACGCCGTTCCCCACGGCGCCGGCGCGATCGCGCCGATCCGGATCGGGCCGCGCGATCAGCTCGTTCCGATCCACGCGCGCGACTACCGCACACGGATCGGGCTCGCCCAGGCGAGCACGGCCGTCGCGGTGCTGACGCTGGTGCTGGCAGGCGTGTTGTGGATCGCGACCCGATTCGAGGCGCTCTACGGCTGGTTCATGGCGGCCACGGCGGCGTGGGCGGTGAACGGTCTCAACTACTGGGTTCGCGACATTCCCTTCGAGCACTGGACGTGGGAACGGTTGATGAACGGCGCGCTCGACCAGATCCCGATCCTGCTCACGCTGTGGGCGCGGGAGCGGGTCGGCTTCAGACGTCCGGGCGTGCGCAGCCTGCTCCTCGCTTCCGGGGCGGTTGCCCTCTACTACGCAGTGCTGCCACGGCCCTGGTTCGGGAGCGGGGCACTGGTGATGCACGCCTGCGCCGTCGCCCTGGGGGCCTTCCTCTGCATCCAGGTGCTGCGTCACCGGGAGAAGCTCTCCCGACTCGAGCTGGGCGTCTACGCGCTGGTCGGCACCCTGGCCGTGGCGCTCAGTGGTCGGGACTGGATCGGACAGACCGCGGCCGTCCCGCCGCCGCCGTCCCTGCCGCTGGCGCTGGCGCTGATCGTTCCCGCCTTCGGGATCACCCTGCTGCTGCGCTTCCTCGGTGCGCTCAGCGAGGCCGAGACGCTGAACGCCTCGCTCGAGGCCCGCGTCCTGGAGCGCGAGCAGGCGCTGACCGCGAACTTCGAGCAGATGCAGCGCCTCGAACAGCAGGCGCTACTCGCCCGCGAGCGCGACCGGATCACCCGCGAGATGCACGACGGCCTGGGTGGGCAGCTGGTTTCGGCGCTCGCCCTGGTGGAGGCGTCGAACGAATCCGCGCCCGAAGTCGCCGACGTGCTCCGGGGCGCGCTCACGGAGATGCGGATCGTGATCGATTCACTCGACCCCCGTCTCGGGGACGTGACCGCCGTGCTCGCCCAGCTTCGCTCGCGTCTCGGCGCCGGGCTGGAACGCGCCGGGGTTCGGCTCGAATGGGCCGTCTCCGACCTTCCCGCCACCGATGATTGGAGCCCGGAGCGGCTGCTCCATGTGATGCGCGTGGTGCAGGAGGCGATCACAAATGCCATCCGCCACAGCGGAGCCACCCGCATCGCGATCTCGACGGCCGTCCGGCCCGACGCGTCGGGGCGCGATGGATTCGAGATCCAGGTTTGCGACGACGGCTGCGGCATCAGCGCGGAGGCCTCGCCCGGTCGCGGCGTGCAGCACATGCGTTCCCGCGCGGGCGAGATTGGCGGCACGCTCGAGATCAGCTCCGCCGAGCCGGGAACCTGCGTGACGCTGTGGGTGCCCTCAGTCGTCCATCCGTAGCAGCCCGCGATGCACCGCCTCGTAGACCGCCTGCGAGCGCGACCCGACCTCGAGCTTGCGGTAGATGTGGCGCACGTGGGTGGTGACCGTGTGCGGGGAGATCTTGAGGATGTTCCCGATCTCCTCGAAGGTGAACCCCTTGGCCAGCAAGGACAGCACCTCGCGTTCGCGATCGGTGAGGGCGGGTGCATCGTCCTCGCGGGCTTGCGCGGTCGGCTCGAGGAAGCGATCGAGCAGGTGGCGTGCGATGGCGGGGCTGATCGGAGAACCTCCCGCCAGCAGCTGCAGGATCGAAGCGGCCACGTAGTCGTCGGTACCGTCCTTGAGCAGATAGCCGCGTGCCCCGGCCTCGATCGCCTCGATCACGTGGTTCTCGTCGGCGAAGACCGTGATGACCATGGCGTGGGTGTCGGCCGACAGGCTGCGCGCCTCCCGGATCAGCTGGACGCCGCTGGCATCGGGCAGGCCCAGATCCACCAGCAGCACGTCCGGAGCCGTCGCGCGCAACAGGCGCGATCCCTCGCGGCAGGTGAGCGCTTCCCCGACCACGGTGAGGTCCGGATGCGCCGCGACTGCCCGCGCCAGACGCTTCAGCGTCGGCTCGTCGTCCTCCGCGATGAGCACGGTGTTCGGCATCGGCAGCTCCAGTGAGCCACGTCCACCGGGCGGTGTCCATCCCCCGAAGAGGGGATGGCTAGGGCGGTCCGTCGAGGTAGTGGCGCAGATAGGCCTCCGCTTCGGGCGAGTCCCAGTCGGCCCCGCCGCGTACGGCGCCGACGATCCACCCGTCGCGGTCGGCCACGAAGGTGGTGGGGACGCCGTTCACGCCCAGCGCCGCCGCGTTGACGTTGTCCACGTCCAGATAGCTCTCGGCGTAGTGGAGGCCCCGCTCGTCCAGGTTCCGCGCGAGGTCCGCGGCGCTCGCATCGCGTCCGAGCAGCGCTACCCGCAGGCCCGCGCCGCGATGCTCTCCCGCCAGCCGGTCGAGCTTCGGCAGCTCGCGCGCGCAGATGCCGCACCACGGCGCCCAGAAGGTGACCAGTAGAACCCGCCCGCGCATCTCGTTGAAGGCGACCTCGTTTCCAGCACCACCGACGAGGAGGTAGTCGGGAAGACGGAGCGGGGACTCGATCCGATGCAGACGGGCACCGAAGCGCCCCGAGAGCGGAGGTCCCTCCTGCTCGACTTCCGGCTCGCTCTCCGTCGCGGGCGCTCCTGCCGGGTCGCCCCTCTGGGGGCAGGCCAGCAGCGGAATCACGAGAGCGACCCACAGCGCTCGTTGTGCGCGCATTGACGTTGCCTCCACGCTCAGAGTAGCGTGGCGTGGGTCGCAGGGACCCCGAGGAGGAACCCCGATGAGCGCATCGCGGCTGCCCCAGGAGAGCGCCGAGTATCGCAAGCTCCGCGGCGAGCTGCTCGAAGCCGAGATTGCCTTGAAGGAGCAAGTGGCCCGCGTGGCGGAGCTCCGGCGGAGCCTGCCGACCGACACGGCGGTAGAGGACTACGAGTTCGAGGAAGGTCCCCGGGACCTGGCCGAGGACGCGCCCCCCGCTCGCGTACATCTCTCCGAGCTCTTCGAGGACCCTGAGAAGCCGCTGATCCTGATCCACTTCATGTACGGCGGGGCCCAGAAGAACCCCTGCCCGATGTGCTCGATGTGGGCCGATGGGTACAACGCCGTCGCGCGCCACGTCCGGGAGCGCGCAAACTTCGCGCTGGTGTCCGAAGCCCCGATCGGGGAGATGCGCAGCTGGGCCCGCGAGGGCGGCTGGTCGGAGCTGCGCCTGCTCTCGAGCCTCGGCAGCACCCTGAAGCAGGATCTGCACATGCAGGATCCGGACGGGTCGCAGCACCCCGGCGTGAGCGTCTTCACACTCGGTGCGGACGGGAAGCCGCGGCATTTCTACACGGGCGAGGCGGTGATGGCCCCCGAGCACTGGAACGGCGTCGATCTGCTGTCGCCGGTGTGGAACCTGTTCGACCTCACGCCGGAGGGTCGCGGCGACTGGTTCCCGAAGCTGAGCTACTAGCGGCGTCCGGCGGCTAGCGCGCCAGCACCTTGCCGAGCGTCTGGCCCGCGAGCGCGATCGTCTCGAGCTCGTGACCGTTGGCCGGCAGGTTGACGATCAGCCCGTCGAGGCCCACGTCCAGCACCTTGCGCTGGACGAACTCGGCCACGGTATCGGGATCGCCCAGCACCAGGGCGCGGGAGATGCCCTCCCGCATCGCATCCGGCAGCGTGTTCCAGTCGAGGCCCCGGCGCGCCAGCAGATCGGTGCGGGCGGCCTCCGCCTCGGCCGTCGTCGGGGCGATCACCAGCGAGACCAGCACCGAGACGCCGACCGTGCTGCGGTCGCGCCCCACAGCCTGGCAGTGGCGCTCGAGCGCTTCGAGCTTGCGGGGCACCTCGTCCACGGGGCAGGGCAGGTTGCTCTCCTCGGCGTGCTCCGCCACCAGGCGCAGCGTCCGCTTCTCGCCGGCGCCACCGATCATCAGCGGCACACCGCCCGGCTGCAGCGACGCCGGCCGGTTGATCGTGTCGCGTGCGGTGTAGAAGCGGCCCTCGAGGCTCGGCCGCTCGTCGCGGAGCATCGGCTTCAGGATCGCCAGGGCCTCCTCGAGCCGGTCGAAGCGCTCGCCCAGCGAACCGAATTGGAAGCCGAATGCGTCGTGCTCCTGCTCGAACCAACCGGTGCCGATGCCGAGCAGGGCGCGCCCGCCGGAGATCACGTCGAGACTGGTGACGATCTTCCCGAGCAGCGCGGGATTGCGGTAGGTGTTGCCCGTCACCAGGGTGCCGAGCCGCGCGCGTTGGGTGCGCGCCGCGAGCGCGCCGAGCAGGGTGTAGGCCTCGAACATGTTCCACTCCGGCGGCCCCAGCATCGGCAGCTGGTAGAAGTGGTCCATCACGAAGAGGGTGTCGAAGCCCGACTCCTCGGCTTTCTGCGCCATGTCCGACACGCGCGCGAAGAGCGCATCGTCGGGCACATCCGGGAAGGTGAAGTTCGGGATCTGGAAGCCGAGACGGGTGAAGTTCCGGGTCATGGGGGCTCCGGCGGCGCACATGCGAAGACCGCCCAGGGTACACCCCAGACCCGGAAGACACTATCGGGGTGCCCGGTTCGTTCCCGGGCACCCCACACTGGAGAGGCTGCGCTACGCCAGGGCGGTCGCCGTCTTCCGGCGCCCGGTCTTCTTGCGAGCCTTCTTGCGCGCCGCCTTCTTGCGAGCCGGCGGCGCAACCGCCTTCTCGAGCTTCTTGAGCAGGCTCACGGCCCGACGGCGGTAGGGATTGGTCAGCTTGCGCCACTCGGCCTGGCCTCGGGCTTCGAGGTGGCCGAGCTCGTGGCTGGCGTTGCGGAGCAGCCGCGTGAAACGGCGCCGTGCCTGGGCCTCGGCCCGGTCGATCTCGCGCTCGACCTGGGTCAGGCGCCTTCGCACCTGGCGAGCGTACTCGCGGAGGTTCGCCGGTAGCTCGGGTTCCAAACGGGCAATGGCACGAGAAGCGCTCGCACGCTTCGCAGCCTTCTTTCGAGTCGCCTTCTTCTTGCGGGCAGCCATGATCATTCCTCCTCTGCACATGATGTGCGCATTCCAGCGAATTCTGTCAAGCGCAACCGGCGCGATCCGATCGAGATGAGGGCGCCGATGGGGGGCATGCCCCACGCGCCCGGACGGAGGCCATCAGCGCGCGCGCTGGCCGAACATGATCGACCGCGCCTCCTCGTCGGGACCGTCGGCGAAGGTGGCGCTGCGCTCGCGCTTGCCCACGTCGTAGCCGCGGCGCAGGGCGGGGCGCTGCTTCAGCCGGTCGTACCACCGGCGCACGTTGGGGAAGGCATCGAGGTCGATGCCCTGGCTCTTGTAGGTGATCACCCAGGGCCAGCACGCCATGTCGGCGATGGAGTACTCGCCGCATAGGTGCTCGCGACCCTCGAGCCTGCGGTCGAGGACTCCGTAGAGCCGATCGGCCTCGCGTCGGTAGCGGTCGATGGCATAGGGGATCTTCTCGGGAGCGTAGAGCTTGAAGTGGCGGTGCTCGACGAGCTTGGGTCCCAGCCCGCCCATCTTCCACATCAGCCACTCCAGCACCTGGGTCCGGCCGCGCAGGTCCCGGGGCAGGAAGCGTCCGGTCTTCTCGGCCAGGTAGATCAGGATGGCGCCGGTCTCGAACACGGGCATCGGCTCGCCGCCGCCCGCGGGCTCGTGATCGACGATGGCGGGCATGCGGTTGTTGGGACTGATCGCCAGGAACTCGGGTTGGAACTGGTCGCCCCGGCCGATGTTGACCGGGACGATCCGGTAGGGGAGCTCCATCTCCTCGAGGGCGATGGTGATCTTCCAGCCGTTCGGCGTGGGCCAGAAGTGGAGGTCGATCATGGCGAACAGCCTAGCGCGGTTCCGCCGCCCCGTAGCCGCTACGCGTAGTGGCTGCGGCGCTTCACCACCACGTTGCGGTCCAGCTCGAAGATCTCGACCTTCTTCCAGCCCTCCGGTGCATCTTCTCCGGCGGGGCTGTCCTCTTCCCGCACGAACTTGTGCCCGAAGAGCCGGGTCTCCACCACGCCCAGGTCGTCGCGCCCGGGATGGTCGCGCACGCCGAGGATCTCGGTGGCTGCAAAGACCGTGTCCCCGGCGAAGAGCGGGGCGGTGTGCTTGCCCGTGTTGTAGATCAGGTCGCCCAGGGCGTTGTCGCCGACGTTGGGACAGGACAGTCCCAGGCACAGCACGAAGGGGATGCCGCCGAAGATGATCAGCTCACCGCCGACGTACTGCTTCGGGTCCAGGTCGATCATGTACTGGTTGCAGTGCACCTGGCTGGTGTTGTCGAGGACGGCGGTCAGGTGGATGTGCTCCGAGGTCATGGTGCGCCCGCGCGAGTGCTCGATGCGGGTGCCCGGCTCGAAGTCCTCGAAGTAGGTATCGGCGTTGGAGAGATGCGCCATCGACTTGTAGTCGCGGCCCGGGTCGTAGTCGGGCAGCCAGAGCTCGCACGGAACGGCGTCCGGCTGGGCCTCGCCGGGGTGCACGTCGGCGTCGTCGTCCTTCTTCCAGACCTGAACCTTGCGTTGCCAGGTCATCACGACCGCTTCGCCCGCCTCGCCGACCTTCTTGCGGGCGGTGGACTGTACGTGCACCACGCCCAGGTTGGGCCGGCTGCGCGACGGCGTGACGCTCAGCACCTTCGTCTCCACCTCGAGCGTGTCGCCCACGTAGACGGGCGCGCCGAAGCGCATGTCGATGTACTCGAGGTTGGCGCGGGCGTTCTCGGAGACGTCCTCGACGGTCTGGCTGAAGGCGACCAGCATCACCAGGCCGGGCGGACAGACCAGCCCATCGAAGCCGTACGCGCGGGCGTAGCGCGCGTTCTTGGCCAGCGGGTTGGTCGTCATGGTGAACTCGGTGAAGGTCGTGAACAGGCCCTCGGTCACGGTCTTGCCGCCCTTGTGGCGGAACACCTGTCCGGGAACGAAGTCCTCCAGAAAGTTTCCGATCGTCTTGCGCAGGATGCGGGGTGCGTCGGCCATGGCGCTCTCCGGTCGCGGGCCCGGGCCCGTCTCCGGGGCGCGCGCGCCCGGAGCTGGTCGCCCGGAGTCACCCGAGGGATGGGGGCGCGCAATGTAGCCGTCGCCCCGGTCGGCCGCTTCCCCGAGGGGCCCCGTGGACCACTCGCTGGCTTCGGGCCGCGCGGGTCGTAACCTGTCGGCATGCGCGCCCTATCGGCCAACGCGCTGCGTGTCCTCGAAGCGCGCTACCTGCTGCGCGACGTCTCCGGACGCGTGCTGGAAGACTGGGACGGGCTCTGCGAGCGGGTGGCGGATGCGGTTTCCCAGGCGGAGACCCAGTACGGCGGTGAGTCCGCTCCCTGGCGGGAGCGCTTCTTCGAGCTCCTGCGCGACCGGGTCTTCCTGCCGAACTCCCCGACCCTGATGAACGCCGGCACGCCGCTGGGACAGCTCTCGGCCTGCTTCGTCCTGCCGGTGGAGGACACCCTGGAGGGGGTCTTCGGCGCGCTTCGTCGCATGGCCACCATCCACCAGTCCGGCGGCGGGACCGGCTTCTCCTTCTCGCGGCTGCGCCCGGCGGGTGACCCGGTGCAGCACACGCCCGGGGTCGCATCCGGCCCGGTGGCGTTCATGGACGTCTTCGATGCCGCCACCGCGGTGGTGAAGCAGGGCGGGCGCCGCCGCGGCGCCAACATGGGCGTGCTGCGCGTCGACCATCCGGACGTGCTCGAATTCGTGCGCGCCAAGGCCGATCCGGGCCGGCTCACCAACTTCAACCTCTCGCTGGCGGTGACCGACGCCTTCTGGCAGGCGGCGCTCGCCGGCGGACACTTCGACCTGGTCCACCCGGGAAGCGGAAGATCCGTCGGCTCCCTCGACGCGGGCAAGCTGCTGGACGAGATCGCGTACCAGGCCTGGGCCAGCGGCGATCCCGGGGTGATCTGCATCGACGCCGTCAACCGCGAAAACCCGACGCCGGCGCTCGGGCCGATCGAGGCCACCAATCCCTGCGGTGAGCTGCCGCTGTTGCCCAACGAGGCCTGCAACCTGGGCTCGTTGCGGCTCGACGCCTTCGTACGCGACGGATCCGTCGACTGGGAGTGTCTCGACCGCACCGTCGATCTGGCGGTGCGCTTCCTCGACGACGTGATCGACGTGAGCCGCTATCCGTTCCCCGAGATCGACGAGACGGTGCGCGGCAACCGCAAGATCGGCCTCGGCGTGATGGGCTTCGCCGATCTGCTGGTCGATCTCGAGATCCCGTACGACAGCGGCGAGGCCGCCGCCCTGGCCGAGCAGTTGATGGGGCGCATTCGCGAGCGGGCCGAACGCGCTTCGGCGGGACTGGCCGAGGAGCGCGGTGTGTTTCCGAACTGGGCCGCCTCCCGAGCGGCGGCCCGGGGTCGCCGGCTGCGGAATGCGACGGTGGTCTCGATCGCCCCTACCGGAACCCTGTCGATCCTGGCCGGCTGTGCGGGGGGCATCGAGCCCTTCTTCGCACTGGCCTTCATCCGTCACGTGCTCGACGGCGCCCGGCTCCCGGAGACCCAGCCCCGCTTCGAGGACGCGCTGCGCCGCGCCGGGGCTTGGAGCGAAGATCTGTTGGCAGAGGTTCGCCAGACCGGCTCGGCGCGGGGCATCGCGGCGGTCCCCGCCTCGGTGCGTCGTCTGTTCCCCACCGCCCCGGACGTGGACCCGACGCGACACCTCGCGATCCAGGCCGCCTTCCAGCGACATGTCGACAACGCCGTCTCCAAGACCATCAACCTGCCCGCCGACACGACCCCGCAGCAGGTGCGGGAGATCTACCTCGCCGCCTGGCGGCTGGGTCTCAAGGGAGTGACGGTCTTTCGCGAGGGCTGCCGGGACGCCGCGGTCCTGGTCCGGGGCGCCGCCGGAACCGAGGTGCCCGACGATTTCGCCGGCGACTGCAGCGACGCCCTGTGCGGCTGAGCGCGCAGCCCCGGGCGACTTCCCCACAAGCTGCCCTATAGTTCGCGTCCCATGGCCACCGGCCCGAGAGCAGTCGGTCGGCTGGGGATCGAGAGCACCGGATCGGGAATCTGATGAAGATCGCCGTCGTTCGCGAGAGCGCCGCTGGAGAGCGCCGGGTCGCCCTGACCCCGGATGCGGTGCGCCTCCTGGTACGCGCCGGGCTCGAGGTTGGCGTCGAGTCGGGCGCGGGCGCGGGCGCGGGACTCGACGACGCTGCCTACGAAGGCGAGGGGGCCCGCATCGGGACGGACGCGGCTGCGCTGGTGTCCTCCGCCGACGTCCTGCTCAAGGTGCGCGAACCGAGCGACGCCGAGGTGTCGGGGATGCGGCGCGGCGCGGTGCTGATCGGCCTGTTGCGGCCACTCGAACGCGCTGATCTCGCCGCGCGTCTGGCCGAGACCGGCGTCACCGGCTTCGCCATGGAGCTGATGCCGCGCATCACGCGCGCCCAGTCGATGGACGCGCTGTCCTCGCAGGCTTCGATCGCCGG
>JBFGIM010000087.1:0-12586 GCA_041577695.1 Myxococcota bacterium | reverse complement strand
GTCGATCGATCCAAGAATTGACGTGAGTCGAGCCGAGGTTCCGCCCGAGCCGCACTTCCGGGAGCGTCCCACGGCGCCCATCGTATCGGACGCCTACGGGCTGGGCGCCGTGCCGCTGGCCGCGGCCGTGGCGGCCGCCTGGCTGGGCTGGACCTGGCTGGCCGCCGCCTTCGGCGGGCTGTGCCTGTTCGTCCTGGCCTTCTTCCGCAATCCGGAACGCGCGCTGCCGTCGGATCCGGCCGCCGTGGTGGCACCCGCCGATGGACGCGTGCTGGCCGTGGATCCGATCGAGACCCCGGACGGACGCAAGGTGCTCCGCATCGGCATCTTCCTGTCGATCTTCGACGTGCACGTGAACCGCGCGCCGGTTTCCGGGCGGGTGGTGGCGCGAGAGCCGGGCGGCCGGCGCTTCCTGGCGGCCTTCAACGCGCGCGGCGAGCAAGAGAACGTGCGCCTGGCCCTCGACCTGGAGCTGGCCGACGGGCGGCGCGTGCGCGTGGTCCAGATCACCGGGCTGATCGCGCGGCGCATCGTGTGCCACCCGGAGGTCGGCCAATGGGTCGAGCGCGGCGCGCGCTACGGGCTGATCCGCTTCGGCTCGCGTACCGACGTGTGGCTGCCGATCGAGGCCGAGGCACGGGTGGCGGTGGGCGACCGGGTGCGCGGCGGCGCGACGGTGATCGCCCGGCTGGGGGCGGCGTGAGCGCGGCGCCCGAGGATCCGCGCGGCCGGCGTCTCGGTCGGCGGCGACGGCGGCCGCGCTCGGATCGCCGCGGCCACTACCTGTGGCCGCAGCTGCTCACCACCGGGAATCTCTTCTGGGGCTTCTTCGCGATCATCCAGGCCCAGGCCGGCAATTTCGATCGGGCGGCGCTCGGCATCTTCCTGGCCGGGCTGTGCGATCTGCTCGACGGGCGGGTCGCGCGGCTGTCGCGATCCACCAGCGCTTTCGGCCGCGAGTACGACTCGATCGCCGACGTGGTGTCCTTTGGCGTGGCACCGGCAATCCTTGCCTTCGAGGCGGGCAATCTGTCCGCGCTGGCACGCACCGGTTGGATCCTGGCGTTCCTCTACACCGCCTGCGCTGCGCTGCGGCTGGCGCGCTTCAACGTGTCTTCCTCTCGGTTCCGCGGCCGCTTCGAGGGCCTTCCCAGCCCGGCAGCCGCCGCCACCGTGGCGAGCACCCAGTGGTTCGTGTCGTTCCTGCGCGAGCGCGGTGTGACCATCGACGTGCCGGAGGCCGCCGTGGCTCTGTCCCTGACCGCCATCGGCTTGCTGATGGTGAGCGCCATTCCGTATCGCTCGTTCAAGGAGCTGGATCTGCGCCATTCCTACCGGGCGGTGGTGGTTTCGGTGCTGGCGCTGGCGGTACTGGTGCAGGAGCCTTCGGTGACGTTCTTCGCGGTGGGGGTCGGCTACGTGACGCTGGGTCCCGCCGAGTGGCTGTGGCGCTATCTGGCGAACCGGCCGATCGAAGAGCTCTCCGAGGCGCTGGAGCCGCCCAAGGAGGCCACATGAGTCGAGAACGGGTGTGGATCTTCGACACCACGCTGCGCGACGGCGAGCAGGCGCCCGGATGCAGCATGAACCTGGGCGAGAAGCTCTCGCTGGCACGCCAGCTCGAACGGCTGGGTGTGGACGTGATCGAAGCGGGCTTCCCGATCGCCAGTGAGGGCGACTTCGAGGCGGTGCGCGCCGTGGCGCGCGAGGTGCGGACGCCGGTGATCTGCGGACTGGCGCGCACCGGTCACGAGGACATCGAACGCGCCGCGCGGGCGTTGGAGGAAGCCGCGCATCCCCGCATCCACACCTTCATCGCCACCAGCGACATCCACCTGAAGCACAAGCTGCGGCTCAGCCGCGAGCGCGTGCTCGAGGAGGTGGACCGCGCCGTGCGGCAGGCGCGCAGCCACGTGGACGACGTCGAGTTCTCTGCGGAGGATGCCACCCGTTCGGACTGGGACTTCCTGGTGCAGGTGTTCGACACGGCGCTGGCGGCGGGTGCCAGCACGCTGAACGTGCCGGACACGGTCGGCTACACCATGCCCGACGAGTTCGCCGGCCTGATCCGCCACCTGCGCGCCGAGATTCCCGGCATCGATGCCGCGCGCATCTCGGCCCACTGCCACGACGACCTGGGCCTCGCCGTCGCCAACAGCCTGGCCGCGGTGGGCGCGGGTGCGCGTCAGGTGGAGTGCACGGTGAACGGCATCGGCGAGCGGGCCGGCAACACCGCCATGGAGGAGGTGGTGATGTCGATCCGCACGCGCCCCGTTTTCTATGGCGACGTCGAGACCGGCGTCGGCGCCGAGGAGATCTACCCGTCGAGCCGGCTGCTCTCGTCGGTGATCGGCGTCGCCGTCCAGCCGAACAAGGCGATCGTCGGCGCCAACGCCTTCGCCCACGAGGCGGGGATCCACCAGGATGGCGTGCTCAAGGCGGCGATCACCTACGAGATCATGACGCCCCAGTCGATCGGGCGTTCCGCCAACGAGCTGGTGCTGGGCAAGCATTCGGGGCGTCACGCCTTCCGCGACCGCCTGGACGAGCTCGGGCTGGGGGTCGAGGGCGTCGACTTCGAGGCCGCCTTCAAGCGCTTCAAGGACCTGGCGGACAAGAAGAAGACCGTGTTCAACGAGGACATCGAGGCGATCGTGGCCGACTCGGTGGTGCAGCAAGACGAGCGCTTCGCCTTCGGCGAGCTGACCGTGCTGTCGGGATCCTTCGCCACGCCGTCGGCCACCGTCGAGCTGGTGATCGATGGCGAGCCTCGCAAGGCCACCGCGACCGGCGTCGGTCCGGTGGACGCGATCTTCAAGGCCGTCACCCAGCTGACGGATACCAAGAGCGAGCTGGTCCGCTACCAGGTCAACGCGATCACTGCGGGCCTGGACGCCCAGGGTGAGGTCAGCGTCACGATCTCCGAGGGCGGTCGCCGGGTGATCGGCCACGGCGCCCACTACGACGTGCTGGTCGCCAGCGCGAAGGCCTACGTCAACGCACTGAACAAGCTCGAGTGGCACAAACGTCGGCGCGCGGTCTCCGAGCCGAAGGGCATCTGATGGCGGAAGCAATCCTGATCCTGCCCGGGGACGGCATCGGCCCCGAGGTCACCCGCGAGGCGCAGCGTCTGCTCGAGGCAGCCGCCGCCCGCCACGGGTTGGAGCTGGCCTGTGAGGAGGGGTTGATCGGCGGCGCCTCGCTGGACGCGCACGGCACGCCGCTCGCCGACGAGGTGATCGAGCGCGCCCGCAAGAGCCGCGCCGTGCTGCTCGGCGCCGTGGGCGGGCCGAAGTGGGACGATCTGCCGGTGGACCGCCGCCCCGAGAAGGGCCTGTTGCGCATCCGCAAGGAGCTCGGTCTGTTCGCCAACCTGCGTCCCGCCACGGTGTTCCCGGCGCTCGTCGATGCCTCGACCCTGCGCCCCGAAGTGGTGGAGGGCATCGACCTGCTGGTGGTGCGCGAGCTGACCGGCGGGCTCTACTTCGGCGAGCCGCGCGGCCAGGCGCTGGTGGACGGGCGCCGCGAAGCCCGCAATACGCTGGTGTACGACGAGGTCGAGATCAGCCGCATCACCCGGGTTGCCTTCGAGGCGGCGCGCCGCCGCCGCAAGCACGTCACCCACGTGCACAAGGCCAACGTGCTGGAGACCTCGCAGCTCTGGGTGCAGGTGGTGAACGAGGTGGCCCGGGACTACCCGGACGTGGAGCTGGCCCACCAGCTGGTCGACTCCTGCGCCATGCTGCTGGTGCGCGACCCGCGCCGCTTCGACGTGATCGTCACCGGCAACCTGTTCGGCGACATCCTCTCCGACGAAGCCGCCATGATCACCGGCTCGCTGGGCATGCTGCCCTCGGCGAGCCTGGGTGAGGGCGGCATCGGGCTCTACGAGCCCGTACACGGCTCGGCGCCGGACATCGCCGGGCGCGACCTGGCCAATCCGCTGGCCGCGATCCTGTCGGTGGCGATGCTGCTCGAGCACTCGCTCGACGCGCCGGCCGCCGCCGAGGCGCTGCGCGGCGCAGTGACCGCCGTGCTCGAAGCCGGCCACCGCAGCGCCGACCTGCTGCTTCCCGGGGAAGAGCGTCCGACCCTCGGCTGTCGCGCCATGGGCGACCGGGTGCTTGCGGCGCTCGAGGCGAGCTCGTGAGCGAAGGCCTGCGGGTCTTGGTGGTGGGCGCCACCGGGGCGCTCGGCTCCGAGGTGCTGGCGGAGATGGAGCGCCGCGCACTTCCGGTGCGCGAGCTGGTGCCGTTGGCCAGCGACCGCTCGCTGGGTTGCGACGTCGAGTTCTGTGGCGCCGTGCTGCCGGTGGAGACCAAGGCGCCGTCGCTGCGTGGCTTCGACCTGGTGTTCCTGTGTCTGCCGCCGTCGTTGGCGCTCGAATGGGTGGCCGACGCGCTGCGCGCCCAGACGCCGGTCTTCGACCTCTCCGGCGCGCTCTCGAGCCGCGACGAGGTGCCGCTGCTGGTGGCCGGAATCCACCAGCCGGCCGAGGGGCTGACCGCTCCGCTGATCGCCACGCCGCCGGGTCCCGCGCTGAGCTGGCTGCGGGTGCTGCTGCCGCTGCATCGCCACTTCGGTCTGCGCCGGGTGGTGGCGACGACGCTCGAATCCGCTGCCAGCGGCGGGCGCGGCGGCATCGAGTCGCTCTCCCAGGAGTCGATTGCGCTGTTCAACCAGAGCGAGCCGCCCGCGCCCGAGACCTTCGGCTACCCGGTGGCCTTCGACTGTCTGCCCTGGTTGGGCTCGCTCGAGGCCGACGGCGCCACCGACCGCGAGCAGCAGTTGCTCGACTGCGTGCGGCGGGTGCTGGGGGACGAGGTGCGGCTTGCGGTGACGTCGGTGCGGGTGCCCACCTTCAGCGGCGACGGCTCGAGCCTGGCGCTCGAGACGGTTCGCCCGGCGGAGCCCGACGCACTGCTCGAAATACTGGGCGAGCTGCCCGATGTGGAGCTCGAGGACGCGGATCAGCCCGGCACGACCCGCGCAGCGGCCGGCAGTGATGTGGTGCGGGTGGGCCGGGTCCGCCGCGATCCGTCGGTGGAGCACGGAGTGCTGCTGTGGCTCGCCACCGACCCGCTGCTCCTGGCCGCCTCCAACGCGGTGCGCCTCGCCGAGGCGCGCCTCCGCACCCACTGAATGCGATGCCCACCTTCCGCCTGGTGGTCGAATACGACGGCACCGAGTTCGAGGGATGGCAGACCCAGCGCACCGCCGCGTCCGATCGTCGCACGGTGCAGGGCGCACTCGACGCAGCGCTCCGGCACGTCACCGGCGTGGAGGCGCGCGTGCACGGCGCGGGTCGTACCGACGCCGGGGTCCACGCCGAGGCACAACTGGCCCACGTCGAGGTCGAGACCCGGCTCGAGGCCGCGGAGCTGCGCCGGGCGCTGAATGCGGTGCTGCCCCGCGACGTGGTGGTGCTCGAGCTGCGCGCGGTCGAAGCCGACTTCCACGCGCGTCGCGCGGCTCGCTCCAAGACCTACGTGTATCGGCTCTGGACCGGCGAAACGCGCTCACCGCTGCGCGCGCGTCGTGCGCTCCACGTCGCCCGGCCACTCGACCTGGAGGCGATGCGTCGCGCGGCAGCCGCCGTGGTGGGCACCCACGACTTCACCAGCTTCCGGGCCGCCGGTGGCGGTCCCACGACGAGCGTGCGCACGATCACGCGCTTCGACTTGGTAGGCGGGCCCGGCGGCGAGCTGCGACTCGAAGTGACCGGCACCGGCTTCCTGCGCCACATGGTGCGCAACCTGGTCGGCACGCTTCTCGAGGTCGGGCAGGGCAAGCGCGCCGCCGAGTCGATTCCGACCCTGATCGCCGCGCGCGACCGCGGGCTCGCGGGACCCACCGCGCCCGCGCACGGGCTCACCCTCGAGCGTGTGGACGACGGACGCGGGGACGCGACGGCCGGCTAGAACGCGACGCGAAGCGTGGCGAATCCGCCGAAGCTCCAGTCGTGCGGACTGTCCACGGCGGCGCCGGCGCGGAATATGGCGCCCCGCATCTCGAACTGCACCCGCGCCCACTCCTCCACCGCCAGCACCAGGTCGAGCTCCGAACCCACGTGCTTGCGCCTTCCCGAGAGCTCGAGCTCGAGCGCCGAGTCGAAGAGTTCGTCGGCCCGCGCGAGCAGGTGGTAGTCGTGGAAGATCAGGTCGAGTGAGCTCGCAGTGAAGAGCGACATGCCCACGCCCAGGGTCAGCACCCGGAGGTTCGAGAGCTCGGGAGCGAGCAGTACGCCGTAATGATGGAAGCGCTCCACGCCCCCGAAGCCCGACTCGTTGCCCTGGATCCCCGTCTGGCGGAAGGCCCGGTCGGTGTCCGAGTCGGGCGAGTCGTCGCCCGAGCCGACCGCCACGCCCAGCGTCAGGCGAGGCTCGTGGGCGTGCGGCATCGCCCAGGTGAGTCCGGCGTCCACGGCCCAGCCGCGCACGTCGCGGCGTGCCCGGTCCACCACGGTGGCGCGGCGCGCGGAGATGTCCTCGTAGTCGAATTGCGTCTCGCGTCCCCACACGTAGCCGCCGTCCAGCCAGTAGCCGAGCGCGCCGCGCTCCGGCGATTCCCAGGCTCCCAACGCGCGGGGACCGATCCAGGTGAGGGTGGCGTCGGATTCGTCCTGGCGGTCGATGGAGACGGTCTTGCCGATCGGCTCGCTGTAGGAGTGGTCGCTCTGGCGGATGAGGTAGAGCTCGAGGGCGTGCTCGTCGATCCACTCCCAACCGACTTCGCCGATCCAGCGCAGCACGCCGTCCTGTCCCGGCTCGATGTCGTCGAAGCCGGTCCGCTCGGGTGTGACCTCGCGGCCGAAGGCCAGGGCGACGTCCACATCGTCGCCCTCGAGCTCGACGCGGATCGAATCCAGCTCCTGGTCGAACCAGAAAGTGCGATCGTCTTCGTAGTCGAGCCGGCCGATCTCGACGTGGAGCCGGCCCTCCAGCAGGTCCTTGAAGAAGAGCCACATCTCGCCGCGCTCGAGGAAGTAGTCCTCTACCTGGTCGGTGCCGTCGGGTGCGTGCAGGAAGCGGTCCATGGCGGCCCGGCCCTGCAGGAAGAGGAAGGTGTCGTTCCCCAGCGGGTAGAAGATCTCCGCCTCGATCTCCTGGCCGAGCAGCAGCGCCCTGGAGTCGCCGGACTGGGATCCGAGCACGCTGCGCCGAGCGAAGTCCAGCGAGAGCTCGTACTGGCCGCTCAACGTGAGCGGGCGGCCCAAGACATCGATCTGGGTGGGGTTCTCGAGCCGGATCTCGTCTTCGCGCTCGGTGAGCCGTTCGCGCAGCGACTGCGGCTTCTCTTCGTCGCCGAACTCGTCGAGGATGGGCGGCACCGCCTGGCCCAGGGCCGCATCGCTCCACAGGCAGACTGCCAGCGGCAGCAGCCAGCGCAGCGATCGGCCTCGCGGTCGGTCCATGAGCCCCCCCAAGAGCTGAAGAGAGCTTGGGGAAACGGGCGCCGGCTCGCCACGTCCCGGACGCGCGGACCGCGTGTCAAGGCGCGCTGGCGCTGTCGTTGAGGCTCCAGTCGTACTGGTCGTCGTCGATCGAATCCACCGCATCGAGTGCGCGGCGCAGCTCCGGTGCAGCGTAGCGTCGGAGGTGGGTCAGCACGCCGGCTTCGTCGCCGCCGAAGTCGTCCTCGAACCAGCGGTAGATGCTCGATACGATCAGATCGCCGTTCGCCAGGTGAGCGCCGCGCGGGTGGTTGACGAAGTCGCGGGCGGCCCGGTCGAGCATCGACTCGGCGGTGTCGTCGGTGAAGGCGGTCTTTCGGAGGTTCGGACATCCGAGCGAGGCGCAGTTCACGGCGTAGTGGATGCGTGGATCGCGCCAGAGCGGGCGCAGGATGCGGTGCTCGATGTCGTCGAGCGACACCGGCTCGCGCTCCACCGACATCAGCTTCTTGCCCCAGGGCCCCTGGGCGAACAAGCCCGGCGAGATGTCGATGTCGAGGATGCTCGCCACGGGATAGTGGTCGAGGATGACCCGGACCGTGAGGGCGTTGTAGAGATTGATCCAGAACGCGCGCTGCTCGCCGCGGCGCAGGCTCGAGACGGGCGTCGCGCCAAGCCGGTCCAGATAGCTGGCGAGGGCGGTCCGGTCCGCCGGCGTCACGGCCCCGTAATCGACCCGGTTCACCCCGAAGCGGTCCTCGGTCACGTAGCGCTCGAGAAAAGCGCTCCAGGCCCCGTGTTCCACCCGGACCCGCGAGGCCTCGTCGTGGGCCGACCAGCGCTGCCAGAGTTCGGCCTTGGGGGCCGCCGGGGCGCTTGCGGCGGCCAGCAGCACCGCGATCCCCGCGGCGCTCGCGGCGGCCCGCGAGAGCCGGGGCGGGGAGGGAAGCGGCTCGGGGCTGGGTCGGTGCAAGGGGCTTCTCCGCGGTTCGAGGATGCGATGCCCGGGGCTGCGCCCGGGTTGCGCCCGCGGGGTCGGGGGGCGAGGCTAGCGCCCGGGCATCCCAGCCGCCGGCTGGATCTGGCCGTTTCCGGTGCGATTCCGAGCGCTTGGCGCCCGTTTCGCTTGACGGCGCCGGAGCGCTCGGCTACCCCATGCCGTCTCGCGAGAATCCTGCCCGAACGGAGATCCAGATGCCGGCCGCCCATCCGCCGCGCGCAACCAGGAGCCCGAAGCCCGGCGACATCCAGCCGCGCTGGTGGGTGGTGGATGCCGCCGACCAGACGCTCGGCCGGCTCGCGTCCCGGATCGCGGCGCTGTTGCGCGGCAAGCACAATCCGCTCTACGCGCCGCACGCCGATACCGGCGACTTCGTCGTGGTTGTGAACGCGGGCAAGGTGAAGCTCACGGGCCGCAAGCTGGACCAGAAGACCTACTACCGGCACTCCGGCTGGGCGGGTGGCCTCAAGTCGCGCACCGCCGGTCAGGTGCTCCGCGGCGCCCACCCCGAACGGGTGATCGAGAGCGCGGTGCGCGGCATGCTCCCCAAGAACTCGCTGGGTCGGAAGATCTACGGCAAGCTCAAGGTCTACGCCGGTCCCGACCATCCCCACGCGGCCCAGAAGCCGGAGGTACGAAAGCTTGGCTGAGGCGCTCAACGCAAAGCCCGCCACCGGCAAGCGCAAGACGGCCGTGGCACGGGTCCTGCTCAAGCCCGGCACCGGCGCCATCGTGGTGAACGGGCGGGTCATCGACGAGTACTTCGGTCGCGAGGTGCTGCGCCTCGTGGTGCGGCAGCCCCTCGACCTGGTGAACGCCAGCACGCGCTATGACATCGCGGCCAGCGTGCACGGCGGCGGCCCCACCGGCCAGGCCGGCGCGCTGCGCCACGGCATCTCGCGGGCGCTGTGCGTGCTCGATCCGGGGCTGCGTCCGCAGCTGAAGCGCGGCGGCTTCCTGACGCGCGACGCGCGCAAGAAGGAGCGCAAGAAGTACGGTCAGCGCGGGGCGCGTGCGCGCTTCCAGTTCTCGAAGCGCTAGACCCGGGCGATCCCGGAGCTTCTCGACGGGAGACCCCAGCGGGGGTCTCCCGTTTTCGTTTCAGCCGCAGCCGGCGCCGGCCGGGCAGGACAGAGGGGAGAATCGGTCATGCGAGTCGCCGTCGTCGGAGCCAGTGGCTACACGGGCCTCGAGCTGCTCCGCATCCTCATGCGCCATCCGCAGGTGGAGATCACTGCGGTGACCTCCGAGCAACGCGCTGGCCAGCGCGTGGGCGCCTGCTTCCCGTCGCTGCGCGGCCTGCTCGAGCTGGATTTCGAGGCGCTCGATCCCGCCGCCCTGGCGGCGCGGGTGGAGCTCGTCTTCGCCGCGCTGCCTCACGCGGCCTCGGCCCCGGCGGTCCGGGCGCTGCGCAAGGCGGGCGTCGCGGTGGTGGACCTGTCCGCGGATTTCCGCCTCCGCGACCCGGACACCTACGAGGCCTTCTACGGACCTCACGGTGCCCCCGAGCTGTTCGGGAGCGCCGTCTATGGCCTGCCGGAGCTGCACCGGGCGGCGCTTCCGGGTGCAGAGCTGGTGGCGGCCCCGGGCTGCTACCCGACCTCGGTGCTGCTGCCCACGGCGCCCTTCCTCGAAGCGGGCTGGATCGAGTCCGACACGCTGTGGGTGGACTCGAAGTCGGGCGTCTCGGGCGCCGGCCGCAAGCTCGAGGAGGCTTTCCTGTTCGCCGAGATCGACGAGAACTGCCGCGCCTACAAGCCGGGCGGCCAGCACCGGCACGTGCCGGAGATCGAGGAGCAGGCCGGAGCGCTGGCGGGCGCTCCGGTGCGGGTGAGCTTCGTGCCGCACCTGCTTCCCGCGGTCCGCGGCATCGTCACCACCGTCTACGGGCGCCTGCGGCGCCCGGTGGAGCCCGAAGAAGCGCGCGACCTGCTGCTCCAGCGCTATGGCGAAGAGCCCTTCGTACGGGTGCTCGAGATCGGCGAGACGCCGAGCCTCGCCGCGGTGCGCGGCAGCAACTTCTGCGACGTGGTCGCGGTGCCGGATCCGCGCACCCAGACGCTGATCCTGCTGAGCGCGCTCGACAACCTCGTGAAGGGCGCCGGCGGGCAGGCCGTGCAGTGCATGAACCTGATGCGCGGCTGGGACGAGAGCCTGGGGCTGCGCGAGGCGCCCTGGGTGCCGTGAGGATTTGACACCCTCGGCTCCGGCGTGATACCACGCCGGCAGCCTCCAACGAACCTCCCCGCCCGCGGGGGGCGCCAACCGCTGTTCTGGTCGGCGGCCGCCGGGGCTCCTTCGCGAAGACCGCACGGGACGGCTGGTCCGCGACGCCGCTTCGGACGGGTGATACGGCCGGGGCGCCGGGCGGCATGTGGTGCGCATGTCGAGGGCACCGGCCGAAACGCCGGCAAGTAGTTACTTTCCCACTAGTCGGGCGTGGGCGGGTCGCTGTCGCAGGTCGCTCTGGGGGATCCATGGAAGAGAGGTCGACCAAGTTCATCTTCGTGACGGGCGGCGTTCTCTCGTCGCTGGGCAAGGGGCTCGCTTCGGCATCGATCGGCGCGTTGCTCGAGGCGCGCGGCCTGCGCGTCAGCTTCCTGAAGCTCGATCCGTACCTGAACGTCGACCCGGGTACGATGAACCCGCAGCAGCACGGCGAGGTGTACGTCACCGAGGACGGCGCCGAGACCGATCTCGATCTGGGTCACTACGAGCGCTTCACCGATGCGGTGCTCACGCGGGTCAACAACGTCACCGCCGGCGTCGTCTACGAGTCGGTGATCAGTCGCGAGCGCCAGGGCGGCTACCTTGGCGGCACCGTCCAGGTGATTCCCCACGTCACCGACGAGATCAAGGCGCGCATCCACGCGGCCGCCCAGGACGTGGACCTGCTGCTGGTCGAGGTGGGCGGCACCGTGGGCGACATCGAGTCGCTGCCGTTCCTGGAGGCGATTCGCCAGTTCCGCGCCGACGCGGGCCGCGAGAACGTCTGCTACGTGCACATCGCACTGGTGCCCTACGTGGCCACCGCCGGTGAGCTGAAGACGAAGCCGGTGCAGCACTCGGTCAAGGAGCTGCGCGCCGTCGGCATCTCGCCCGACGTCATCCTGTGTCGCACCGACCGCTTCCTGCCGCGCTCGGTGAAGAAGAAGATCTCGCTCTTCTGCAACGTAGACGAGGACGCCGTCATCACGGCCAAGGACGTCGAATCGATCTACGAAGTGCCGGTCTTCCTGCACGAGGAGGGCGTGGACGAGAAGATCACCCGCCAACTCAACATCTGGACCGGCCAGCCCAACCTGAGCCGTTGGGAAGAGGTGGTGAAGCGCATCCGCGAGCCCGAGCGCAGCGTGCGCATCGCCATGGTCGGCAAGTACGTGGAGCTGACCGAGTCGTACAAGAGCCTCAACGAGGCGCTCCATCACGCGGGCATTGCCCACTCGGCCAAGGTGGAGATCGAGTACATCGATTCCGAGAAGCTGGCCGACGCGTCGCCGCTACAGGATGCCGACGGCATCCTGGTGCCCCACGGCTTCGGCGGTCGCGGCGCCGAGGGAAAGATCGTCGCCATCCGCCACGCGCGCGAGAATCGCGTACCGTTCTTCGGCATCTGCTACGGCATGCAGCTGGCCGTGATCGAATTCGCCCGCCACGTGGCTGGGCTCACCGGCGCCAACTCGACCGAGGTCGATCCCGACACGCCGCATCCGGTGATCGACCTGCTGCCCGAGCAGCGCGCGATCACCGACAAGGGCGCCACCATGCGGCTGGGAGCCTATCCATGCACGCTGCGCCGGGGCACCCGCGCCTACGCGGCCTACGGCACCGAGCAGATCTCCGAGCGCCACCGCCACCGCTACGAATTCAACCCCGACGTGCGCGACACGCTGTCCCGTGCGGGGCTGGTGCTGTCGGGCGTCTCCCCCGACGGCCGGCTGGTCGAGGTGGTAGAGATCGAGGAGCACCCCTGGTTCCTGGGCTGCCAGTTCCACCCGGAGTTCAAGTCGACGCCCTTCGCGCCGCACCCGCTCTTCAAGGCCTTCGTGGAGGCGGCGCTGGAGGCCTGAAGCCTCTACTGGCTCCCTGGGTCGAGGGCGCTTGCGCGCCCCGGAGAGGTCACCTAAACACCTCGGATTGTTGGAGATTGGGCGGGACGTTAGCTCAGTTGGGAGAGCGCCGTGTTCACACCG
>JBFGIM010000086.1:0-12860 GCA_041577695.1 Myxococcota bacterium | reverse complement strand
GTCGGGATCGGGCCGGTAGCTGAAGAAGCGCTCGAAGATGCGCTCGCGGTGGGCCTCCGGAACGCCGGGGCCGTGGTCGCGAACGGCAATCAGGGCGTCGTCGCCGTCCCGGGCCACGATCAGCTCCACCTCGGTCCCCGTCGGCGAGAGGCCCACCGCGTTGGCCAGCAGGTTCTCGAGGATCTGGGCCAGCCGCTCCGGATCCACCTTGACCGCGAGCTCCTCTCGAGCCACGGAGAGGCGGAGTGGCGTCTCCGGCGCCCGCAAGCGGAACCCCTCGGCAAAGCGGGGCACCCAGGCACCGAGCACGAGCCTCTCGCGGCCGGCCTGCTCCATTCGCGCATCGATCAGCGTGATCTCGCGCACCGACGACAGCAAGCGCTCCAGGTGGGCCACCTCGCGCTCCACCAGCCCCAGGAAGCGGCGGCGCTCGGCGGGATCCTCGACCTCGGCGAGCAGCTCGGTGGCGGTCCGGATCGCCGTGAGCGGGTTCTTGAACTCGTGGGAGACGTCGGCAGCGAAGGATTCGATGAAGCCCACGTGGCGCTCGAGCCGCTGCGAGAGCTCGTGGAGCGAACGCGCCAGGTCGCCGATCTCATCGTGCCGCCGCGAGCTGCGGAAGCGCCCGCGCAGCCGACCGCGGCCGTCGAGGATCTGGGAGGCCTCGGCGCGCAGACGGCGCAGCGGTCGGGCGATCGTGGTGGCGGCGACGATGCTCAGCAGCGCCGCGGCGACCAGCGACGCCAGGAAGACGCGGAACAGCGCGACCCGGACCGCCAGCAGGTCTTCCAGGATCCGGTAGGTGGACTGCGAGACGACGACGGCTCCCACGACCTCGCCCTGGTCGCGCACCGGCAGCGCGCTGTACAGGGTGAGCGAGCGCTGCCCCGGGCTCGGCCGCGTCGCTGCGCCGTAGCGGCCGGCCAGTGCGGCCAGTACCTCACGGCCGAGCGGCCCGTCGGTCTCGGGCGCGGTGGGCGCCTCCTGCGCTGGCCCGCCTCCCACGGCACGCCACAGCCGAGCCAGCGCGACGCCGGCCCGGTAGCTCCAGCTCTCGCGCAGGCTGCGGTCGTCGCGGCCGGGCTCGCCGGGCTCGCGCTGCGGGCCCAACGTGCTGGTGTCGCCGAGCACGTCGCCCACGGGATCCACCACGCGGATCCGCGCCGTCACCTGTCGGTCGAGGGCGCGCAGGATGCGATCCACCTCGCGGCGGCGCAGCGGCCCGTCGTCCGAGAGCGACGCGGCCAGGATGCGTGCCTGCTGCACCATCGCGTCCTCCTGGCCCTGGAGCAGCCGGGCCTCGAAGACGTCGAGGGTGAGCACCCCGGCGGCGGGCACGAAGACCACCAGCACGTTGAAGGCCAGCAGCCGCAACCCGATGCGCCCGAGGCGCCGTCGTACGCGTGTGAGGAAGGACACGGTCAGCTCGCGCGGTAGCGGTAGCCGACGCCGTAGAGGGTCTCGATGGCGTCGAAGTCCGGATCCACCTCGGCGAACTTGCGGCGCATGCGCTTGATGTGGCTGTCCACCGTGCGCTCGCTCACCCAGGCGTCGTCGGGATAGCCGTCCTGGAGCAGCTGAGCGCGCGACTTGACGTGACCCGGGCGGCGCGCGAGCGCCTCGAGGATGCGGAACTCGCTGACGGTGAGCACGATCGGAACGGCGTCCCAGCACACCTGATGGCGCAGCGGGTCCAGACTGAGACGTCCGACGTGGCGCACCGCCTCCTCGCCGCTGCCGACCGCTTCGCCGTCCAGCGCCAGGCGCCGGAACAGCACCTTCACCCGGGCCATCAGCTCGCGCATCGAGAACGGCTTGCAGAGGTAGTCGTCCGCCCCCAGCTCCAGCCCGAGGACGCGGTCGAGCTCTTCGTCGCGCGAGGTGAGGAAGATGATCGGCAGCCGCGCCGAGAGGCCCCGCAGCCGGCGGCAGAGCTCGAGACCGTCGAGTCGCGGCATCACGATGTCGAGCACGACCAGATCCGGCAGCTCGCGCTCGAACGCTTCCCACGCCGCCTGGCCGTCGGGGTAGGTCTGTACCCGGTAGCCGGCGCGTTCGAGGGCGAAGCCCACCGTCTCGAGCAGCGGCTCCTCGTCGTCCACCAGCGCCACACGTTCCGCCATGACGCCGCAATCTACCCCAGTACCGCGCCAAGCGGCGCGTTGCCTCGGAATCGCCACAATGTTCCACGGCTTCACCGCATTCCGGTCCCAACGCCGCCGCCCGGGGGCGCTTTCCTGGGGCCATGCAACGACGACACGCGCGGCTCGGATGGATTCGGAACGCGATCACCGCTGTGGGGCTAGCCCTCGCCACCGCTTCGGCGGCGGGTGCCGAGGGGGGGCGCCTGGTGATCCTGGGCGAGGGGGGCGCCCGGGGTCCCGCTCCCACCGTGGCCACCGACATCGAGGTGGAGATCACGGGGCCCGTCGCGCGGGTCCAGGTGGTTCAGCGCTTCCGCAACCCCGGCGACGCCTGGGTCGAGGCGATCTACGAGTTCCCGCTGCCCGAGAAGGCGGCGGTGGACACGCTGCGCATGGTCGTCGGACGCCGCATCGTGGAGGGGCAGATCCGCGAGAAGACCCAGGCTCGTGTGGAGTACCAGGAGGCCGCGCGCCAGGGAAAGCGCGCCTCGCTGGTCGAGCAGAAGCGGCCCGACGTCTTCACCACGTCGCTCGCGAACGTGGGGCCCCGCGAAGAGATCGAGATCGCGATCGAGTACCAGCAGACGCTCGACTACCGCGACGGCCGCTTCTCGCTGCGGCTCCCGCTGACCGTGGCGCCGCGCTACGGCGACGGGAGCCCGGCGCCCACCGCGCGATGGAGCGGCCCGGCCGGCGCCGCATTCGGAACCGTGGTCGCCGGCGCATTCGCGCCCGGGGCCTTCTCCGCCGGCCGCTCGGGAGCGCCCGCCGTGGCGCCGGTCGAGATCCGCGTCGATCTGGACGCGGGCATGCCATTGCGCGAGGTCGTGAGCCCCTCCCACGCGGTGCACGTCAGCCGCGGCGTCGGCGAGAGCTACGCGGTCGAGCTGGCCGAGACGGCTCCAGCCGACTGCGACTTCACCCTGGAGTGGGAACCCGAAGCCGGTCACGTGCCACACGCGGCGTTCTGGGTCGAGCCCCACGGAGCGCACCTCTACGGGCTGCTGATGGTGGTGCCGCCGCGCCATCCGGATGCCGGCCATCGCCTGGATCGCGAGGTGGTATTCGTGATCGACACCTCGGGCTCGATGAACGGCCCCTCGATCGAGCAGGCGCGCCGCGCGCTGCTGTGGGCACTCGAGCGGCTCGATTCGCGCGATCGCTTCAACGTGATCGAATTCAACTCGCGCCACACGCAGCTCTTCCCCGAGCCCGTGGCGGCCAGCGCCCAGCGTCGCGAGCAGGCGCGCCGCTGGGTCTCGAAGCTGTCCGCGGGGGGCGGCACCGACATGGCGCCCGCCCTGGCCGCCGCGCTGACGGACGCCGGAGCGCCGGTGGACGTGCGACAGGTGGTCTTCATCACCGACGGCGCCGTCGGCAACGAGACCCTGCTCTTCGCGGCCATCCAGGCCGAGCTGGGCCGCTCGCGTCTCTTTACGGTGGGCATCGGCTCGGCGCCCAACGGCCACTTCATGCGCAAGGCGGCCCAGTGGGGGCGCGGCAGCTTCACCTTCGTCCAGGGTCTCGACGAAGTCGCGACCCGGATGGAGGCCCTCTTCGCCCAGCTCGAGAAGCCGGTGCTCAAGGACCTCGAGATGCACTGGAGCCACGACGACGCCGTCGAGGCCTGGCCGCCGCGGCTGCCCGATCTCTACTGGGGCGAGCCGCTGGTGCTGGCCGCGCGGCTGCCCGATCTCGGCGGCGAGCTGCAGGTGGACGGCTGGCAGGGCGACGCGCCGTGGGGCTTCGAAGTGGGCGTCGAGGCCGACGCCTTCGCCACCGGGGTCCACCAGTTGTGGGCGCGGCGCAAGATCGAATCGCTCCTGGACAGCGTGCTCGAGGGCGCCGACCCGGAGGCGGTGCGCGAAGAAGTGGTGGCACTCGGTATCGAGCACCACCTGGTGACGCGTCACACCAGCCTGGTGGCCGTGGACGTGACGCCGACCGCGCCCCCGGACGCGAACGTCGAGGCGAGGCGCGTGCCGTCGTTGCTGCCCGCGGGCTGGCAGGGAACGCGGCTGCCCAGCACCGCGACCGCGTCGTCGGTTCTGCGCCTGCTGGGCGCCATCGGACTCGGCGCAGGGGCATGGCTTCGCCGCCGCTCGTCATCGCGGCGGGCCCACATCGATCCGGGGGTTCACCCGAGGCACGGGGCTTCGGGGGGCGGAGGGCGGCCGTGAGTCGGGGATGGGGCGCCCCGCTCTCGGCCGCCCTCCTGCTGGGCGGCGCCGCATTGCTGGTGTCGGGCTTCTGGATTCCGGCCAAGGCCGCCCTGGCGCAGCAGCTGCTCGAGCGGTCCTGGAATCGGACGCGGGTCGATGCCGCGCCGGGGCGACCGTGGCCCTGGGCCGACACCGCGCCCGTTGCGCGGCTGCGCGTGCCGCGCCTGGAAGTCTCGACCCTGGTCCTGCGCGGCGCCACCGGCGCCAGCCTGGCGTTCGGGCCGGGGCACCTCTCCGGCACCGCGCCGCCGGGGAGCCCGGGCAACAGCGCCATCGCCGGTCACCGCGACACCCACTTCCGCTTCCTGCGTGCACTCGAGACCGGCGACGCGCTCGAGCTCGAGACCCCCGACCGCGTGATCCACCGCTACGAGGTGCGCAGCCTCGAGGTGGTGCACGAGCGCGAGACCCGCGTGCTCGCCGATTCGGGCCGGCGCGAGCTGACCTTGCTCACCTGTTATCCATTCGACGCCGTCCGCCCGGGTGGCCCGCTGCGCTACGCCGTTCGCGCCGTGGCGCGCGACGAACCCGCGGGGCCGCCGAGGGATTCGCTCGCTCACCGGCCAACCCGCTAGCGCTCGCGCCACCGGAGCGTAACCGCCCGCCAGCCCGGGTTCGCGTGGGCTAACGTGCGGGTCCGTGCCGACCGAGCCGACGCCTCCCGCACCCGGATCCGCCCGCCGCCCGTGGTGGATCCCGCCCTTCCTGGGACGGGTCCCGGATCTCGAACCCGCCACGATGCGGACGCTGGCCCTGGTCTCGCTGGGGATGCTCTTCGAGGCCTACGACCTGTCGCTGCTGACGGCGGCGCTCAAGCACATCTCGCAGGACCTCGGCATTCCCGTCGCCGAGCTGGGCGTGCCGCTGGGCTGGATCCGCTTCGGCGGCGTGATCGCCTTCTTCCTGCTGCCCTTCGCCGATCGCATCGGGCGCCGGCGCGTCTTCCTCGGCTCCATCGCACTGATGAGCGTCGGCACCCTGGCCACGGCCTTCAGCCACACGCTCTGGCAGTTCGTGGTGCTCCAGACCCTGACGCGAACCTGTCTGCTCACCGCGTCGGCGGCGGCCTTCGTGATGATCACCGAGGAGTTCCCCGCCGAGCACCGCGGCTGGGGCATCGGCATGGCGGGCGCACTGGCGGCCTTCGGCTACGGACTCGGCGCCCTGCTCTTCGCCTTCGTGGACCTGTTGCCGGGAGGCTGGCGCGCACTCTACGTCGTGGGTGCGCTGCCCCTGCTCTTCCTGCCCCGCTTCCGGCGCGAGGTGCGCGAGACCCAGCGCTTCCAGCGCCACCTTGAGAACCAGCGCAGCGCCGAGGGCTGGAAGAGCTGGCTGAGCGCCCCGGCCCTGCTGGTGCGGCGCAACCCGCTACGCACCGCGGTGGTGGCGGTGGCGGGCCTGGTGAGCTCCTTTGCCACCCTGCCGGTCTTCCAGTTCAGCTCGGTCCACGTGCAGAACACCCACGGCTGGTTGCCGTGGCAGTACTCGTTGATGTTCGTGGCGGCGGGCCTGATGGGAATCCTCGGCCACATGGTCGCCGGCCGCCTGGGCGACCGCATCGGACGGCGCCAGGTCGGCTGCGCGGCGTTCCTGCTCTACCCGATTGCGGCGGCGCTGTTCTACAACGGGCCGGGCTGGAGCCTGCCGGTCGCCTGGGTCGGCATCGTGTTCTTCGCGAGCGCCGGCGACATGATCGTCCGCGCCTTCACGGGCGAGCTCTTTCCCACCGCCCAGCGCGCCGCGTCGGCCGGCTGGCTGGTGCTGTTCCAGAGCGTGGGCTGGATGCTGGGACTGTGGACGATGCACCTTCTCTTGCAGGGGGCGCAGGAGCTGCAGTGGGTGATCACGCTGCTCGCCACCGGGACGGCCGCTGCCGGGCTCTCGCTGCTGGCGCTACCCGAGACCCGCAGCCGCGAGCTGGAGGCGCTCAACCCCGAGGCGGAAGGCAGCGCATAGAGTAGACTCGCCGCGATGGGGACCCCTGCCACCAGAACGCGCGCGGCGCTGGCGTGCGCCGCAGGGTTGCTCGCCGCCGGGAGCCTCGGCTGCGCGACCCTCGAGCGCGGGGGGGACGAGTGGGTGAGCGTGCGCACCTATCCGCCCGGCGCGCGGGTCTGGGTGGACGACGCGGAGCCGCGGTCTAGCCCCGCCACCTTCGAGCTCGCGCGGGGCCGCGACCACGTCGTGGTGGCCGAGGGCGCCGGCGTCGAGCGCTCCCACCCGATCCGCGCCGAACGCGAGTGGAGCTGGCACCTCCGCAACCTGTTCCTGTTGCCGGGCATCGGCAACCTGGTCGACTGGATCTCCGGCGCCGACCGGCGCCTGGTACCGACGGACGTGGAGATCGATCTTCGCTGAGGCCGCCGCCCGGCTACCGCTCGCGACAGCTGAGCGACAGCGGCGGCTCCGCCTGACAGCGCAGCGTGGAGGTGACCCCGCTGGTGACGGTGGCGCAGGCGGTGGTGAGCGCCGTGCGCCGCGCCTCTGCCACGCTGCCGGCCCGCGCGGTTCCACAGGCCCGACGACCCTCGAAGAGTACGCAGGCTTCGCACTCGAAGCCTGCCTGGGCCAGGGTCGCCGCGTAGAGGATCGCCGCGGCGGCGGCCAGTACGAGCACCGCGATCGAGAGCTTCTTCAATACGTGCCTCGCACGCGCGGTGTGCAACAGGCGCCCACCACGCAGATCAGGAGGTTCACAGCGAGTCCGATCACACCCAGGTGAACCCCGCCCAGGCGTTTGACGTCGAGCAGGGTGCCGCCCGCCGCGATCGCCGTTCCCACGATCAGCCCGGCCAGGGTGGGCCCGGCGCCGAGCCGGCGCCAGTGGATGGCCAGCAGGAAGGCCGGCACGCACTGGATCAACAGCTCCATCTTGAGCTCGATCAGGCGCCACAGCGTGAAGCGCGGCTCCAGCGCGACGACCACCATCGCCGCCATCAGGATGGCCGCGATGCGCTTGCCGGTTCGCGTGGTATCCGGCGTGTTCGGAGCTCGCAGCAGCAGATCGCCGGCCACCAGCGAGCCCAGCGAGAGCAGCACCGAGTCTGCGGTGGACATGATCGCCGCCAGCGCACCGATGAACACCAGGGTGGCGACGACGGTGGCGCCCGTACCGGCGCCGGCCCAGTCGCTCAGCAGCCGCGGCATCACCGCGTCCGCCTCGAGTCGACCCAACGACTCCAGGCTCGGGATGGCGGCGACGCCGATCAGACACACCACCGTGGTGGTGGCCAGGGGCATGAAGCTCATCATCGCCAACGCGCGGCGCAGCGACCCGGCGCTCGACGCCGCGTACACCCGCTGGATCGCCTGGGGATAGACCACGCTGGCCAGCCCCAGCAGCGCGATCGAGCTCACCCAGTTGGCGCATTCGCGCGCGTCGGGTATCGCCACCGCCTCGGGCCGCAAGCGCGCCACCTGCTCCGTCACTCCGGCGAGACCGCCCTCCTGGCCGAGCAACCAGGTCAGCAGCCAGCCGAGCCCGACGAGCATCAGGGTGCCCTGCGCCGCGTCGGTCCAGGCGACCGCACGCATGCCGCCCAGGGTCTCGTAGAACAGGATCACCGCCGCCAGCCCCACGACGCCGTAGGCGTACGGGATCCGCCCGCCCGTGACCTCGCTCGCCACCACGCCCATCGCCGTGAGCTGCGCCAGCAGGAAGTTCGCCAGCGCAATCGCCATCAGCACGCCCACGGCGTAGCCGAGCCAGCGCGCCGAGCCGGCGTATCCGAAGCGCTCGCGGATCCAGTCGCCGGGCGTCACGAAGCCGCGCGCCACGGCGATCGGTCGCAGCCGCGGCACCAGCACGTGGAAGACCACCACGATCGCCAGCATGAAGCCGGTGGACATGATCCAGGAGTAGCCGCGGCGGTAGGCCTCTCCCGGATAGCCGAGCAGGGAATTGCCGCTGTAGCCGGTGGCGTAGAGCGTCAGCAACAGTACGAAGGGTCCGAGCCCCCGCGCCGCCAACACGTGGTCTGCGGGGCTGAGATCGCGCCGCGCACGGCGCGCCACCTCGGCCACCACCACCAGCACGCCCAGGTAGACGGCGATGGCGAGGACACCGATCTGGTCGAGGGTCACCGAGCGCCGCCCCCGGGCGGCTCGTCCCCGAAGTCAGTGATCAGCCAGGCGACCGCGTTCAGCACGGCGATCAGCGCGTAGCAACCGACGGCCACGGCCACCCAGTCGGGCAGGCCCGCCACGATGCGAAGCGGTGCCGCGCTGTCGCGGTACCACGGGATCGAGAGCGCGTAGAGCAGGACCATGGCCAGCAGCAGCGCCCACCGCACGCGGCGCGCGCGGCCGCCGCGGTCAGCAGGCTCCCGTCGGCCAGAAGGGCTCCCCATCGGCCTCTGTATAACACGGCCGCGGCGGCGGCCTGGCTTCAGCTGAAGAGATCGCGCTCGGGCTCGATCAGGCTGGCCTCGTCGCGCCGCGCATCGTTCACGCGGGAGTCGACCGGATAGACCGTCATCCACGCGTCGGGACAGGGCTCGAGCAGTGCCTGGAGCGCGGCGCGCTTCGCGCCGGGATCGAGCCAGTCGGCGTACGCCTCGCGCCGGAGGATCACCGGCATGCGGTCGTGGATGGCACCCACCGGCCGGTTCGACGCGGTGGTGAGGATCACGCACGACGGCGCTTCTCCGGCGCTCGGCTCGCTGACGGGCTCCCACAGCGCGGCCATGCCGAAGAGCTCGCCATCGCGGATGCGGATCGCGAACGGCCGCCGGCTGCGGCCGCGGTGTAGCCACTCGTAGAAGCCGTCGGCTGGGATCAGGGCGCGGCGGCGCGCGAAGGCGTCTCGGAAGAGCGGCTTGTCGGCGGCGGTCTCGCTGCGGGCGTTGATCGGCCGGGGCCCCTTTGCGGGCGCCCAGCGCGGTCTCCAGCTCCACTCGGCATCGCCGAGGACGCGGCCCTCCGGCGTGGCGCGGATCAGCGGGACGCGCTGGCCGGGCGCGATGTTGTAGCGCGGGGCCAGCACCGGCTCGTCGGCAAGCTGGAAGTGGACCGCCACCTCGGCGGCGGAACGGGAGAGGAAGAATCGACCGCACATGGCAGCACGTTGCGCAATTCTCCGCGCTTGGATGCCGGCGTCGAGCCGCGGGCGCCTGCTACAGTAGCGCCGCTCGGCAAGCTCGAGCGACGGCGGACCCACGGAGGCGCGATGCGGATCTCGATCACCTACTGCGAGCGTTGAAACTACCTTCCCCAGGCCACCAGTCTGGCGGCCCGCATCCGAGAGGCGAAGGGTGTGGATCCCCAATTCATTCGGGGTGACAACGGCATCTTCGACGTCGAGGTCGATGGACGTCTGATCTTCTCCAAGCACCAGGTGGAAAGGTTCCCCGATCCCGACGAGATCCTCGAACAGCTCTGAGGCCGAATCCGACCAGGCGCCGCTGCGCCCCGCGCACCTGCTCCGGGGCGCGGCGGGCGGCGCGCTGATGGGACTCGCGAACCTGGTGCCCGGCATCAGCGGCGGCACCATGCTGCTCGCCAGCGGCGTCTATCCGGCCTTCGTGAATGCCATCGCCGAGCTCACCACGCTTCGTTTCCGGCTGCGCTCGATCGCCATCCTCGGGGTGATCGCCGGCACCGCGATGCTCGCCATCCTGCTGCTGGCCGGAGCGACCCGCGCGCTGGTGCTCGAACAACGCTGGGTGATGTACAGCCTCTTCATCGGGATGACCCTGGGTGGACTGCCGATCGTATGGCGGCTGGCGCGACCGGTGAACGCCGCGGCGCTGGTCTGGGCGGGGATCGGCCTGGCGGGCATGGCGGCGATGACCTGGGTCGCACCGGGGGGCGGCGCCGGCGAGCGCTCGTTCCCGTTGCTGTTCCTGGCGGGAGCGGCCGGTGCCGCTGCCATGATCCTGCCGGGCGTGAGCGGAGGCTATCTGCTGCTGGTGCTCGGCCAGTACGTGATCATCCTGGGCGCCGTGGACGGGGTCAAGCTCGGACTCGTAGAGCCGCTGCTGGGCGGAGGCGCTCCGCAGTGGCCGATGCTGCAGGAGGCGCTCGCGGTCCTGATCCCGGTGGGGCTCGGAGTGGCCACGGGCGTGGTGGCGATCAGCAATCTGGTGCGCTGGACGCTCGAGCGATTCCCGAAGCCCACCCTGGGGCTGCTGCTGGGGCTGCTGCTCGGCGCGGTGATCGGCCTGTGGCCCTTCCAGGAAGCGGTGGGCCCGGAGGCGTGGCCGCCCGAGGCCTTCGAGCGCTACGACCCCGAAGAGGTCGACGAGTGGCCCCTCGAGCGCTTCGCACCCAGCGCCGGGCAGATGGCAGCATCGCTGCTCCTGATCGCCGGCGGCTTCCTGCTGACGACTGCCGTCGGTCGCCTGGGCGGCGGCGACCCGGAGGCCTGAGCGGACCCGCAACTCGAGCGAGCGAGTGCATCCATTTGGGCAAAGCGCTTCCCTCTCCGCTGCCTCCATGCGCCGGCACCGGGCCGGCAGTCGGGCGCCCAGATACGCGGTCCGGGCCGTGAAAGCCGTGGCGTCTCCCAGCGCGCACGCTTCTTGCAACTCCCTAGGGGAAGAGCGCGGATCGCCCCGCTCAGCGAGGTCCCCATGTCGCTCCACAAAACGCTGTCGATCGGTGCGATCGTCCTGGTGCTGGCCCTTGGCTGCCGCACCAACGATAGCCGCGAGCTCGCGCCCATCTTCAACACAGGCGCCAGCGCCACCATCATCGACCCGGGTCAGAGCGCCCCGGCCATGCCGCCCATGATGGGCAGTCATCCGGGCGCCTACGGTCAGGCGCCGCCGGGATCCGCCCCGCCCGCCGCCGGCACGCCGGGTACCCCCGGTGCCGCCGCCGGCGCACCGCAGGCCGGCGGATCGCGCATGGTGATGCTCGGCGGCACCACCACGGTGGACACGCGCGAGAAGCAGACCAAGCAGAACCCGCTGAAGGCGAGTCCGCTGCTGTGGCCCGTCTACGCCGTCGCCTGGCCCTTCATCAAGATCAGCGAGGCCGTCAGCGGCGGCTCGGGCAAGACCACACGGCGCAGCTCCGGAAACCCGGCGCCCGCCGTGCCGCCGCCTTCGGCCACGGCTGCGCGCCGCGACGCTCAGGCCACCCACGAGCGCGAGAAGCTGGCCGCCATGGAGCGCGCCCTCCAGGAGCAGGCCGCGAACCCGCCGGTGTCTGCGCCCGCCCCGGCAGGCGCCACGCTCTCGATCGCCGAGGAGCTCGCCGCGCTGCGGCAGCGGGGCACCCCGACCCGCGAGCTGCTGCCCCGTGACCCCGAGCGCGAGTGGCACAGCGGCGCCCCGGCGCCTTCCGCCCAGCCCGCGCCGCGCGCGGCGGCGGGACCGGCCGACCGGGTGGAGGATCGCGACGGCGACGGGCGCCCGGACCACTGGATGCACCATAGCGACGGGCGCCTGGCGCGGGAGATCTACGACGACGACGGCGACGGCCGCATCGACCGCTCGCTGTTCTACGACCCCGACACCGAGCTGCTGGCCCGGGCCGAAGAGGACACCGACGCCGACGGCCGGGTCGACTCCTGGGCCTACTACGACGGCGGCCGGCTGACCCGCCGACGCGCGGATTCGAACGGCGATGGTGTGGTGGACACCTGGACGTTCTATCGTGACGAGGTGATGACCCGCCACGAAGAGGATTCCAACGGCGACGGCTTCCGTGACCGGATCGACTACTACGAGGACGGTCGCCTGGCGCGCCGCACCGAGGACGCCGACGGCGACGGCCGGCCCAACCAGACCACGCGCTTCGACAGCGCCGGCCATCCGAGCGAGCTGGAGGAGGATCGCGACGGTGACGGCGAGATCGACGTGCGCTCCTACTACGCCGAGGGTCGCCTGGTGCGACGCGAGCTGCTGCATCCCGAGACGGTCTCGCCCTAGGGTGCCGCGCACCCTGGGTCAGGCCGTGGGCTTCCTGCTCGGCTTCTGGCTGGCGATCGTGCTGCTCCAGCCGCTGGGCGCCCGCGCCGAGCCGCTGGACCCGACGCTGACGGCGCTGGAAGGAGCGCTCCACCAGGACATCAACGGGGAGCGGCAGAGGCACCACCGCATCGAGCTGCAGCGACTGGATGCCCTCGACGACATCGCCCGGGCCCACAGCCGCGACATGGCCACGCGTCGCTACCTGTCGCACGACACGCCGGAAGGACTGAATCCGGTGGATCGCATCGTGCGCGGTGGCTTCAGCGGTTTCTCGTTGGTGGGCGAGAACGTGGGCATGACCAGCATCCACCCGCCCAATCACGAGATCGTCCAGGGGTGGCTCCACTCGCGGGTCCACCGCGACAACCTGCTGGCCCCGGCCTTCAACGCCACCGGCATCGGCATCGCCCGCACCCCGGACGGCTCGCTCTACTACACCCAGGTCTACGTCACGCTGCCGCGGCGCTAGGGCCGGAAGGTGACCTCGATCTGGCGGTCGTTCCAGTAGACGTCCATCGCCTGGGCCAGGTCCATGCCCGGCGGCAGCACCAGGTAGCCGAGGATCAGCTCGTTCG
>JBFGIM010000085.1:0-12881 GCA_041577695.1 Myxococcota bacterium | reverse complement strand
GTACACCGGCACGGATGCGCTCTGGACCAGCGTGTAGACGAGCAGGCCGCTGGCGAACACCGCGGTGCCGAAGATGCCTCTCCGCAGCGGGCTGGCTTGACGGGCCAAGGGCCGCTGGACCGCCTGCTCCACGGTTCCGAGGGCCTGCGCGCGAGCGGGACCCGATCTCAGCATGAGCGGGATGCCCCCGCGGGTGCGGCTTCCACCCGGCGTCGGAGGCGCCGCATGCTGACGCGCAGCGCGGTCCGGATCGCCGGTCGGAGCAGGAGGCGGTCGAAGATCGCACCCAGCAGCCCGAAGCGGGGCTCCCAGCACATCTCCCAATCCAGCGTCACCCGATCTCCGTCATTCTCGATGCGGATCAGCGCGGTCCAGGCGCGGACGAACATGGGAACGTCGGTGACGATGATGGAGAACGATTTGTACGGCTCCCAATGGCCGAATCGCTCCCGATGCGAGGCGCCCCACACCAGCGTGAGGATCCGCTCGGCCCCGGCACGGGGCGTCTCCGCGAGCACCCGAACCTTCTTCACCCCCAGGAACCAGGTGTGCATCTGCGAGAAGTCGGTGAGCTCGGTCCAGAGCCGTTCCGCTGTCGTCCGGATCTCGATCGAATGACGGACTGTCGTCATGCGTCGCCGCTCCGGATCCCGCTCGAGAAGCTCTCCCGAGTCAGCTTGAATCCCTGTGCGAAGGGCGTGCGGGGCTCCCACTCGAGTTCCCGCTTCGCTCGCGAGAGGTCGAAGTCGGCTTCGCCCCCGGCGAGGATCACCAGATACCGGGTGAGGTTCGGCGGCGTCGCGCGCCGCGTCAAGTGGCCCCAGGCTTCGCTGGCCAGTGCGAGCACGTAGGCCGCTTCGAGCGGGATCCCGCGTGTGGGCGGCGGCTCGTCGCACAGGTCGGCCACCGCCTCGAAGAACTCGCGCTGGGTGCACTCGCGACGACCGTCGAGGTTGTAGATTCCGCCACTGGCGCGGTCAGAGGTACCGGCCCGCACCGCCGCCTCCGCGACGTCCCCCGCGTATACCAGGTGGGGTCGGTTCTCGCCCGATCCGATGATGCGAAGCTTCCGCCGCCGCAGCAGAGAGACGAGCCGGGGCAGCACGGCGCGGTCCCTCGGCCCGTACACGATCGAGGGTCGCAGGATGACCGTTTCGATCCGACCCTCCGCCTGGGCCCCTCGCACCGCCCGCTCGGCGGCGGCCTTGGCGCGCCCGTAGTAGTCCCAGCGCCACGGGCGTGGATTGGCGGGAAGGTCTTCGGTCACGTGCTGGTCGCGGATCCGAAAGAAGCCGTACACGCTGACCGAGCTCATGTGGACCAACCGGGTCGTACCGGCGCGCGCGGCCGCGTCGATCATGCGCTCGGTGCCGCGCACGTCGACCTCGAGGAACTCCTCCAGGCGACCCCAGTCCCCAACCCTGGCCGCGTTGTGGTAGACGACGTCCACGCCGTGGCAGGCGCCCGCCAGACTCGCCTCGTCCTCGAGCTCGCCGCGCACGAGCTCGATCCCCAGCCCGCGCAGGTGGGACACGTCGCTCGCGTCCCGAGCCAGGGCCCGCACCTCGTGACCTTCCATTGCGAGTCGCTCCGCGACGTGACTCCCGACGAAACCCGTCGCTCCGGTGACGAGCGCTTTCATCGCGGGGACTCGCCGGTCCTAGCCAACGTCGCGCTGCTTCGAGTAGAGCGCGACAGAGGCCGTGATGCCCGCGCCGGCGGCCACCAGCAACACGTTGCGCGCCTCCCGGTAGCGCTCTCCGCCCATCGCGGCGGCCAGGGCCAGCGCGGGGCCCGCCGTGTGAGGGAGTCCGACGTTGGACGGGGGGGTCAGCACAGTGCGACCGTGTGCGTCGATCCGGGCTGCGAGGGCCTCCGCGAAGCCGGCCGGCGAGGCGGAGGGCACGATGAGGTCCACGTCGTCCAGCGAAAGATCGCGCGCCGCGAGAAAACCCTCGATCGCCCGGGCGGCGCACTCGACACATTGGGCGACGAAGTCCTCACTCTGGCGTATCCGGGTGGCGTGGTTGCTGCCCAGACGCAGGGCCAGCCTCGAGCGGCCTTCCCCGACCCACGCGACGTGGCCGTCGAAGAGATTCGAGTGCTTGCCGGTCGTTTCGCTGTGGAAGCCGGTGAATCCATTGGCGCCCGGGCTCGCGCGCAACAGGATCGCCCCCCCGACCGGCCCGAATTCGACGCCCTCGGAGACGCGGGGCGTGGGGTCGATGTCGCTGGCCACCAGCAGGCCGCGTTTCGCCACTCCCGAGGACAGGAAGCCGTCCAGGACCTGGATGCCCGTCAGGAGCCCGCAGACGCCGTTCCGCAGGTCGAACGAGAATGCGGTCGGGGCGCCCGGGGAGAACGAGGGGTTCACACCGATCCGCCGCTGGATGAAGGGCGCGATTGCGGGCTCGCAGATGTTCTCGTCGCGGTAGACGCCCACGTTGATCAGCAGCCCGATCTCGCTGGGGTCGCAGCCGGCCGCTTCGATGGCCTGGAGCGCTGCGCGCGCCGCCAGCTCGACCGAGCTCGCGCGGCGGAGGCCGCGCGTCCGCTCGGCCACCCCTACCGCCTCAATGATCGTGCCCATACCGCTCCACCAGCTCGTCGACCGAGAAGACGACGGCGCCCACCACGAGTCCCGACGCGTAGCAGAGCAGGACGACCTGCTCGCCGGGCGTGAACTTCCCCTCCTGGAGCTGCTGGTAGAGCGCTACGAAGTGCGTCGTCGAGGCCGTATTCCCGAACGACTCGAGGTTGAAGATCACATTCTTGGCCATGGAACCGAGCTCTTGCTTGACGTACTTCTGCCCCGCTCGGATCGCCCGCACCGAGGTCTGGTGCGGGATCACGTGGTCGACTTCATCGAAGCGCAGCCCGGACTTCTCGAGCGCCTTGGCGAGAGTCGGGACCGCAGACTTGATGGCGACGTCATGCAGCTTGCGCGGCTTGGTCTTCATCGTGGCTCCGGGAGCCGTCGCGCAGGCCTTGCCGATGCACAAGTGATCGTGCTCCGCGTACGTCGCAAACTCGACGGCCTCGATCCCCGGCGCGCCGTTCTCGGCGCGTTCGAGGATGACCGCCGCACCGGCATCTCCGACCGTCAGCGAGGCGAGCTGACTGCTGAAGATCGTCCGCACGTCTCGAGTCGCGTTGTCGCTGATGCTCGAGATCCTTTCGCCGCTCACCACCATGCCGCAGCGGATCACGCCCCTGCGAATGAAATCGTCGACGATCGCCACCCCGGTCAGCATCCCGGCGCACGCGTTCGAGACATCGAAGTGCAGCGCCTGGCTGGCGCCGATCGCCTCCCGGATGGCGAGGCTCAAGGGCGGCTCGAAGCTGAAGACGTCGGGGCCCTTGTACCGGGTGATGCTGCAGCTCAACAGCATCTCGATGTCGCTGGCTTCGTGGCGCGAGTGCCCGAGACAGTCCCAGGCCGCATCGAGCGCGAGCGAATAGGAATCCTCGCCTTCGGAGCAGATCCGCCGCTCCCGGATCCCGGTCAGCCGCTCGAGATCGATTCCGACCCGGTGCCGGCAGGAAGCGATCAGGTCGCGGCTCGACAGGCGTTGAGAGGGAAGCCGAAGGCCTACGCTCTCGAATCTGCTGCGGAACGAGGCTACATCGGAACTGACGGCGCCTTCGGGCACGCCGCGCGGGGCAACATCAGCGGCCAATGGGCCGGGCCCTCCTTTCACCCCACATCCACAGAATGATGGAACCATAGATCCGGAGAGACCGTCAACCGCAGCCGCCGAGCCGGGAAGGCGTTCGAGCCTCTCCGTGTGGGCCGGACGACTCGGCAAACGAGCCGGGGCGAGAGCATCCCGGCCTGCGAGGCGTTTCCCAGACACCCCTTGGAGCCGGCCGCCGACCGGTACGGAGCGTTTGGGAGCGCGAGGCGAAGCCCGTCCGGCAGGTGGTAGGTCCGCGCCTCCGCACGGGCCCCGGCGCTGGTCGTGACCCCGACGAGTGACTACGATCGCCCGCTTCATGCGCAAGCTCGCGCTCTACCTGGCTCTCCTGGTACTTGTCGCGGTGTTCGTGGAAGCGGCCTCGTGGCTCGCCGGCCAGGTGCTCCGCACCAAGGGCGTGTTCTACGTGGCCCAGGCCGTCGGCGACTACGAGGCCTATCTGCGCGAGCGCGACCCGGTCACGGGCTGGCCCACGCGCTTCGTCGAACGGGATCCCCAGCGCGACCCGAGCGGCTCGCGACCGTTGCCGGCGTTCCCGGAGCCGGGAAACGCCTGCCTCTCCCTCTACGGCGACTCGTTCACCTTCGGCGCCGGCGTAGACGACGCCCACGCCTGGGGAAACGTGCTGGCCGGCCGCCTCGGCTGCCGCGTGGCCAACTACGCCGCCGGCGGCTTCGGCAGCGACCAGGCGCTGCTGCGCTTCCTGCATCGTCCGGACGACGAAGCCCCGGTGGTACTCCTCGGTCACCTGACCGAGAACGTGCTGCGCAACGTCAATCGGTTCCGGGACCTGCTCTACCCGGGCACCACGTTCGGGCTGAAGCCGCGCTTCGTGGTCGCGCAGGACGGCGGCCTCGCGCTGGTGCCCCTGCCCACGCCCACCCGCGAGGAGTTCCTCGCCATCGTCGCGCGACCCGAGGACCACCTCGAGCACGAGTTCTTCCTGCCCGGCGGTCCGGCCGGCGTGCGCCGCCTGGGCTTCCCCTACACGCTTTCCGTGCTCGGCGCGTTCCGCCACTTCCATGTGATCGCAGCGCTGAAGGGCGAGCCCTGGTACGCGGGT
Source organism: Myxococcota bacterium (assembly GCA_041577695.1). GTDB lineage: Bacteria > Myxococcota_A > UBA9160 > UBA9160 > PR03 > JASJBO01. Next base: position 8,120 of record JBFGIM010000085.1, on the reverse strand, counting down.
TTCTACGCGCCCGAACATCCCTCTCGGGGTCTCGAGGTGACGGCGCGCATCTTCGAGGCCTTCGTCGCCGAGGCCGAGCGCCGCGGCAAGGTGGCCGTGCTCGCGGTGATCCCGACCGGAATGGATCTCGAGTACTTCCGGGCGGACGGCCGTTGGTCCCATTCGCCGCTCGTCGAGCGCGCGGCGCGCAGCGGCCTGGAGGTGCTCGACATCGGCCCCGGCATGCTCGAGCGCATCGGCGACCGCGACCCCTGCGTGGTCTTCACCAAGGAAGGGTGCTCGGGCCATCCCGACGAACAGGGCTACGCGATCGTCGCCGACGTGGTGTACGAGCACCTCGAGGCATCCGGATTGATTCCCGATCCCCTGGGCCCGCACGACTGATCCTCTCTCACACCGTGGAGCCCTCGGCTGCGTGGCGCCTCGAGGATCGCAACCATCGCCCTGTGATACCCTGACGGCCGTCGAGGCCTCCTCCGCTGCCAGGGGTTTCCCATGCTGCATCTACGCCTTCTCGACCCACGCCTGGCCACGTTCGCGCTCCTGATGGCAGCGTTCGCCGCCACCCACGCCAACGCTGGGCAACCTCCCCCGGACCCGGACGCCATTGGCCCCTGGGCGGTGGGGCACGCGCACTTCGAAGCGGTGGATGCCAACCGCGGGAATCGCACGCTCGCAGTCGACGTGTGGTATCCGGTGGACGCCGAAGACGCCGTCGGCGAGCCCGCCTTCTACGAGCTGATCGAGATCATCCTGACCTTCGGGATCACCTCCCAGGTGGCCATCGCCGACGCGCCGATCACCGATCGCCACTTCCTGCCGTTGGTGGTGTTCTCGCACGGCTCGGGTGGGATCAACATCCAGTCGATCTCGTTGATGGAGGCCCTGGCGAGCCACGGGTTCTTCGTCGCGTCACCCACCCACACCGGAAACAGCACCTTCGACGGGCCGGACGACGTCCCGTTCGAGGACATCGCGACCGATCGGCCGAAGGACGTGTCGTTCCTGATCGACCTGCTGCTGGCGCGGAGCGCCGACGCGTCCGATGCCTATCATCAGTCGATCAGCCCCGTGGCGATCGGCGTCACCGGCCACTCGTTCGGCGGCTTCACGGCGCTGGCCATGGCCGCGGGCTACGGAGCCAGCGCGTTCGGCCCCGTGCTGCCGGATCGACGGGTCCGCGCGATCCTTCCGATCTCGGGGAGCAGTGGCGCCTTCAGCGACGACGAGCTCCGGGCCGTACGCATTCCCGCGCTCTTCCTGGGTGGCACGCTCGACACCGCGGTTCCGATCGACCCGGAAACCACGCGTCCCTTCGGACTCGTCTCCTCGAGGGCGCTCTACCGAGCCGACGTCATCGATGCCACGCACACCCACTTCGCGAACATCTGCGACATCGCGCAGGTCCTGATCGATATCGGAATCGGGCCGGCCAGCTGGCCCAACGTCGGCGCGGGGGCGCTGATCGAGCCCTACCAGCAGACGTGCATTCCGCCGGCCCTTCCGCTCGCAACGGCGGTGCGGCTCGAGATCCTCTACTCGGTGGCGTTCTTCCGGCGCCACCTGCTGCACGACCTGCGCTACGCACCCTTCCTCACCGAGACCTACACGCGCGAGCGGGAACCGGACGCCGCGTTCTTCGTGCCCGAGCGACGGCCGTGCGGTCGCGGCGCCGCTGCCAGGCGAGGACGCCCGCCGGCCTGTCGCTGACCGTGCGCCCAGCGAAGCCCTGCGCACCTGGGTCGGAACGGCCAGGCGCGCGCCGAGATCGCCGAGCCAGCTCCTGGCCTCAGCTCGAAGTGGCCGCAACCTCGAAGGAGCCCAGCGAAACCCCTTCCTCCACCGGCCCCAGATCCCCGATCATGCACTTGACCGAGCCGCCGCCCTTCTTGAGGAACTCGGAGACGTCGGCCTCGATCGGCGTGACGCCGCGCTCCCGCACGCGGCCGAGCATCCGATCCGAGCACCCTTCGGGAACGAAGAGCATCGATTCGTCGCCGCGGCTCAGCGTGAAGGAGTTGGCGGCATAGCGCCGGGCATCCTCGTCACCCAGCTCGATCAGGTGGTCGCCGTAGACGCGCCGCAGGGTGAACCAGGCGTCGGGTGCAAGCGCCGGCTTCCACGCCAACAGATACTCGCGCTCGGGGCCGAAGGCGCACAGTGCGGTGTCGCCGTGATAGTGGGCCTCGAGGACGAGCTCGAGGGCGACCACCCGGGTGGGCTTCACCAGCGGCTCGAGAAGCCCCTGGATCTCGCGGTCGGTACGGAAACCGTAGATCCGCTTCCACGGCGGCAACCCCCAGCGCGGTACGAAGCGCTGGCGCTCGAGCCGGCCGTGGGTCAACAGATAGCGCTCGCCGGCCGGAAAGAAGTCGGCCTCGCCTTCGAAGCGGTAGCGCTCCGGAACGTCGGCCACGGTGAAGCCGGCATCGCGCAGCACCCGGGCATAATGCTGGCGCTCGCCGGCGCGGGTCCCGATCAGGTTCGACAGGTAGAAGGTCTTCTCGGCGAGCGGTCGCTCCTCGTCCGGTTCGGTGAGGAATCCCGCGTTGGCGGGATACACCAGACCCGGCTGGTCTGCGTCCGCGGGAACGACGAGCACCCGCGCGCCGCAGTCGCGCAGCGTGTCGCGCAGGCGCTGCCACTGGGCGACGGCGCGCGCGCGGTCCACCCGGCGCCGCCGCCCGAGCCAGTTGCGGGTGTGCGGGTTGGCTCCGCCCTTCACGCTGAAGTGGGTCGGGTCGCCCATCAGCACCGTGCGCGGCCAGCCCGAGTGCCGCGAGACGGCGGCCGGGGCAGCGCTCACGGGCGCGGCAGCCCGGGCGGCAGCGATTCGGGATCGAAGCCGCCGTCGTACTCGAGGTGTGCCGGGGGCGACGTGCAGTAGAGGCTCGCCGTGATGCCCGCGGGCCGATCGTTGCCGCTGCGGCCACCCCCGCCGAAGGGCAGGCGGCCGCTGGCACCCACCGTGCCGCGGTTCCAGTTGAGCACGCCGGTGCGGATGCGTCCGACGCAGTGTTGATAGCGCGCCCGGTCGCGGGTCATCACCGCCGCCGCCAGCCGGTACTCCGAGTCGTTGGTCGCCGCGATGGCCTCCTCCAGCCCGTCCACCGGGTAGATGCCCGCCTCGGGCCCGAAGATCTCGTCGCGATGATAGGGATGGTCCTGCCGCGCGTCGCCGAAGCGGATCAGCCCCGGGGCGATCCACGGGCTGGGGAGCTCCGGGGCCGGGATCGGGATGCGTTCGCCGCCGGCACCGTCCGCCAGCGCGCGGTAGTGAATCACCTTGTCGAAGGCCGCCGGCGACGCCAGCGGGCCCATGAACACCTGCTCGTCCAGCGGATCGCCGATCCTCACGCCCGCGAGCACCCGCGTCAGCCGCTCGGCGAAGGCGTCGACGACGGGCCGCGCCACGAAGATGCGCGACAGCGAGGTGCAGCGCTGGCCGGTGGTGGCGGCCAGCGAGAAGGCGGCCTCGGCGACGGCCAGCTCCAGGTCGGCGTCCTCGAGCACGATCATCGCGTTCTTGCCGCCCATCTCCAGTGCCAGGATCTTGCCCGGCTGGTCGAGGGTCGCCTCGGCCAGCGCACGGCCCGCCGCCCACGACCCCGTGAAGAGCACGCCGTCCACGTGGCCGTGCAGGGCCAGGGCGCTCCCGGTGTCGCGCCCCCCGTGCACGATGCCGAGCACGCCCTCGGGCAGCCCCGCTTCCCGCCAGCGATCCGCCATCCACTGACCCACCGCGGGGGTCAGCTCGCTCGGCTTGAAGACCACCGTGTTGCCGGTCGCCAGCGCCGGGACGATGTGACCGTTCGGGAGGTGGGCGGGAAAGTTGAACGGTCCCAGCACCGCCAGCACACCGCGCGGATGGAAGGTGGCGCGCGCTCCAGGCGCGGGGTTCTGCTCGCCGACCAGGGCCATGCCATCGCCCAGGCTCGCCTCCACCTTGGGCGCCAGCAGGCCGGCTTCGGCGCGGGCATCCCACAGCGCCTTGCCCATTTCGCGGGCGATCAACCGGGCCAGCTCTGCGCGGCGTTCGCTGGCGAGGGCTGCGAAGCGCCGCAGCACGGCCGCCCGCGCTTCGAGACCCGCGTCACGCCAGGCCGGAAAGGCCGCGCGTGCCCGCGACACCGCGGCATCGACGGCCTCGGCATCGGCGATCGGGAAGCGGCCGATCTCCTGGTGCGGATCGGCCGGCGAGACGCTGCGCAGCTCGTCGGTCACGGCGCCACGCGGGCCGGCGGGCCGTCGCCGGCCGCCGCCGCCGTCCGGGCCAGCTCCTGGCGGAGCCCATCGTCCTGGGGAGTCTCGGCCAGCAGCGCGCGATACAGGGGCAGGGCCCGTTCGGGTGCTCCGCCATCGAGCAGTGCCCGCGCCAACATGCGCCGCGCGAGAGGATCGCGCGCTACCGCGCCGGCCAGCTCCCGGTGACGTTCCGATTGCTCCAGTCGTCCCAGGCGCGCCAGGTGGACCGCCAGATGCATGTGGTCGCGGTACGACTGGGGATCCAGCTCGAGCACGCTCCGGTAGGCGGCCAATGCCTCATCGCTGCGCCCCGTCGACTCGTACATGTCCGCGACGCGCCTCGCGATCGCCACGTTGGTGGGATCGACGGACCGGGCGCGGCGGCCGAAGTCGGCGGCTTCGTCGTGACGGCCCCCACGCGCCGCCACTTCCATGCGATCGAGCAGCAACGTCTCGTCGCTGTCGTCGATCGCGAGCGCGCGGTCGGAGGCCTCGATGGCACGATCGACCTGGCCCAGCGCTGCGTGGACGCGGCTGAGCATGCCCCAGTAGCTCGCGGAGCGGGGCACCCACTCGGCGGCGAGCCGGGCGTGGGGCAGGGCGTCGGCCGGACGTCCCATCGCCAGATAGGTCGCCGCCAGGGCCGAACGGAACGAGGCGCTGCGCGGCTGCTCGGCCACCAGCGCGGTGAGAATCGCCTCGCCCTCGACGAAGCGACCGGCGTGGTTCGCAGCTTCCGCCTCGTGATAGCGCGCCAGTGCGTGCAGCCCGTCCTTGGGATCGAGACCCGTGCGCGGCGGTGCGTCGGCCGGCAGTGCGTAGCCCAGGGCCTGCAGCTGGCGCCGGGTCTCGTCATCCGGGACCAAGGCCTCGGCTGCTCCAGTTGCGGCGAGCCGCGCCTCCAGCGCGGCGGCGAGCGCTTGCGCCGATTCGGCTCCCGACCCGCGGTCGTCGAGCTGGGCGGGGTCCCTGCGGACGTCGTAGAGCTCCGGACGCGGCGCCCGGATGTAGAGCTGCGAGTCGGTGCGCAACGCGTGGAGCGGGCTCCAGCCGTGATCGATCTCCGTGGCGAGGGTCTCGGCATAGGCCGTGCGCGAGGACGGTTCCGCACCGTCGCGCCACAGGGGCGCCAGGTCCTCGCCGTCCGCTTCCGACGCCGCAGCGAGGCCTGCGCCCGCCAGCAGCGTGGGCGCCACGTCGGCCAGCCGCACCACGCCTTCCACCACCCGGCCCGCCGGTACGCCCGGGCCGCGCACCAGCAGCGGGACGTGTTGGGTGGCGTCGTAGATCGAGTAGGCGTGGGTCGTCTCGCCGTGCTCGCCCAGGCTCTCGCCGTGGTCCGCGGTGACCACGACCCAGGTGCGCCCGCTCCGCCCGCTCGCCTCGAGCGCGTCGAGGACGCGGCCCAGCTGCTGGTCCACGTAGGCGATCTCGCCGTCGTAGGGGCGATCCGCGAAGCGCGCGTCGAAGGGCGCCGGCGGTCGGTAGCTGGCGTGCGGGTCGTAGTAGTGGACGAAGAGGAAGAAGGGCTCGCGCGCCCCCGTCAGCCAAGCGAGCGCCTTGTCGCTGACGCGGGCGGCGTCGAGCTGCTCGCCGCCGCGGGCGACGCGCTGCTCATCCATCACCACGTCGTCCTGGTACGAGTCGAAGCCCTGGGACAAGCCGTAGCGCGCCGCCAGCACCGAGGACGATACGACCGCGCCAGTGGCGTACCCCGCTTCGTGCAGCCGCTCCGCCAGGGTCATCCGACTCTCCGGCAGTCGGAACACGCCGTTGTGGCGCACCCCGTGGCTCACCGGGTCGAGGCCGGTGAGCAGCGTGGCGTGTGAGGGAAGCGTGAGCGGCGCCGGCGAGATGGCGGTAGCGAAGCGCGTTCCCGATCGAGCCAGCGCGTCGATCCGGGGCGTCTCGGCGAGCTCGTAGCCGTAGGCGCCCAGGCGGTCGGCCCGCAGCGTATCGATGCTGACCAGCAATACATTGGGCGGCCCCGGCACTTCGAGCGCGGGCCCGCAGCCCGGCAGCGTCCAAAACAGCCAGGAGAGCAGCGCGGCGGGTCGCATCACGGGAGCGGCGTCACCGCAACCCGGTCGCCGGCCGCGACGCCCAGCGCCTCGCGGCTCTCCTTGGAGGCGACCGGGGCGCCGTGGTCGTCGAGCGGAACCACCGTGGCTCGGAAGCCGAAGCACCCCTCGGCGGACAACAGTGCCAACGGCTCGCGCAGGGGCGCCGCCTGGTCCGCCGCCCCGGAGAGCACCTGCTCGCGGCGCTGGCACACCGAGGTGATCGCGTCGCGCGCGGCGCCGTAGTACGGCCCGCCGTCGAACGGATCGACCTGGTTCAGGTACTTGAACCCCACCTTCTCGAGGATGCGCACCGCGGCCACCGCCGTCTCGTTGGGCCGTCCGATCACCGCCTGGACCGATTCGGGGAAGAGCGTGGCGTAGACCGGCTCCTGCGGGAAGAGGTCCGCGATGAAGGTCTTGGTGCGGGTGGAGAGCCGGTCGGCCTCGCGGAAGGAGAGGCCGGTGAACTTCGCGCCGAAAGCGTCCCACAAGCGGTTGCAACCGGGCGCGTCGAAGGGCGAGAGCATCTCGGCGATCACCTCGCGCTCGAAGCGTTCGGGGTGGGCGGAGATGAACGCGAAGCGCACGATCGAAAGCGCCTTGCCGCACTTCTCGACATGTCGCCGGTACGCCGGGTCGAGGATCAGGCCGCCGATCTCGGTGGGTCCGTCCTCCGACGAGCGCAGCCGCAGCCGGGTGTGGCGGAAGCGCCGGTCCAGCTCGCTGCTGTAGCGCTCCTCGGTGGAGAGCTCGAGCCAGTAGTGGGCGTGGCCGGGGGTGCCGTGCTTGGCGAGGATCGTCGAGGTGCCGATGCAACGGCGCTCCGCCAGGTCCTCCATGACGAAGACGTAGACGTCGTCCCCACGCTGCTCGGGGCGCGGCGGCGCGGCGAGCGCGGCGAAGGTGCGCAGCGAGGCGTCGATGCGCGCCGCCAGGAACTTGCGGTCGCTGGGCAGGTTCATCGAATCGAGCTGCTCGGCCAGGCGGACCAGCGCGTCGAGATCGCGCGGCTCGACGGCGCGCAGGATCAGCACGGGGTCTCACGCTGCTCCGCCACCTGGCGCAGCGCCTTCTCCAGCATGGTGAAGCCGGCCTCCAGCTCCTCGTCGGTGGTGTTCACCGGCAGCAGCAGCCGGATGCGCGTGGGGTTCTCGCCCGCCGTGAAGAGCAGCAGGCCCTCGTCGAAGGCCGCGCGCAGCAAGGCCCGGGCGGTGTCGGGCGCACCGTCGTAGGCCACGAAGGCGTGCATCGCGCCGATGCCGTCCACCTGCGACACGGCGCCGGGGACGCGCTTGTCGAGCGCTTCGAAGCGCCGCGCCACGCGGCGTCCCAAGACGGCGATGCGACCTTCGACTCCCAGGTAGCCCTCGCCTTCGAGTCGTTCGAGGATGCGGGCGCCCACGGCCATGGCGACGGTGGCGCCGGCGTAGGTGCCCGAGACGAGTCCGGGCCGCGGGTTGTAGGCCTTGCGGAATAGCACCGCGCTGCCCTGGAGCATCTTGCCGACGGTGACCAGGTCGACGTACTCCTCCAGCTCGAGGGTCTGGAACGCGAACAGCTCTCCGGTGCGCGCGAAGGTCTGGACCTCGTCGACCCACACCGCGAGCCCCGCTTCGCGGCAGCGCTCCATCAGTGCCGCGAAGAAGGCGCGCGGCGCGCGGCGCACGCCGCCTTCGCCCTGGATCAGCTCGAAGAGGAAGCCCGCCACCCGATTCGGGTGGCGCCGCAACACGGCGTCGAGTGCGGCGACGCTGCGTTCGGTGGAGTGCTCGTTCCCCGGATCGTAGAAGGGGATCAGGTCGACGTTGCCGC
>JBFGIM010000084.1:0-13198 GCA_041577695.1 Myxococcota bacterium | reverse complement strand
GTTGGGAAAGGTCCCGTCGGGCTCGAAGTAGAGCCGCTCCACTTCCAGCGGAAGCGTTGCGAGCAGGGGCTCGAGACCCACGGAAGCCATCCCGTTGCCACAGTCGATCGCTACGCGGATCCGCGGGCAGCGACCGCCCACCGATCGCACGTGATCCACGTAGAGGTCGCGCAGATCCTCGGCGCTGACCGAGCCGCGCCGGGCGACAGGCGGGCCGGGATCCTGCTCGCAGAGCGCCTCGATCGCCTCGAGACCGGTGGGGCCGCCCACCGGGATGGCGTGCTCGCGGCAGATCTTCAGCCCGTTGTAGCGGCCGGGGTTGTGGGAGGCGGTCACCATCAAGCCGCCCGACACGCCCAGATGTTCGACGGCGAAGTAGAGCATCGGCGTCGCGACGGTCCCGATCTCGACCACGTCGCAACCCTCTTCGGTGATGCCCCGGATCAGCGCCTCGGTGATGGCGGGAGAGTGGGTCCGCGCGTCCCGTCCGACCGCCAGCCGGGTGGCGCCGAGGAAGCGGGCCGTCGCCCGACCGATGCGATGGGCACGTTCCGGGTTGAACTCGTCGGGAACGAGTCCCCGCACGTCGTAGGCTTTGAAGATCGACATCGTGCGGCATTGTAGGGCCCCGATGCGGAATCCTCCCCTGCCCGGGCCTGTCGCGGGCTCGCTCCGGATCCCGCCTTGACCGGCGTCCCCCCGGACCTACCCTTCTTGCCAAGCCTGTTTCGTGGGAGCCGCCATGTTCGGACTCGGAGCCACCGAGCTGCTCATCATCCTGGGAATCGTGGTGCTGCTCTTCGGCGCGCGCCGCCTGCCGGAGATCGGCTCCGGCCTCGGGAAGGCGATCAAGAACTTCAAGTCGGGCGTCTCGGGTGATGACGAGATCGACGTCACGCCCAAGAAGGAAGAGATCACCGGAAGCGGATCCGAACGGCCCGAGAGCCGCTAGGACGCCGCCTCGCCCGATCCACCGACGATGAGCCCCTCGGAGTCGGCGTCGGACTGGGGCATTTCCGGCACCGGAGCCGCCTTCACCGCAAGTCCCACCGCATCCGGGGGCAGCGAACCCAGCACCGCATCGAAGACCAGCCACTCGCCGGGTGCGAGCGTGGACTGAGACAGGCGCCGGATGCCGGCGGGTTCGGCCGCGTTCAGCTCCGCCGGATGCGACTCGCGCAGGACCGCGGCTGCGATCCGGGGCACTGCCGGCGCCTCGGCGAGCGGCTCGCCGTCGGCTCCCAGCGCCTGGACGCTCAGACCCGTGCCCAGCACGCGCTCGCCGGATCCCGGGTTTCGCGCACGTCCAGAGACCACCCAGAGCGGACCGACGCTCAAGTTGTCGATCGGTCGCGCCTCGAGACCGTCGATCTCGAGTCCGGCCACGCTGCGGCTCGGCAAGGGCGCGCTCACGAGCGGATCGGTCGAGTTCGGCGGCGATTGCAGCAGCGCCAACAGCCCGACGGCCACGAGGACCAGCACTGCACCCCAACCCGTCAACTGTGCCAGCGGTACCGGCAATCCTCGGCGCTCGCTGTCGAGCGAGCCCAGGGCGCCGGTCGGCGCCACCGGCGCCTCGACCGGTGCGGCGACGGGGGCCTGCGACGAGGCATCGGCGTCCCAGGTCCAGCCTTCCCCGTCGGACACGTCGTCGAGGGCGCCGGCCGCTTCGAGCTCGCCCTCGAGGTCCCAGCTCGACGGGTCTCCCAGCGCGCCGATCTCGACGTCGGCTTCCTTTGCGAGCGACTCGACGTCCTCGCCTTCCGCATCGGTTTCGAGCTCATCGCTCGCTTCGGTCGCGCCGGGTTCGTCGAGGTCGTAGTAGGAGTCCGCCGCGGTGTCCAGCGAAGCGGGCGCCTCGGCTTCGTCCGGGGGCGGCTCCGCTTCCGGCGTGGGTGCTTCGACGTCGCAGGCTTCCGGCGCGGCAGCGGCGGCCTGCACGGGCGACTCTTCCTCGTCGGCGAAGATCCCGCCGCGGTCGCCGTCCAGCGCCGCAGAGAACACCGCGGTCTCGTCCTCGCTGGGCGTGGGCGCAAGGTCTTCGGCGGCGGCCGGGTTCGGTTCCGGCGCCGCAAATTGCGCGGGCTCCAACCTCGCCGCCGAGTCGACGTCCTCCTCGGTCGGCCCTCCCGGCACCGGCTCTTCGAACTGCCAGTCGCTCTCTTCCTCCTCCTCGGCGGGAGGCTCCGAGATCGTCTCGGACGGATCCGCGTGGGCCTCCTGGGCGGCGGGCGCGTCGGGGGCCTCGTCGAGGTCCCACGCCGGCGACGGAGCCGCAGCGCTCTCCGTCGCGGCGGCTTCGGCAGCCACGGCGTGCACCGCTTCCTCCTGCGACGTCTCGGGCGGACGCACGAAGAACGCGTTCTTGCAGAGTGAGCAGCGCACACGCGCGCCCTGCTCGGGAATCCTGGCGTCATCGAGCTGGAAGCGGGTGTCGCACTGCTCGCAGCGGATGATCAACTTCGGGTGCCCCCTCGGACGCTGGCGCGCCGCCGTCCTATGCTAGGTTCGCCGCCAAGACAGCGATCCACCGAACGTTTCGGATGCGGCGGCCTCCCGCTTGAGAGCCCCTCTCGGGGGCGTCGCTCGGACCGGCCCCCGGGAGCGGGGCCTCCTCCCCACGAGCCACCGCGTGATCTTCGGGGATTCCGGCCATCCGGAGCCGATTTCACCGCAGGAGCCCGGCCGTGAGTGCCGCCGCAACGAGTCGCCCGCTTCTCGACCGCAGGCTCGTCGTCATCACCGGCAAGGGCGGTACGGGCAAGACCACCGTCGCGGCGGCCCTCGCCCAGGCCGCCGCTGCCGCCGGCCGGCGGGTGATGGTGGTGGAGATGAGCACGGACGAGCAGATCCCGGCGCTGCTGGCCCCCGGAGCGGCTCCGTCGGGCTACGCCGGGCGCGAGCTCGCACCCCGCCTGCGCTCGATGCGGATCGATCCGTACGAGGCGCTGGCAGAGTACCTGGGCCTCCAGATCGGCCTTCGCCCGGTGGTGCGACGCGTGCTCGCCAACCGCGCCTTCCGCCAGCTGATGGACGCATCGCCCGGCTGGCGCGAGCTGATCACGCTCGGCAAGGTGTGGCACCTGGAGCAGCAGCAGGAGGGATCGCGCCCGCTCTACGACCTGATCGTGGTGGACGCTCCCGCCACCGGCCACGGACTGACCTTCCTCGACGTGCCGCGCGTGGTGGGATCGGCCGTGCGCGCCGGCCCACTTCGCAAGCACGCGGGCTGGGTCGAGGAGATGATCCGCGACCCCGCCCGCACGCTGCTGCTTCCGGTGGCGCTCGCCGAGGAGCTCCCGGCGCGCGAGACCGCCGAGCTGGTGCAGCGCCTGCGCAACGACCTGGGGGTGCCGGTCGAACGCGTGGTGATCAACGCGGTACAGCCCGATCCGTTTCCGGCGGGTCTCGCCGACCTCGACGAGCGTCTTGCGGCGCTGCCCGCCGAGCTCCAGGTGCCCGGCGCACCGGGCCCGGCAGCGCTGGCCCAGTGCGCTGCGGTGCTGCGCGGGCGCTTCGAGCTGAACCGGCACTGGGTCGAACAGATCGGCGACAGCACCGGCCTGCCCAGCGTGCTGCTGCCGCGACTCGCGGCGGCACGCGGCCCCGAGGCGCTGGCTCGACTCGGCGCGGAGCTGCTGCGTTGAGCCCGAACTACGACCCTGCTTCGATCCTCTTTGAGCGTCGCATCGTCGTGTGCGTGGGAACCGGCGGCGTCGGCAAGACGACCCTGGCGGCAGCGCTGGCGGTGGAGGGAGCGCGGCGCGGCCGCCGCTGCGCTGTGCTCACCATCGACCCGGCGCGGCGGCTGGCCGACGCGCTGGGGGTGGAGGCGCTCGGCAACGAGCCGTCGGCCATTCCGCGCGAGCGTCTGGACGCGCTGGGCGTTCCGCCCGGGGGGTCCCTATCGGCGCTGATGCTCGACATGAAGCGCACCTTCGACGACCTCGTGGCGCGCTTCGCCGACTCCGAGGAGGCCCGCGAACGCATCCTGGGCAACCGGATCTACCAGCACGTCTCCGACGCCCTGGCGGGCAGCAGCGAGTACTCCGCCATGGAAAAGGTCTACGAGCTCTCCGAGTCCGACGCCTTCGACCTGATCGTGGTGGACACGCCGCCCTCGCAACACGCGCTCGACTTCCTCGAGGCGCCCCGCCGGCTGCTCGAGTTCCTCGACAGTCGGCTGGTCCAGGTGTTGTTGCATCCCGCCTTCGCCGCCGGCCGCTTTGGCGTGCGCCTGTTCCAACGCGGCATCGAGCGCGTGCTCCACGTGATCGAGCGCGTGTCGGGCGTGGCCTTCCTCGAGGACATCTCCGAGTTCTTGTTGGCCTTCGAGGGGATGTCGGAGGGATTCCGCCAACGCGCCCACCAGGTGGAGGCGCGGCTGATCGGTCCGGAGTCGGCCTTCGTGCTGGCGGCCTCCCCGTCGCGCGAGGCCACGCGGCAGGCGCTGGCCTTTCTCGACCGGCTGGATCGGGCCCGCGTGCCGCTGGCCGGCGCCGTGGTGAACCGGGTGCACCTGTGGCCGGCGGGGGGGCCGGCGCCGGAACGGGTGCCCGAGCCGGAGCGGCGCGACGCGGCCGAGCAGACGCTGGCCGACGCGCTGCGCACCGCCCACGGCGACGCCTTCCCCGCCCTCGACGCAGCGCGCGCGGCGTTCGCGGCGGCCCAGGGCTACGCTTCCTGGGTGCGCGCCGATGCCACATCGACCACGCAGCTCGAGACGCGCGTCGAGTCGGCCGGCGGCTTCGTCCGCTTCATCCCGGAGCTGGCCGGCGACGTCCATGATCTGGAGGGCCTGCTCCACGTGGCCAGCTGGCTGTTCGAAGATACAGTCGCCACGAGCCGGAGCGGACCTTGAGCGAGGGGGCCCGGTGAACGACGAGAGCCGACGCACCACGGGAAAGCGCGAGGTGACTTCGATCGAGACCGCCCTGCGCTCGGCCGCGGAGCACGCCCGCAACGCACTGGCCGAGGGCGCCACGGCGGCGCGCTTCCTGCTCGAAGCCGCTGCCCTGGGCGCCACCGGCGCGCCCGCCGCCGACAACGACGTGCTGCGCGAGATGGCCCAGGGGCTGGAGCGCGCCCGCCGCCTGCTGGAAGGCGGCAATCGGCCCGACGCCGAACGGTGGATGGCGCGGGTGTCCGAGGCGCTGGAGGCGGAGATCGCCCGCTGGGAGGCGCGGGGTCGGGACGATCCCGAGGCTCGCGCGGTGCTGCGAGCCTTCCTGGGCGTCCGAGAGGTGCTGTGGGAGTTCGGCCTGCGCCCGCCGGCGCCGAAGCCCCGCCCGGAGCGACCCGCGGCCCGCCCCGGGGATCGCCTCCAGCGCGTCACCGTCGAGGGCTGACGGCCCGCCCGGCCTTTTGTTAGGTTGCGCGCCTCGTACCCATCCGAGCGAGGCAGCGCCACGTGGAAGCCCAGGCCGACACGGTTCTGATCAAGCGCTACGCGAACCGCAAGCTCTACAACACGAGCACCAGCCGCTACATCACGCTCAAGGGCATCGCCGACCTGATCGAATCGGGCGACGAGGTTCGCGTGATCGACAACGAGAGCGGCGAGGACATCACGTCGGTGACGCTGTCGCAGATCCTGGTGGACACGGAGCGGGCCAAGGGCGCCGTGCCCGGCACGGTGCTCTCGGATCTGATCCAGCGCAGCGGCGACGTGCTGTACAGCGCGCTGAAGAAGGGTGTCGGCGACGCCTCCGAGGGCATCGAGGAATTCCAGCGCAACGTGCGCAAGATGCTGGGCGGCGAACGCGAACGCCAGCGTCGAGACTGGATCGCTCTCGCCACACCGGACCTGGATCGCATGGTGCAACGCGCGGTCGAACGCGTGTTGCGCGCGCTCGACCTGCCGCGGCGATCGGACCTGGAGGAGCTGCGCAGCAGCCTCGACCGCATCAGTCAGCTGCTCGAGGAGCGCGAGACCTCGACCCCTGCGGAGGAGAGGCCGCTCCGCGCCCACGACGGCGAGCGCTGAACGCGACCGCCCGCTAGCCCCAGACCGAGCTACGTTCGGAGAGACCCTGCTCGACCATGGTCTGGACCGACGAGCGCAGCTCCTGGGTCAGCCGCCAGATCAACAAATCGTCATCGGCGGCCCCGGGGCCGAGCTCGCCCGCATCGATCGGGGCACCGATGCGGATCTGCCATTTGGTCGGCAGCGGCACCAGGCCCAGTGGACCGAGGGCCGGGAAGGTCGGCGTCACCGGGATGAAGGGCAGCCCCGCGGCGCCCGCCAGGCTCTCGATCTTGAACAGCACCGGGTGCGCCTCCTCGGCGCCCACCACGGCGACGGGAACCAGCGGAACGCCGGCGCTGAGGGCGGTGCGCACCACGCCGCCGCGGCCGAAGCGCTGCAGCCGGTAGCGCTCTCGAAAGACCTTCGCCGCACCCTTGACGCCCTCCGGGAACGCGACCACCGACTCGCCGACCCGCAGCAGTCGCTCCGCGTTCTCGCGACAGGCGCGCACGCCCCCCAGGCGCGCCAGGCGCGGCTGGGCGAACGGCAACGTGATCAACCAGTCCGCCACCAGGAAGCGCGCCCGCGGCGCTCGGGGCTCACGGCGCGCCAGGGCGTGACAGATCATCAACCCATCCCAGGGCAGCAGTCCGGCGCGGTTCGCCACGAAGAGGCACGGCCGGTCGGTGGGGAGCTCCGGCGCGACTGCCACCGAGACGCGCCACCAGCGCTCGAACAGGAAGTCGAGCAGCGGCAGGGCGCGGATCCGGGCATCCTCGTCGAGTCCGAAGGGATCGATGCGGCTCGAACGATCGCTCATGCCGAAGGCCTGGAGCCGACCGCGCAGCGATTCGTAGAGCTCCATCCAATCGGTGGCGTCTTCCGGCTCCGGGAAGCGCTCGGCGAGCTGCCGGCGCAGACCGTCCAGGGCGTCGTCCAGCGCGGACGTTGCGGGCGCGTCGTCGCGGCGGACCGTGGTGTCTTCCAATGGGGGCTCCCTGGGCTCAGCGGTAGCGCCGCATGCGCTGCGACGAGTGGAAGGCGATCCAAGCCTCGCGTGTGGTGTAGGCGGGCGCGCCGAATTCGTTCCAGCCGCGCTCGCCGTCCGCCACCCACAGGTAGCGCAGATAGTCGTAGAAGCCGGCCGGCGGATCACCGGTCTGGGCGCGAGCCGCAAGGTCGCGGACGCGGTAGAGCACGGCCGCGGGTACGGGGACCGCGCGCTTACCGGCCAGCCGCAGCAGCGCCGAGAGCGGCAGCACTTCCGGCGCCACCACGTTGAACACGCCCGGATGCCGCTCCAGCACCGATGCCTCGAAGACGTCCAGGCAGTCCTCCTCGTGCACGAACTGCAACATCGGGTCGTAGCCGAGCAACGTCGTCACCGCGGGACGCGCGAAGTGGCGGACGATGCGGTCCCAGTGGTTCGGTCCCATCAGCCAGGCGTGCCGCAGCACGGTCACGTCGGTGTCGGGGTGCTTGCGGTTCCACTCCGAGAGCAACGACTCCATCTCCACGCGGTTCTGCACGCAGTGGGCGCCGGGGTGTCCGCGCAGCGGATGCGCCTCGGTCAGGAAGTTCGGATTGTCCGCGCGCGCGCCGTAGGCCATCGTGCTGGACGCCACCACCACGCGGCGCACCTTGGCCGCCTCGCAGGCGTGGAACAGGTGCAGGCTCCCGATCGTCTCGAGCTCGTGGTCCAGCTCGACGTCGGGCGTCGGATCGCGTCGGAACGCGGCGTGCACCACCACGTCGACCCGCTCGCGTTCGAGCAGCTCGGCCAGCCGCATGTACGTGTCGGGATCGGTCAGGTCGGTGCGCAGCAGCGGCATGCGCCGCAGCCGCGCCGGCGCATGCAGGTCGACGCCGACCACCCGCAGCTTGGGACGCGCCGACAGGCGCTCCGCCAGACGCTGGCCGATGAAGGTGTGCAAGCCGGTGATGGCCACCGTCTGGGGCGCGCTCAAGTCGTCCTCCCGCACATCGCGACGCCCGTCGATCCCGTCCGCGTCGCGTCACTCCGCACCGTCACTTCGTCAGATACCATGCGACCCCATGAGCGCAACGCCGTCGGTCGCCGTCGTCGAGGATCCCCGCTACGCCGAACACACCGCCCCGCCGGGGCACCCCGAGCGCCCCGAGCGGCTGGTGGCCGTGGCCCGCGAGATCGAAGCGCGACGCGCCTCGCTGCTGGCGCTGCCGGCCCGGCCCGCCAGCGACGACGAGATCCTGAGCGTACACCCGCGCGCCCATCTCGACACGGTGGCCGCCGCCGCGCGTCGCGGCTTCGGCCACCTCGACCCCGACACCTACGTGGCGCCCGCGAGCTTCGACGTGGCCAGGCTCGCCGCAGGCGGCGCCATCGAGGCAGCCCGTGCCGTGGCGCGCGGAAGCGTGCGCGCGGCGCTGGCCGCGGTGCGCCCGCCCGGCCACCACGCCGAAGCTGCCCGCGCCATGGGCTTCTGCCTGTTCAACAACGCGGCCATCGCCGTGGAGGCGCTGCGGCGTCAGGAACGCGTCGAACGCATCCTGGTCTTCGACTGGGACGTGCACCACGGCAATGGCACTCAGCACCTGTTCGAGGAGGATCCGGACGTGCTCTTCGTCTCGGCCCACCAGTTCCCCTGCTACCCGGGCACGGGGGAAGTCGGCGAGGCGGGTCGCGGGCGCGGCGCCGGCGCCACGGTGAACCTGCCGCTGCCCCCGGGCTGCGGGGATCTCGAATACGCGGGTCTCCTGCACCGGGTGCTGGTCCCGATCGCTCAGCGCTTCCGGCCCGAGCTGATCCTGGTCTCCTGCGGCTTCGACGCCCACTGGGACGATCCCCTCGCCTCGATGCAGATCAGCGGAGACGGCTTCCGCGCCCTTGCCGCCGGCGTGCGGGGCCTGGCCGACGACCTGTGCGAGGGACGCGTCGTGCTGGTCCTCGAGGGCGGCTACACCGAAACGAGCCTCCGCGAGGGCACCGCGGCCGTGCTGGACGTGATGCTGGCGGCCGAGACGCCCGTCCTGGGGCCGCCACCGCCCGTAGAGGCCGGTGGAGCGCTGTCCCATCTCCTGCAGCGGGTCGTGGCGGTGCACCGGCGCTCGCACCCCGATCTTCGAGCCTCCTGACGGCGATCCGCCTACAGCATATGTAGGGGGTCCGGTGCTCACCGGACTCTACATCTTGTGCCTGATAGAAAACATCGTTGAAAATCGATGGGTTGCTGCAGTTTCTGCTTGCGTCGATCGGCTGGTGGGGATAAAAGATGCCCTGGTGGGGTGAGGTGGTTGTGAGTGGGGATCAAGCCCATAGGGGCCCCCGAGGTCGGCGCGCAGCGAACTCCCAGCGCCGGCCTCTCCCGGAACGGGAACCCAGACCGCTCATCGGTCGGACCGAAGGGGGTTGGCGAGGCCCCAGATGTTCACGGGTCGGTTCGTCCACACCATTGATTCCAAGGGCCGGGTCAGCATCCCGGCGGGGTTGAGAGTGGAACTCCAGCGCCAAAGCGACAGGCCGCCGATTCTAACCAACATGTTGGACTGTCTGGCGCTCTATTCGCGCGACAACTGGGAGGTCTACGCCCAGAAGCTGATCGAGGTCGATCCGTTCCGGCTGGAGGGCCACGAGCTGCAGCGCTTCATGCTCTCGGGCGCCTGCGAAGTGCCTCCGGACGCCCAGGGCCGCATCCTGATCCCGCCGCACCTTCGCGAGCACGCAAAGCTCGACAAGGAGGTGACGATCGCCGGAGTCGGGCCGCGCATCGAGCTCTGGAGCAAGGAGCGCTTCGACGCCGAGATGAGTCGGACCCAGGCGCGTTTCCGCGAGATCTCCCGGGAGGTCTCGGAACTTGGCTAGCAATTTCGGCGCGCAGCGCGCTCGAGCGCAGCGCGGAGGTTTGAACGCTGGGGGGATCGGAGGCCGGACGGCCTCCGGTTGAAAAGGGGTGTCCCCGGATCCACCGTTTGGGAGCGGTGAGTAAAGGGGGGTACGAGCCGCACCCGCGTTGCGGGGATCCGGGGCACCCCTGTTCTTCTGGGCTGCGGATGCAGTCCAGAGGCAGCAGGAGCAACCGCACTTGGCCGGTTCTTTTCACCACCGGCCGGTTCTTCTTCGAGAGAGCCTAGAGCATCTCGCGTTGCAGCCCGGCCAGAGGGTCGTCGACGGCACGCTCGGCGGGGCCGGACACGCCGAAGCGATCCTCGAGCGCATCGGTCCCGACGGAGTCCTGATCGGGCTCGACGTGGACCGGGATGCCCTGGCAGCCGCCGCGGAGCGGCTGCGGCCCTTCGGCGCCCGCGCCCGCCTCGAACGCGCCTCCTTCCGATCGCTACGCGACGTGCTGAGCAGCCTCGCGTTCGAATCCGTCGACGCGGTGCTGCTCGACCTCGGCGTCTCCTCGCATCAGCTCGACGCCGCCGCCCGCGGCTTTCGCTTCGCCTCGGATACCGCCGGTGACACCCCGCTCGACATGCGCATGGACGATCGGATGGCGCGCAGCGCCGCGGACTGGCTGGCCGAATCCAGCGCAGGCGAGCTCGCGCGCATCTTCCGTGAGTACGGTGAGCTGCCCGGCGCCGATCGCCTGGCCCGCGAGATCTGCACCGCCCGGCGCGTTGCGCCGCTGCGCACCGCCCGCGATCTGCTCGACGTGGTGGGGAGCTCGGGTGTGGGTCGGGGCCGCCGCCATCATCCCGCCACATTGGTCTTCCAGGCTCTGCGGATTGCGGTGAACGACGAGATGAACGCCCTGGACGAGGGCCTCGATGCCGCCATCGAGAGCCTCGCTCCCAGCGGTCGGCTGGTGGTGATCGCCTACCACTCGCTGGAGGACCGGCGCGTGAAGCAGCGCCTGCGAGACGAGCAACGAGGCTGCGTGTGCCCGCCGCGCCAGCCGGTCTGCACCTGCGGACGCACGCCGCGGCTGCGGCTGGTGACGCGCCGTCCGGTGCGCCCCGGCGACGACGAGATCCGCGACAACCCTCGCGCGCGCTCTGCCCGCCTACGTGCCGCGGAGCGGCTACCGGAGGCGTGTTGATGGCGATCCTGACCTCGGGCGCCCCCGCCACCAGCGGCGGCCGGCGGCGACGCAAGGCCGGATCGGCAGCCAGCGGCTCCTCGCGCTGGGCGATCGGTCTCGGCGTGGTCCTGGTCCTGGCCGCGCTCGCGCTGGTGCACCTCCGGACCCGAGGCATCCAGATGCGCTACCAGCTGGCCGAAGCGCTGAGCATCGAGCAGGAGCTGCTGGAGGAGCAGCGCCGACTCACGCTCGAGGTGCGCCGGCTGCGCAACCCCCAGCACCTCGCCGAACGCGCCGCGGCGCTGGGACTGGCCCGGCCCGAGCGCGTGATCGCCCTGCCCCGCACGCCCGCATCGACCGCCTCGGCGGTGGATGTGGAGGCGCGCCGGTGAGATCGGCCGATCTGCGCAAGCTGCGGCAACGGATCCGCATCGCGCAGGTCGCCATCGGCTTGGGATTCCTGGTGCTGGGGCTGCGGGCGACCCACCTCTCGCTCTGGGATCCACGCGGTGCCGAGCGCGGCCAGCGCCAGCTGTTGACGGCGGTGTCGCTGCCCCCCGATCGCGGGCAGCTGCTCGATCGGCGCGGCAACGAGCTGGCGCTCACCATCTCGGCGCCTTCGGTCTATGCCGTGCCGGCGACGCTGGACGATCTGGACGGCACCGCCCGCGCCCTGGCCCGCGCCCTGGGGGTCGAGACCGCGGCGCTGCACAAGCGCTTGAGCGACGCGAAGGGCTTCGTCTTCGTGGCGCGCTGGATCGACGGCGCTCGGGCCGAACGGATCCGCGCCCTCGAGCTTCCGGGCGTGGGAATCCTCGACGAGCCGCGCCGCGCCTATCCCTACGGCTCGCTGGCAGCGGGCGTGCTCGGCTTCGCCAACATCGATGGCCACGGCGTGCGCGGCCTCGAGGAGCAGGAGGACGCCTGGCTGGTGGGACGGCCGCGGCGTCTGGCCGTCGAGCGCGACGCCCGCGGCCGGCTGCTGCTGGGACCCGGTCTCGACCCGCGCGCCAGCGCCGGCGGCGACGTGCTCACCACCCTCGACGCCGTGCTGCAGGCCGAAGCCGAGGCCGCCCTGGCCCAGGCCGTGCGTCGCTCCGGGGCGCTCGGCGGCTTCGTGATCTGCATCGATCCGCCCACCGGCGAGATCCTCGCCCTGGCGGAGCTGCCCAGCTTCGATCTCAACCACTTCCGGCGCGTGCCCTACTCGGAGACACGCCTGCGCGCGGCGCTCGACCTGGTGGAGCCCGGATCGACCTTCAAGGCCTACTTGGCCGCTGGTGCGCTCGAGAGCGGCGTCGTGTCGCCCACCGAGATCTTCGAGCTGGCGCAGGGCGTGCGGGTTCCGGGCAAGTGGATCCGCGATCTGCACCCCGTACCAGAGCTCGATCTGCCGGGCATCCTGCGGGTGTCGAGCAACGCGGGCGCCGTGCTGGTGGCGCAGCGGCTCGGCCCGGAACGCCACGAAGCCCTGCTGCGCCGTTTCGGGTTCGGCGCGCGCACCGGCAGCCACTTCCCCAAGGAGGAGGCGGGCATGCTGCGGAGCTGGCGGCGCTGGAAGCCCCTGGACCACGCCACCGTCGCCTTCGGCCAGGGCGTGAGCGTGACCGGGCTGCAGATGGCCGCGGCCACCGCCGCCCTGGGAAACGGCGGTGTCTGGCGCTCGCCGCAACTCGTCAAGGCCCGGCGTGGACCGAACGGTCCCTGGGAGCCGGCGGACGTCGGCGAGTCGCGCCGTGTGGTGTCGGCGGAGACCGCCGCTGCCGTAATCGCCATGCTCGAAGGCGTGGTGACTCGCGAGGGAACCGGACGACGCGCCGGACTCGCCGGGGTCCGCGTCGCCGGCAAGACCGGCACCGCACAGAAGTTCGATACCGAGGCCGGGCGCTACTCCGACGACCGCTACCGCGCCTGGTTCGTGGGCGTGGCGCCTGCGGACGCGCCGCGTCTGGCGATCGTGGTGGCGATCGACGAGCCCCAGGGTCTCGCCCGCGGCGGAGGTGATGTGGCCGCCCCGGTGTTCGCACAGGTGGCGGCTGGCCACCTCACCCGCCTCGGCATCCCCACCACGCCCCGGGTCGCGCCGCCCGCGCCGCAGGCGCCCGTACCGACTCCGCTGGTGCGTGTCGCGGAGGCGGGCGCGCCGGAAACACCGCTCAGCGCGCCGGAGCCCGCACCGGTCAGCGCGCCGGCGCCGCCGCCCGCTGCGGCGGAATCGGCGCCCGTC
>JBFGIM010000083.1:0-13212 GCA_041577695.1 Myxococcota bacterium | reverse complement strand
CATGGAGCGGGTGCGGCTCTGGGTGAACTCCGACGGGCGCTGGCGGCCCTGAGGGATCGCATCGTGGTGGCGGGCGGGCCGCCGACGCCCTCGGTATGTTTCCGATGATGGTCGAGGGGGCCCCGCAGCGCGACGCCGATGCCGCCCAAGCCAGGCCGCGTCCGCGCCTGGTGGACTGGCTCTTCACGCCTCCCTTCCTGATCGCCTTCGGCGCCACCCTGCTGGTGTTCGATCCGATCCAGCGCGTGGCGCGACGCCTGGGCCCGCGTCCCCACGAGTACGTCGTCGGCGCGATGCAGCGCACGCTGGTCTGGGCGATCCGACTCTGCCGGATGCGCCTGGAGGTCGAGCGATCCGACGACGTGCGGCCCCACACCGGCTACCTGCTGGTCGCCAACCACCAGAGCATGTTCGACATCCCGATCCTGGGCTCGGCGCTCTTCACGAACTTTCCCAAGTACGTGTCCAAGCGGGAGCTGGCGCGCGGGATCCCGAGCATCTCCTACAACCTGCGCCGCGGCGGCAACGCGCTGATCGATCGCGGCGACCGCAAGCAGGCCACCGAAGCGATCCGCGCCCTCGGACGCCAGGCGCAGCAGCGCAACGTGTCCGCCGTGATCTATCCGGAGGGGACGCGCGCGCGCGCCGGAGCGCTGGGGCCGTTCAAGCCGGCCGGGGCCATCGCCCTGATGGAGGCGGCGCCGGATCTCGCCGTGGTACCCGTGACCATCGACGGCTCCTGGCGGCTGCTGCGCTTCGATCTGCTGCCGGTGCCGTTCGGCACGCGGGTTCGCGTCAAGATCGGCGCTCCCATCGAGCGGCGCGCGGACGAGGATCCGCACGGCGTGCTGCTCGAGGTGCGCGAACAGATCGAGAAGACGCTCGCAGCCTGGCGATCGGGCTGAGACGGGCTCGAACGCTTCGGGGGGGGGGAGACGCCGATCATGGAGGTCGCCCGGACCCGTCTGGGTCTTGCGCTGCTGGTGGTGGGAGGGCTCGTGCTGGGGGCCTGTGCCCGGCACGCGATCACCCGCTTCGCCCCCGTGGACGATGCGCAGCTGCGCGCTGCGGCGAGCGACCCCGACGACTGGATCACCCACGGCCGCACCTACCGCGAGGAGCGCTACAGCCCCCTGGCCCAGATCGACGCGTCGAACGTCCGGAGGCTCGGCTTGATCTGGAGCTTCGACCTCGAGACCGTGCGGGGAGTGGAGGCGACACCGCTGGTGCGCGACGGCGTGATGTACCTGACCAGCGCTTGGAGCGTGGTCCACGCCCTCGACGCGCGCACCGGCGCGGAGCTGTGGCGCTGGGACCCGCAGGTTCCGCGCTCCTACGGCCGGCGCGCCTGCTGCGACGTGGTGAACCGCGGCGTGGCCCTCTACGGCGGACGCGTCTATGTGGGAACGCTCGACGGCCGCCTCGTCGCCCTGGACGCCCGCAGCGGCGCGCCGGTGTGGGAGGTGGTGACGGTCGACCGCGCCTGGCCCTACACCATCACCGGCGCGCCGCGGATCGTCGCGGGCCGCGTGGTGATCGGCAACGGCGGCGCCGAGTTCGGCGTGCGCGGCTACGTGTCCGCCTACGACGCTGAAACCGGCGCGCGGCTCTGGCGCACCTACACCGTTCCCGGCGACCCTTCGCTTCCGTTCGAGTCGCCGGCGCTGGCGGCGGCAGCCGACACCTGGAGCGGCCGCTGGTGGGAAGCCGGCGGGGGCGGAACCGTCTGGGATTCGATGGCCTACGACCCGGAGCTGGAGCTGCTCTACGTCGGCACCGGCAACGGATCGCCCTGGAGCCGCTACGCGCGCAGCCCCGGTGGCGGCGACAACCTCTACCTGAGCTCGATCCTCGCGCTGCGCCCCGAGACCGGCGAGCTGGTCTGGCACTTCCAGACGACACCCGGCGATACCTGGGACTACACCGCCACGCAGCACATGATCCTGGCCGACCTGGTGATCGACGGTCGCCCGCGCAAGGTGCTGATGCAGGCGCCCAAGAACGGCTTCTTCTACGTGATCGACCGCCAGACCGGTGAGTTCATCAGCGGCGAGGCCTTCGTGGAGGTGAGCTGGGCGACGGGACTCGACGCCAGTGGTCGCCCCATGGCAGCCGAGGGCGGCGACTACGGCGAAGCTCCCAGGACGGTGCAGCCCTCGTCGCACGGCGCCCACAACTGGCACTCGATGTCGTTCCATCCGGGCACGGGTCTGGTCTACATCCCCGCGCAGGTGAGCGGCGCTCCCTATGCCGTCGATCCCGATTACCGCTACCAGCCCGAAGCGTGGAACACCGGAACCGACTTCGAGCTCTACGTCGACGTTCCGCCCGAGGCGGTCGAAGAGGCGCACGGCTTCCTGTTGGCCTGGAACCCGGTGACCCAGCGCGAGGCCTGGCGCGTGGAGCACCGCACGATTTACAACGGCGGCGTCCTCAGCACCGCGGGGAGTCTGGTGTTCCAGGGAACCGCCGACGGGCGCTTCGTGGCCTACCGCGCCGACGACGGCGCGAAGCTGTGGGAGTCGCCCGCCGGCACCGGAGTCGTCGCGGCGCCGGTCACCTACCGCGTGGACGGCGTGCAGTACGTGACCATCGCGGCCGGTTGGGGTGGCAGCTTCGCGCTCAGCGGCGGTCGGGCGGCGGCGAAGGCCGGCGTGATGGGATCGGGTCGCGTGCTCACCTTTGCGTTGGACGGCACCGCCGCGGTCCCGCCGGGCCGCGCGCCGCCGAGCGCACCCCCGGTGCCCGCGATCGAGTGGACGGCCAGCGGCGCCGAGCTCCGCGAGGGAGGCGCGCTCTTCCACCGCTACTGCGCGGTGTGTCACGGGGTTCACGCGGTCGGCGGCGGGGTGATTCCCGACCTCCGCTATGCCTCCCGGGAGGTCCACGGCTCCTTCGTCGCCATCGTGCTGGGCGGCACGCGCATGTCGCAGGGCATGCCGTCCTTCGCCGACGTGCTCGACGAGCCGCGGCTGCGCGCGATCCAGCTCTACGTGCTGTCCCAGGCCGAGGGCGCGCCGCGCTGAGCGTCCAGGTCGTGGCTGGCGCTTCGCGGGCGACGGGGACTAGGGCGCTGGCTCGAGCGCCGCGTCGCGACAGCCCGGGGGAGCGTTCTCCGGGTTGCAGCGTCCGGGCAACTCGCCGGGCAGGGTGACCTGATAGGGGCTGAAGTCCAGGTTCGGCACCCGGTAGTCGGTGCTGACGTACTGGGCACCGCTCTCCAGCGCCGCGTCGCGCTGGGTGGTGTCGTTCGCGCGCGACTGGACCGTGTCGCCGTCGGCGCGGGTCCGCACCAGGTAGCCGGCCCGTACCAGGTCCGGGATCTGGAGGTCGCTCAGCGGGTTGTTGCGCTTGACGAAGGCAGCGTCGTCGTCGCCCGGGTTCGCGTTGGTGAAGAGGATGCGACCCCGCAGGCCCGGGTGTCCCTCGAGGTAGTCGAGGCGCTTGCTGCCGCCGTTGTCGAGCCCGAACAGGATGCGGCCGCGCGACGCGCCCAGGGTCGGCCAGCCGTCGGTCAGGATGGCCTCCTCCAGGGTTGCGCGCTCGCCGCGTACCTCGTCGGGAGTGATCACGTGGCCCGGCGCAAAGACGGAGCGGATCTCTTCGTCCATGGTATCGAAGGCGGCGGTGTCGAAGGGCGGCGGCGGCCCGCTGATCGGCGTGGAATCGTCCTTCGCCTCGATCAGCACGAAGATCGGCAGGTGGTCCGGGTTTGCGAGCGACCAGTCGCGCACCTCCGCCAGGCATTCCACCAGGAACAGACAGGTGGTGTTCCAGTCCAGGTCCTGGACGTGCAGCACCTTGGTTCCGGGCGGGTCGAGCTCCGGGATGCGCGCGTCCGGATCGATCAGCAACTGTCCCAACGGCCGCGAGTAGTAGCCGCCATCGGGATCGGAGTAGACGTCCAGCTCGATCTGGCGGATGCCCTGAGCGGCGAACTGCTCGGGCAGGGGCACGTGGGTGTACTCCCAGAAGATCGCCTGCGGATCCACCTGGGTGTAGATGTCGATCAGCGCCGGGATCGGCTGGATGTGATAGCTGTTGTGACTGCCGATCACCTGCACCTGGTTGAGGCGAACGCAGCGGTCGGCGTAACGCCGTGCGGTGATGGCAATCGCGTTCTGGCGCCAGCGGGAGACCGGGTCGCCCATGCGACGGCCCGGCGCTCCGATCGGCGCCTCGAGTCGCTCGAGCACCGCCGCCAGCGCGTCGCATGCGCGCGAGTCGGCGGCAGCCGCCGCTGGCATCAGGAGGACGAGCAGCAGACCGGCCAGCGGGCCGAGAGAGCGGGGTCGGACGAGCAGCAGCACGGGACGCATCGGGTTCCCCTTCGGATCGAACCGAATCCCGGATGATGCGCCCGGTGGCCCTGCCGTGTCAAATCCCACCCAGGATGGGCGGCGGGATCGCTCAGGCGCGACGCAGCCACTTCGCCGCGTCGTCGGGAGCGACGGCGGGGCTGAACAGGAAGCCCTGGAACTCGCGGCAGCCGCGGGCCTTCAGGAACTGGCGCTGCTTCTCGGTCTCGACCCCTTCGGCGATCACCCGCAGGCGCAGCGCTCGCGCCATCGACAGGATCGCGGCGGTGATGGCCGCACTCTCGGGATCGAGGGAGATGTCCGCCACGAAGGAGCGATCGATCTTGAGGCAGTCGATCGGGAAGCGACGGAGGTGGCTCAGCGACGAGTAGCCGGTGCCGAAGTCGTCGAGCGCCACCGAGACGCCGATGCGCTTGAGCTCGCTCGCGATCGCCACTGCCGCCTCCTGGTTCTCCATGAAGGCGTTCTCGGTGATCTCGAACTCCAGCAGCTCGGGGTCGAGCTCGGTGTCCCAGAGCACCTGGTTGAGCGCGCGCAGCAGCCGGTCGCCGCGGAAGTGGCGGGGCGAGATGTTGAGACTCATGCGCACCGGCTGCAGTCCGGCGTCGCGCCAGAGGCACATCTGCCGCGTGGCCTCCCGCATGTTCCACTCGCCGATCGTCTCGATCATGCCCGCCGCCTCGGCCACCGGCACGAACTCGGCAGGGGAGACCGCTCCCCAGGCCTCGTCGTTCCAACGCAGCAGCGCTTCGAAGGCGAGTATCTCGCCGGTCTCGATGTCCACCTGAGGCTGGTAGTAGAGCTGGAAATCGCCATTCTCGAACCCGCGCGCGATCTTGCGCTCGAGGGTCAGCCGGCGCGCCCGGGCCGGGTCGCTGGTCGTCTGGAAGAACTGGTGCTGGTTGCGGCCGGTCTGGCGCGCGCGGCTGAGCGCGGCATCGGCGCAGCGCAGCAGCGAGTCGCTCTCGACGGCGTCCCGCGGGTAGATCGCGATGCCGATGTTGGCACCGATCAGGAGCGACCCACCGCCGACGGACAGCGGCACCCGCATCGCCTCGATGATCCGATGCGCCACCCGCGCGGCGTCCTCGGGTTGGCTCAGGTCGGTCAGCAGCAGGGTGAACTCGTCGCCGCCGAGCCGGGAGATGAGGGGGTCGGCTTGCCCCGTCTCCTTCGTGGCGCTGGCGCGCGAGACGTAATCGGTCTGGCGCAGGCACTGGGCGAGCCGCTCCGCCGCGTCGCGCAGTACCAGGTCCCCGACCTCGTCGCCGTGCTCCTCGTTCAGCGCCGCGAAGCCGTCGAGATAGACCAGCATCAGCGCGCCGCAGCGCCGGTGGCGCCGGGCGAGGCTGATGGCGCGCTCCATCTGCTGGAGGAAGGCCATCCGACTGAGCGTGCCGGTCAGCTCGTCGTGATGGCCGAGGAAGCGAAGCCGGGAAGCGTTGCGCCGCTCTTCGGTGACGTCGCGAACGATGCCGCGCGGACACTGGTCCGAGCCGTGGGGCACCTCGCCCTGCCAGTGCACGATGCGTTCGGTCCGGTCCGGCAGCGTGAGGCGTGTGTCCAGCGCGAAGGAACCGTCGCGCAGGGGTCCGCCGGTCAGCGCCGCCACCAGCGCCTTGCGGTCTTCCGGGTCCGCCCACGCCAGCAGCAGCTCCAGCGGCGCGGGGCCGGGCCGGGTCACGCCGAAGTGCGACAGCGCCTGCTCGGTGGTGCGTATGGTCTGTTCGCCGGGCTCGAAGCTCCAGGGAGAGAAGCCGGCCAGCCGGGTGATGACGGCAAGCTCGTCGTTCCGTGCCGGCGCGCTGCGCTCGGCACCGCCCGCGCTGCGAGTGAGCAGCGAGGCGCGGTTGGCCAGCTCGCGCCACGGGAACGGGGCGCGCACCACCTCGCACGCGCCCCACTCGAGCACGCGATCGGCCGCGCCGGGATCGGCGCCGGGGACGATGGCGAGGACGGGCGAGCCGACGCCTGCCGCGGCGCGGATGGCGGCCTCGGCGCCCTCGGCTTCGGCATCGACGACGACGAGCGCCGGCGGCCTGCTCTCGAGAGCGCGCTCGAACGGCTGCGCGCGGCCGGCCCACGCGACCTGGAGCTGGACGCGTTCCAGCGCCTCGCGCACCACGATCCGCAGGCGCTGGCTGGCCGGCTCGAGGACGAGCGCGCGGCCCGCGGCCCGATCCGAGGTCGGTGTCATGGGTACACCGTTCGCACGTGCAGAATCCCCTCCACCAGCGCACATCGGCCCATCTTCGCAGCCCCTTGAACACGCCGGGGCGTTGACCGGGTGTTCAACCGCTGTGGTAAAGTGCCCCCGTCGAATCGCACGCTGCGGCGCGAGGGAGGAATCGAATGGCTCGCTGGCAAATGAGTGTCCTGGTAGCGGTACTGGGCGGGTGCCTCTTCGTCCCGGTTTCCTGGGCGGCGGCCCCGGCGGCCGCCGACGCGATCGGCCCCTGGGACATCGGGCGCACCACCTTCACCGTGGTCGACCCGGACCGCGGCGACCGGACCCTGACCGTGGACCTCTGGTATCCGGTGGATCCCGCCGCGGCCAGCGGAGCGCTCTCGGTCTACGACCTGGTCTTCACCGGCATCGAGTCGCCGGCCTTCGAAGACGTCGAGCCGTCGAGCGCCGGGCCGTTCCCGTTGATCGTCTTCTCCCACGGCAGCGGCGGTCTTCGCTACCAGTCCTATTTCCTGACCGAAGCGCTGGCCAGCCACGGCTTCGTGGTGGCGGCGCCCGACCACGCCGGCAACACGGCCTTCGACGCGATCTTCGGCGGCTCCGACCCCTTCGACGTGGTCGCGGTCAACCGACCGGCCGACGTGAGCCTGGTGATCACGCGGATGCTCGAGCGCAATGCCGATGCCTCCGACCCGTTCGCCGGTCGAGTGGATCCGGAGCGCATCGGGGTCACGGGGCACTCCTTCGGAGGCTTCACGACTCTCGCCGTCGCGTCCGGTTTCGGCTCCGTACCGGCCGATTCCCGCGTGGATGCGATCCTGCCGATCTCGCCGGTGTCGACCCTCCTGGACCCGGAAGAGCTCGGATCGATCGAGATCCCGATGCTGGTGCTGGGAGGAACCTCCGACACCACCACGCCGGTCGATCCCCAGAGCGTCACGGCCTTCGCCGAGGTCTCGGCGCGCCCGCGCTACCGGGTGGACGTCACCAACGCCGGCCACAACTCGTTCACCGACATCTGTCCGATTGCGGATGCGCTATTGGCGGTCGGCGTGCCCGAGGCCGTCCTCGACTTCGTGCTCTCCTCCCGGGACGACGGCTGCGCGCCGGAGCTGATTCCCTTCCTCGACGCCCAGCGCATCACCCGGGCCTTCGCCATCTCGTTCTTCAAGCGCTACGTGGCCGGTGACCCGCGCTACCGCGACGAGCTCGCTCCGGGCCGCGCCGACGCCGAGGCGGTCCACTTCCAGCAGCCGGGGCGAGAGCGGCGCTAGAGCGCCCTCGAAAGCCTCCCTCGCGGTTCCGGCGCGGGGAGCGTATCCTTGTTGGCTCAGCCGGAAGCCCCCGGTCGAAGGAGGAGCGCTTTTGAGCCCGCATCCGCTGATCGAGCGCGCGAAGGACCGGCGGGTCCGGCAGTCGAAGGGTTTCAAGGACGCGGCGGCAGAGCTGAAGGGCGATCTATTGCTGGCCGACTACCAGCAGGAACTCGCCGGTGCCCCGCGGCGTCACGATACTGGCAAGCGCTACTTCCCCAAGCGCGCCAAGGCCCCTCGCCTGACCCGGCCCGAAGATCACCTCGCAGCCGCACTGGTGCGCTTCAGCCAGGCTGGCGGCGTACTGGCCCTGCCGAACGACGGCCCCACCGTGTCGCTTCTCG
This sequence comes from Myxococcota bacterium, assembly GCA_041577695.1. Lineage (GTDB taxonomy): Bacteria > Myxococcota_A > UBA9160 > UBA9160 > PR03 > JASJBO01. The sequence continues at coordinate 5,048 of JBFGIM010000083.1, read as the reverse complement.
ACCACCGGGTGGCGCTGCAGTCGGCGCAGGCAGTGAAGGACGACGCGTCGGATCCGAACCGCGACGTCGGCCGCATCGACGTGCTGGGACTCACCGAAGGGAACCGAGCCGTCGCCATCTCGCTGAAGTTCCTGGCCCCCGACGCCACCCGCGGCGGCACCGGCGATACGCCGCTGCGCGCGATGCTCGAGGGCCTCGCGCACTGCGCCATCGTGCAGGCGAACCACGCCGCCCTGGCCGAGGAGATCACCGAGCGCTTCGACCGGGAGCTGGCCGAGGAGCCGCCCATCCTGGTCCTGCTCGGAACCGCTCGCTACTGGGAGATCTGCCGGCGGCGCGAGCCGCAGAAGGGCGCCGCGTGGATCAACCAGATGGAGCGGCTCGCCGACGAGGTGAACACGTCGCTCGGCGTCCAGGTGCTGTTCCTGACCGTGGATCTCGAAGGCGACCCGCTCTGGACCCTCGACGAGGAGGGATGGCCCAAGCTCACCGCGCTGACGCGCTTCATCACCGCATGGAGCGAGCTGGCCGGCAGGGTGCGTCCGAAGGCCCGGCCGCGCGCCCGGTCGAGGACCGAGCCGGAAGAGACCGTGGTCGAAGCCGATCTGTCCCGGCCCGTACGCGACTACGCCATGAACGACAGCTACGAGCCCGGCGATCGGGTCGACCATCCGAACTTCGGCACCGGGGTGGTGCAGGGCGCCCTCGGCGCGCGCAAGATCAAGGTGCGCTTCGACGAGAGCGAGCGGGTGCTGGTGCACAAGCGGCCGACGCCCGGTCTCTGAGCCGCTCGCGTCCGGCGCCGCCGCCCTGTGGGCGGCGTCGCCGCGTCAGAGGTTGTATCCGGTTTCGTCGTGCAGGGCGAGATCGAGGCCCTGGGATTCTTCCGCCGACTCTACCCGCAGCCCCACCAGCGATCCGACGACCTTGAGCAGGATCCAGGACACGGCCAGGGTGTAGACGATCGCGATGGCGGCGGCGCCGGCCTGGATGCCGAGCTGCTTGCCGATGTCCAGATCGATCTGATTGCCGCCGAATGTCTCGGCCGCGAAGACGCCCGCCAGCAGCGTGCCGATCAGTCCGCCGATCCCGTGCACACCGAAGACGTCCAGCGAGTCGTCGTAACCGAAGCGCCGCTTCACCGCGGTCGATACGTACCAGCAGAGGGAGCCGGCGGCGAGGCCGATGACGAGCCCCCCGACCGGACCGATGAATCCGGAGGCGGGGGTCACGGCGGCGAGGCCCGCGATGGCGCCGGTGGCCAGACCGAGCGCGCTCGGCTTGCGGTGCACGGTCCACTCGATCGCCATCCATGTGAGCGCCGCGGTGGCGGCCGAGATCTGGGTGACGGCGATCGCCATGGCCGCGCCGCCGTCCGCTGCCAGCTGGCTGCCGCCGTTGAAGCCGTACCAGCCAACCCACAGCATGCCCGGACCCGTCAGGCACATGGTGAGGTTGTGGGGCGGCATCGCCGTCTTGGGATAGCCGGTGCGCGGCCCGATCATGATGCAGGCCAGCAGCGCCGCGAAGCCCGCGGTGATGTGCACCACGATTCCACCGGCGAAGTCGAAGACGCCCATCTCGGCGAAGTAGGCGCCGTCGCCGCCCCAGGTCATGTGGCAGATCGGCGCGTAGACGAAGATGAGCCACAGCACCGAGAAGAGCAGCATCGCCGAGAACTTCATGCGCTCGGCGAAGGCCCCCACGATGAGCGCGGGGGTGATGATCGCGAAGGTCATCTGGAACACGAAGAACAGGACTTCGGGAATGCCGCCCGAGAGGGTGTCCCCGGTGACGCCGATCAGGAACATGCGGCCCAGGCCGCCGATGAACGAGTGGAGGTTGGTCACGCCGGCGGCCATGCCGCTGGAGTCGAAGGCCAGGCTGTAGCCCACGACCAGCCACAGCACGGTCATGGCGGCCGTGAGTGCGAGGCACTGCATCAACACCGACAGCACGTTCTTGGTGCGGACGAGACCGCCGTAGAAGAGCGCCAGCCCCGGAATCGTCATGAAGAGGACCAGTGCCGTGGCGGTCAGGATCCAGGCGGTGTCGCCCGCCTGGAGCTCGTCGGCGCGGGCCGCGCGCGGAGCCAGGCAGGCGATCAGGAGGAGCCACCAGGACGAGCGGGCGAAGCGGGGCAGGCGGTGTGTCATGGGGAGGCATTCTCAGCGGAACGAACCGGCACTAACAAGCAGAAAAGCGCCGGATCGAACCGCTTTCGGCACAGCTCGACCGACTCCCTCGGGGGGAGAGGACCCTCCGGTCGCGGGCGGGCTACCGTCGCGTCGCGTCCGCGCGCCTTCGCGCGGCGGGAGGTGCTGTCGTGAAACTGCTCTGGTTCCACCTGATGCCGTACACCGATCTTCCGGGCGACTTCGCCGAACGCTACGGATCGGTGTGGGTCGACATCGATCCGGCCCTCTTCGATCCGAAGCGCGGGCACGAGCTCTACAACGAGTTCATCGACGAGCTCGAGTTCGCGGCGGAGATGGGCTTCGACGGCCTCTGCGTCAACGAGCACCACCAGAACGGCTACGGGCTGATGCCGTCACCGAACCTGATCGCCTCGACGCTGGCGCGCAGCACCAGCGAGCCTGCGATCGTGGTGATGGGCAATTCGCTGGCACTCTACAACCCGCCGACCCGCGTCGCCGAGGAGATGGCGATGCTCGACTGCCTCTCCGGCGGGCGGCTGGTGGCGGGCTTCCCGGTCGGGACGCCGATGGACACCTGCTTCGCGTACGGACAGAACCCGAGCACGCTGCGCGCCCGCTACTACGAGGCCCACGACCTGATCGTCAAGGCGTGGACCGCTGAAGCGCCCTTCGCCTGGAACGGCCGCTTCAACCAACAGCGCTACGTCAACCCGTGGCCGCGCCCGATCCAGAAGCCCCATCCGCCGATCTGGATCCCCGGCGGTGGCTCGGTAGAGACGTGGCAGTGGTGCGCCCGCGAGGACTACGTCTACGCCTACCTCTCCTATTTCGGCTACCAGGCCGGTAGCGCGGTGATGAACGGCTTCTGGGAGGAGATGGACCGGCTGGGCAAGGATCGCAATCCCTATCGGGCGGGCTTCCTCCAGTTCGTCGGCGTGGCCGAGAGTCGCGACGAGGCCATGGACCTGTACCGCGAGGCCGCCGAGTACTTCTACGGCCGCTGCCTGTGCGTGGATGCTCGCTACGCCCAGCCCCCGGGCTACACGACCGAGGCGACGCTCCGCGCCAAGGTCACCTCGCAGCTGCTCCAGGCGGCGCGGCGGGCCGACGAGCAGAAGCGCGCCTTCTCGGCGCCCAGCTTCGAGGAGATCGTCTCCAAGGGCTACGTCGTGATCGGAAGCCCCGACGAGGTGGCCGAGCAGCTGCGCGAGGTGGCGACCAGCCTGAACGTCGGGCAGCTGATGATGCTGCTCCAGTTCGGCAACATGAACCGCGACCTGACGCTCCACAACACCGAGCTCTTCGCCAAGCGCGTGGCGCCCCAGCTGCGCGACCTCTTCGACGACCAGTGGGAGAACCACTGGTGGCCGCGGCCGCTGCCGCTCGAGGAACGCGCGCGCCCCCGCCTGGGGCGATCGTGAGCGCGCCCCGCGAACACACCGTCTCGGTGACGGGGCAGCCCTGCCGCGTGTGGGAGGCGGGGGAGGGCGAGCCGGTCGGTGTGCTGGCCGGCCTGGGCGGCCTGCCGCGCTGGACGCCCTTCCTCGACCGGCTGGCCGAGCGGCGCCGCGTCGTGGTGCCCTCGCTGCCCGGCTTTCCCGGCGGCCTGGGACACGAGCAGCTCGACGACCTGGCCGACTGGGTGAGCGCCACCCTCGACCTGATCGAAGCCGCCGGCCTGACCGGCGCCGACTGGGTCGGCGCATCGGTGGGAGGCGCGCTGGCGGCAGAAGCGGCGGCCTTCTCACCTGCCTCGGTGCGCCGGCTGGTGCTGGTGGCACCCTACGGCCTCTTCGATTGCGACGAGCCCACCGCGGACGTGTGGGCGCAACGTCCGGCGGATCTGCCCGGCCTGCTCTCGGCCCACCCGGAACGGCTGGTGGAACAGACGCTGCCGCCGGAAGGTGCCGACCCGGTGGAATGGCAGATCGTGCTGCTGCGGGCCCACGAGGCGGCGGCGCGGCTGCTCTGGCCCACCGGAGATCTGGGACTGCGCAAGCGACTGCACCGCATCCAGGCGCCCACGCTGCTGGTGTGGGGTGACGACGACCGCGTGATTCCGGCGAGCTACGCCAAGCGCTTCGCCGACGGCATCTCCGGGCCGACCGAGGTGCGCACCCTCGCCGACGCCGGGCATCGGGTGGATGCGGACGCGCCCGAAGCGCTTGCGGCGGCGATCCTCGCCTTTCTCGACGGCTAGAGCTTGCTATAGACCTGGGCGCCGCCGGCGCGGAACTCGTCGCTCTTGGCGGCCATGCCTTCCTTGCGCGCCACGTCTTCGGCCAGGCCGCGCTCGCGCGCGAAATCCCGGATCTGCTGGGTGATCTCCATGCTGCAGAACTTGGGCCCGCACATCGAACAGAAGTGGGCGACCTTGTGGGCGTCCGCCGGCAGCGTCGCATCGTGCATCGAGCGCGCCGTCTCCGGGTCGAGCGAGAGGTTGAACTGGTCCTCCCAGCGGAACTCGAAGCGCGCCTTCGAGAGCGCGTTGTCGCGCAGCTGCGCCCCCGGGTGGCCCTTGGCCAGGTCGGCGGCGTGGGCGGCGATCTTGTAGGCGATCACGCCCTGCTTGACGTCGTCGCGATCGGGCAGTCCCAGGTGCTCCTTGGGCGTCACGTAGCAGAGCATCGCGGTGCCGTACCAGCCGATCATGGCCGCGCCGATCGCCGAGGTCAGATGGTCGTAGCCCGGGGCGATGTCGGTGGTGAGCGGCCCCAGGGTGTAGAAGGGCGCCTCGCCGCACCACTCGAGCTGCTTGTGCATGTTCTCGTGGATCATGTGCATGGGAACGTGGCCCGGCCCCTCGTTCATCACCTGCACGTCCTGGTCCCAGGCGCGTCGGGTCAGTTCGCCCTGTGCCTTCAGCTCGCCGAACTGCGCCTCGTCGTT
>JBFGIM010000082.1:0-13272 GCA_041577695.1 Myxococcota bacterium | reverse complement strand
TCCCAAGCGACCGTCCTCGGTGGCTGCTACAATCCGCCGACCCGAGGCAACGCCATGAACTTCTATCTCACCACCCCGATCTACTACGTCAACGGGGAGCCCCACATCGGTCACACCTACACCACCGTCGTGGCCGACACGCTGGCGCGCTACCACCGGTTGGCCGGCGAGGACGTGTTCATGCTCACCGGCACCGACGAGCACGGCGAGAAGATCGCCGAGAAGGCCGCTGAGGAAGGGGTCACACCCCAGGCGCTGGCCGACCGCTACTCGGCCCGCTTCCGCGACGCCTGGGACGCGCTCGACCTGCGCTACGACCGCTTCCTCCGCACCACCGATCCGGATCACGTGCGCGCCGTTCAGCACTTCCTCACCCGCGTCCACGAGCGGGGCGACATCGACTTCCGCGAGTACGAGGGTCTCTACTGCGTCGGCTGCGAACGCTTCCTCACCGAGCGCGACATGGTGGACGGCCTGTGCCGCGACCACGAGCGCGCCCCGGAGCAACGCACCGAGTCCAACTACTTCTTCAAGATGAGCCGCTACTTCGAGTGGCTGGTGGATTACATCCACGAGCACCCCGACTTCATCGAGCCGGAGCGCTACCGCAACGAGGTGCTCGGCATGCTGCGCGAGGACAGCGGCCTCGGCGATCTCAGCATCTCGCGGCCGAAGTCGCGGCTCGAGTGGGGCATCGAGCTCCCCTTCGACCGCGACTACGTCTGCTACGTCTGGTTCGACGCCCTGATCAACTACCTGACCGGGATCGGCTATCCCGACGCCGACGGCTTCGAGGCACGCTGGGCCGCATCGCACCACCTGGTGGCCAAGGACATCCTGAAGCCCCACGCCATCTTCTGGCCCACCATGCTGCGCTCGGCGGGCCTGTCGCCCCCGCACGCGCTGCGCGTCCACGGCTACTGGAACGTGGAGGCGCGCAAGATCTCGAAGAGCCTGGGCAACATGATCGCCCCGCTGGCCATGCGCGACGTCTACGGCTTCGACGCCTTCCGCTACTTCCTGTTGCGCGAGATGGTGTTCGGACTCGACGCGAACTTCAGCGAAGAGCTGCTGGTGGGCCGCATCAACTCGGACCTCGCCAACAACCTGGGCAATCTGGTCAGTCGCACGCTCAAGATGACGGCGCGCTTCGCCGACGGGCGCGTGCCCGAGCCGGGGCCCGTGGGCGACGCCGAGCGCGAGGTCGTCGAAGCCGCCGCCCGCGCCGCAGCCGAGGTGGACGACCACGTGCGCGCCCTCGAGCTGCACCGCGCGCTGGAGTCGATCTTCCGACTGATCGACCAGGTGAACCGCTACCTGGACGGCCAGGCGCCCTGGAAGGCCGCCAAGGATCCTGCTGGCGAGCCGGTGGTGCGCACCTCGCTCTACACCTCGTGCCAGGCACTGCGCTCGATCGCGCTGCTGCTGGCGCCCTTCCTGCCCGAGACCGCCGCGACGCTGCTCGACCGACTGGGCCAGCCCGACGCGCTGGCCAGCGCGCGCCTGCCCGACGACGCGGCCGCCTGGGACCGGCTGCCGCCGGGCACCGAGACCCGCAAGGGGGCCGCCCTGTTTCCGCGGGTGGAGCTGCCCGCCGCGGACGCCTCGTGACCGTCTGGCTCGACAGTCACACCCACGTCACCGCCACCGAGTTCGACGCCGACCGCGACGCGGTGCTCGAGCGGGCGCGCGGAGCGGGCGTACGCACCCTGATCGCCATCGGCGCCGGCTGGGGCATCGAGGCCAACGGGGCCGCCGTGGCGCTGGCGGAGCGCGACCCGGAGGTCTTCGCCGCGGTGGGCGTGCATCCGCACGACGCCCAGACCCTGGACGACGCCGGGCGCGCCCGCCTGCGCGACTGGTTCGAGCATCCGCGCGTGGTGGCGGTGGGCGAGTGCGGCCTCGACTACCACTACATGAACTCCCCCCGCGAGATCCAGCGCCAGGTCTTCGCCGAGCACGTGGCGTGGGCGCGCCAGCTCGACCTGCCGGTGTCGATCCACGTGCGCGGCCGCGACCCCGAGGCCTGGGAGGAGCTGCTCGAGATCTGGCGTTCCGAGGGCGGCGGCGACGTCTCCGGCGTGTTGCACTGCTACACGGGATCCCTCGACTTCGCGCGCCGGGCGCTCGACCACCGACTCGACGTCTCGTTCTCGGGCATCCTCACCTTCAAGACCGCCCGGGACGTGCGCGAGGTGGCCGCGGCACTGCCGCTGGACCGGCTGCTGATCGAGACCGACTGCCCGCTGCTGGCGCCGGCGCCGCTGCGCGGTCGCCGCAACGAGCCCGCCTACCTGGTGCACGTCGGCCAGATGCTGGCCTCCGTGCGCGGCTGCGCGCCCGAGGCGGTGGCCGAAGCCACGTCCGCCAACGCGCGGCGCGTATTCCGACTCGAGGAGGCGAGCTGAGGTGGACGGTGAGATCCGCGAGACGCTCGAGCTGGCACGCCGACTGGCCCGCGAGGCCGGTGCGATCCAGCGCGAGCGCTACGAGACCGAGCTCGTCGTCGACACCAAGAGCGCGCCGATCGACCTGGTGACCGAGGTGGACAAGGCCTGCGAGGCGCACGTCGTCGCCACCCTGGAACGGGAGCGGGCCGCCGACGCCATCCTCGCCGAGGAGGGCGGCGGCAGCGATCGCGAGGGCGCGCGCTGGCGCTGGGTGATCGACCCCCTCGACGGCACCACCAACTTCGCCCACGGCTACCCCTGCTTCTGCGTCTCGATCGGCGTGGAGCGCGATGGCGCGCGCACCGTAGGCGTCGTCTACGACCCGCTGCGCGACGAACTCTACGAGGCCACGCGCGGCGGCGGCGCGCACCGCAACGGCGACCGGATCGCGGTGTCGTCCGAGACCGAGCTCGGCCGCAGCCTGCTGGCCACCGGCTTCGCCTACGACGTACAGCGCAGCGATGCCGACAATCTGGCGCAGTTCACCGCGGCGCTGAAGAACGCCCGCGCCGTGCGTCGCGACGGCAGCGCGGCCCTCGACCTCTGCTACGTCGCCTGCGGGCGCTTCGACGGCTTCTGGGAGCTGAAGCTCCACCCCTGGGACGTCGCCGCCGGCCTGTTGATCGTCGAGGAGGCCGGCGGCCGCACCAGCGATCTGGTCGGCGGACCCGCCCTGCGTTCCGGGCGCGAGACCGTCGCCAGCAACGGCGCCATTCACGACGCGATGCTCGCGGTGCTGCGGTCGGACCCGGGCGGCCGTCCCACGTAGCGCTGCCGGGGACGGATGATCCGTCCGCCGCTGCGCTGCTCGTCGAAATGGGCCAGCCAGCCGGCCACCCGCGCGCAGGCGAAGAGCGGCGTGAAGAGCTCGCGCGGGATCCCCAGCACCTCGAGCAGCACTGCGGTGTAGAACTCGACGTTGGTGTCGAGCGAGCGCTCCGGATGGCGGACGGCCAGCTCGCGCACCGCCGCGCGCTCCACCGCACGCGCCAGTGCCAGGTAGCGGCTCTCCATCCCGGCGGCCTCCAGGTGGAGCAGGACCTCCTCCAGCACCGCCGCGCGCGGATCCCGGACCCGGTACACGCGATGCCCGAGCCCCATGATGCGCCGCCCGGCGGCCAGCTCGGCGCGCAGCCAGTCGGTGGCCTTCTCCGGATTGCCGATGGCGTCGAGCATGTCGAGCACGGGCCCCGGCGCGCCGCCGTGCAGCGGGCCCTTGAGCGAGCCCAGCGCGGCGACCACCGCCGACACCGCGTCGGACTGGGTGGAGGCGACCACCCGGGCGGTGAAGGTCGACGCGTTCATGCCGTGCTCGGCGACCGTCACCAGGTAGGCGTCGAGGGCGCGCGCGGCCGTCAGCTCGGGCGGTCGGCCGTGGAGCAGGCGCAGCAGATCTTCGGCGTGGGAGCGATCCGGGTCCGGGGCGACCGGCGCCTCTCCGCAGCGGCGGCGCTGCCACGCCGCCGCGAAGACGGCCAGCGAGCCGGTCAGCCGCAGCCGCTCCTCCTCGCCTCCGTCGGGATCGGACGGGATGCCCGCCATCGCCGCGCGCAGCGCGTCCATCGGGTGCCCTGCGCCGAGGGCGGCGTCGTGGCGTTCGAGCGTGGCGTGCGCCGCACTCCTCGCGTCACCGAGCAGGCGGCGGATCCGATCGGTGCGGACCGCATCGGCCTCACCGCCGTCCCACAGCAGCACGGACATGGCCTCGAACGAGCCCTCGGCGAGCGACTCGATCGTGCGACCGCGGACGGTCAGACGGCCGCGCCCTCCGTCGACCTCGGAGAGCTCGGTCTCCGCCACCACCACGCCCTCCAGACCCGGGCAGTAGATCTCGTTCGTCGGATCGGTCATCGCATTGCCTCCTCTTCGGAGGTACGATACAAACTGGATACACATTCATCAACGTTGATTATAAATCAATGAATAAGAGCCACGCCGCGAATCACGAGCTGAGTGCCAGCGAAGCCGCCGAACGACTCGGGGTGAAGCTGCCGACGCTCTACGCCTATGTCAGCCGTGGGCTGCTGCGCAGCCTCCCCGGCCGGGAAGGACGCGCCCGGCGCTATCTGAGCGCCGACGTGGAGGCGCTCCGCGAGCGCGGCCGCGGGCCCCGTGCGGCCGAGGGGGCGCTGCGCTGGGGCGAGCCGATCCTCGAGTCGAGCATCACCGAGATGACGCTGGAGGGCCCTACCTACCGGGGCCACGCCTCGGGCGAGCTGGCCGCCTCGGGCCTCGGCTTCGAGGCGGTGGCCGAGCTGCTCTGGACCGGGACTCGCCCCGCGGCCCCGGTGCGCTGGCCGGCGCAAGCGGAGCCTCCCTTCGAGGAGATCGCGCGGCTGATGCCCGAGTACGCGCCTGCGTCGGCGGGATTCCCCCTGCTGGTGGCGAGCTGCGCCGCCCGCGATCCCGGCCGCTTCGATACGGGCGCCGCGGCGGTACTGCCGCGAGCACGCCAGGCGATCCGGCTGCTGGCATCGGGACTCGCCCTGCCCCACTCGGTGGCCCGCGCGCGCCGCGCCTGGCGCGCCAACACCGTGGCTGGGGCCGCCTTCGCCGCGCTCGGCGTGGAGTCGGATCCGGCTCGCCTCGATGCCCTCGATGCACTGCTGGTGCTGATGGCCGATCACGAACTCAACGCCTCCACCTTCGCCGCCCGGGTGGCCGCATCGACCCACGCCGATGTCTACGCCGCCATCCAGGCGGGGCTGGCCACCCTGTCGGGCCCCCTCCACGGCGCCGCGTCCGACCAGGTCGAGGCGCTGCTGCGCGAGGTGTCCGAGGCTTCGCAGGCCGAGCGCGTGGTGCACGAGCGCGCCCGGCGCGGTGAGCGGATCCCGGGCTTCGGCCACCCGTTCTACGGGGCCGGCGGGGACGCCCGCGCGCGGCTGCTGCTGGACCTCGCCTGGGAGCTGGGCGGAGACGCGCCCGAGGTCGCGGTGGCCACGGCGATCCTCACGGCCATGGAGCGGGCCGCGAAGCCTCCGCCGAACGTGGACTTCGCCGCGGTGATGTTGCGCGCCGCGCTGGGGCTGCCGGCCGGCGCCGTCGCGGGGCTCTTCGCGGTGGGACGCTGCGCGGGCTGGGTGGCGCACGTGCTGGAGCAGTACGCGACGGGCCACCTGCTGCGCCCCCGCGCGCGCTACCGCAAGCCGGAATCCGGCTGATCCGCGCTGGCTTCAGGGCGCGTCCCCCGGCGCGCTGGGCTCGTCGCCCGCGGCGGCCGCGGGCTCTTCGTCGGCCGCGTCTTCGTCCTCCTCGGAGACGAAGCGGTTCTCGAAAGCCTCGAGATTGATCGGGATGTCCTCGGCCACTGCGTAGTCGAGGGCGTAGACGGTGTCGCGCCCCGGAACCTTCGCCAGGACGTGCTCGCCTCGCGCCACGCCGATGTGCACCTCGCCGAGCAGCGCCGGCGCACCGGTCTCGGACGTACCAGCGCCGTACACCCGCAGCGCGACCCGCGGCGGCGACAGGCCGACCGCCGCCAGCTCGTCGGGACCCATGGATTCGGCCGGGATGTCGTCCGCCACCAGGCGCGCCAGCGCACCGATCATGCGGGACGCGGCGCCGGCGCGCATCGGCAAGGGCTCGCTGGTCCATCCGTCGTCGCCCAGCTCGCCCACCACTTCCTGGACCCGGCTCGACCCGTCGGCACCGGCCTGCTGGAAGTCGATCTCGAAGCGCGCCGCGTCGGCGGCGATGAAACCGGTCAGCTCCTTGAAGCGGAAGTCGACCACGCGGCGCGGCAGCCCCGCGAAGCGGTCCTCGCCGATGCGGTACAGCGACGCCTCCCCGCCGCGGGCCAGGCGCGTGGACTCGTCCAGCAGGCCGCCGATCAGGAGCTCCTGCCGGTGCGCGGTGCCGCCCTCCTCCGGCGCCTTGCCGGTCAACACCACCCGGTAGGCGGGCGGCTCGAGTCGGGACAGATCGTCGGGGCCCGGATCGTCGACGAAGCCGTCGGCGCGCAGGAACGCCAGCTCCGACAGGAAGCCGTCGAGCGCGGCACCATCCACCGCGCTCTCCAGGGGCGCGCGCAGGCGCCAGTCGCCATCTTCGCGAACCAGCTCGACTCCGGCCCCCTCCCACTGCACCTCGATGCGCTCCAACGACGCGCGGTCGAAGTGGAGCAGCCGGCGGTCGCGCAGGTCGTCTTGCGCCCGCTCGAAGCGATTCACGGCGGTGCTCGCCACGGTGTAGACCCGGTCGCCCGTCGCCGTGGCGACGTAGTGGTTGGCGCCCACGGGCGTCTTGCCGCCCACGCGCAGGCGGTGCTCCTGTCCGGCGGCCGCGAAGCGCACCTCGCTGGCGTCGTCCCCCAGTCCGTAGATCTCGAGCGCCTCGGGCTCGTCGTAGACGCCCTCGCTGGTGAGCGTGGCCAGGCCGTCGGCGATGCCGTCGAGCGCCGTGGGGTCGCCCTTGAAGTCGACCGGCTCGCGCAGGCGCCAGCCGCCGTCGACGCGTTCGGCGCGCACGGCGGCCCCGTCGGTGGTGCGCAGCTCGAGCGATTCGACCGCCGACGCCTCGAGCTCCGGGAAGATCCGCTTGGCGCGCGCCTCGGCCTCGCTGCGCTGCTCGCCGCCTCGGATCTCGTAGAGGTAGACGAAGGCGCCCAGGGCGACCGCAACCAGGAACAGGATGCCGGTGGTGCGGGGATTCACGACGGCGTCAGCGCCCGGGCGCGCGCCGGCGGCTCCACCAGGCCCACACGCCCAGCACCGCGATCACCTGGGGCAGCACGAAGATCGACAGGTTGCGCACCGTGCGGATCTGCTCGGTGGAGAGCTGTACGCGCGAGGCCCGGGAGCGAGGCGGCCGGATCGAGATCGATTCGATGTCGCCGATCAGCCAGTTGACGGAGTTGAGGAACAGGTCGCGGTTCGCCGACGCGTCGATGCCGCGGTTCGATGCGAAGTCCGAGTCCCCGAAGACCACCAGCCGCGCCTCGCTCGGGCCCGGGGCAGTGCCCTCGCCGGCCTCGTCGCCGCCGCCCGGCGGGGTCGGCTGCGCTGGCCGCCCGGCGACGGCGATCGTGACCGGGCCCGGCAGGTCGTCGTCCCCGAGCTCCGCCTGCCCCTCCGAGAAGAGCAGGGCCAGATTGCGCTCCGCCCACGAGTCGGGACCGGTCTTCACGATCGGCGTGAAGCGTCCTCCGCCGCCGGGGCGAGCCTGCACGCTGCGGGTCACCGGGAAGAGCGTCACCTCGCGCATGTCGCGGGTGATCTCGTGGTTGCCGTACTCGCCGGCCAGCGGCGACATGGCCTGCCCGAAGAGACCCTGCACGCGATCGATGATGGCGTCGTCACCGGCCTCGACGCCCCAGCCGGCCAGCAGCTCGCCGAGATTGGTGTTGGCGCGTGGGTCGAGCATCGCCAGCACCGCACCGCCCCGGCCGATGTAGCGCTCGAGCGCACTTTGCTCCTCGGGGCGCAGCGGCCGGGTCGGACCCGCGATCACCACCACGTCGGCGTCGTCGGGCACGTCGCCGAGGGTCGAGAGCAGCAGCGTCGCGACGCTGTAGTTCTCGTTGCGCAGGTCGTCGGCGGCCCGCGCGAAGGCTTCGCTGTCGTCGGCGCCCTTGCCCTCGATCGGGCGCTCGTTGTGACCCGTGAGGAAGTAGACCTTCTTCTCGCCCTGGCGCGTGATCTGCACCATGGCATTGGTGATGCGCTCCTCGCTCAGCTCCTGGATCTCGAGCGATTCGTCGCCGATCGACAGGTGGACGAGCCCGTTGGCGAGCTTTTCCTGGGCGATGCCGAGGCCTTCGACCAGGTCCGGACGCCGGTTGGGGTCGACGTACTGGACGTGGAAACGCTCACTTGCGTAGGCGTAGCGGTCCAGCAGGTCGCGGGCGCGCGGCTGGTCGAGGCTGCCGTAGAACGCCACCACGTCCACGTCGCGTTCGAGCCGCTCGAGCTCGTTGCGGGTCTGGTCCGACAACGAGTGCACCCCGGCCTCGCTCCAGTCGAAGCGCCAGTGGTAGCGATTGGCCATGAAGGCCAGCAGCCCGACGATGGCCAGCGAGATCACGGTCTGGGCCACGGCGCTGGAGCCGTACCTGCCGATGCGCCGTCCCTCACCGGAGCCGAGCCGCTCGCGCAACGTCTCGAAGCTCAGCGCCAGGGCGATGCCCACCAGCACGAGGCCTACGCTCAGGTTGCCCAGGATCCAGAGACGATCGCTCGCGGAGCGGAAGGGGTCGAGCAGCACGACGAAGACGTAGATCAGCCCGAAGCCGACGAAGACGGCGCCCAGCGCGCCGAGCAGTGCGGGAAGGCCCTTCATCTCAACGCCACCGTGCCGACTCGACGACGGCCTTGGTGAGAATCAGGGAAGCCGCGACGACCACCACGAAGTAGGCCACGTCCCGGGTATCGACGAGGCCCATCACCATCGCCTCGAAGTGCTCGGCCGAGGAGAGGTAGCGGAGCAGCTCCGAGGGTGCGCTGCCCGCGGAGCCGCTGAGCTCGGTCAGGAAGCCCAGCATCCACAGGATCAGCAACAGCACGAAGGCGAGGAAGAAGGCCACCAGCTGGCTCTGGGTCACCGACGACGCGAAGGTGCCGATGGCGGCGTAGCTGAGCCCCACCAGCAGCAGCGCCAGCACCCCCGCCGCCACCTTCGGGAACTCGGGATCGCCGTACCAGAAGAGCAGGCCGGGATAGAGCGAGAGCAGCGCCACCAGCAGCACCACGAAGAGCGCCGCCGCCAGGAACTTGCCCAGCACCAGCTCCCAGATCGTGAGCGGGCTGGTGAGCAGCAGCTCCTGGGTCCCGTTGGCCTTCTCCGCCGCAAAGAGGCCCATGGTGATGCCGGGGACCAGGAACAGCAGCACGACCGACATCACGCCCAGGAACTGGGCGATCACGTGGTCGTTCAGGTTGACGTCCTGGAGCTGCTCCGAGAGCTGGAGCATCTGGAGCTGGATCACGTACTGCTGGAACTGGAGCAGGCCCGAGATGAAGAAGAAGCCGGCCAGCACCACGAAGAGCACCAGCACCGCGTAGGCCACCGGCGAGGCGAAGAGCGAGCGCAGCTCGCGACCCGCGATTGCGGTGACGTGCCTCACGCGCGCGCCTCCTCGACCGCGGCGTCGGTGCTGGTCTTGCGCGCGAAGATCTCCTCGAGACCGATGCCACCTTCCCGCAGCTTTGCCAACGACTCATCCAGCACCTTGCGACCGCGGTGGACGATCATCACGCGCTGACACACGGCCTCCACCTCGGGGAGGATGTGAGTGGAGAGGATGACCGTGCGGGCCTGCTCGCCCGCGCCCCCGCTGGACAGCTCGCGGATCAAGGTTCGGATCTCGCGGATCTGGATCGGATCGAGCCCGACCGTGGGCTCGTCGAGCACCAGCACCGGCGGATCGTGCACGATGGCCTGGGCCAGCCCGACGCGCTGACGGAAGCCCTTGGAGAGTGCGCCGATAACGCGGCGCCGCACCTCGGAGAGTCCGCAGCGCGAGAGCGCCCGGTCCACCGCCTGCTTGCGGGCGGCGCGGGGCACGTCCTTCAGCCGCGCGACGTAGCGCAGGAACCCCTCGACGCTCATCTCCGGGTAGAGCGGGGGCGTCTCCGGCAGGTATCCGACGGCCCGCCGCGCGGCCAGCGGATCGGTGAAGATGTCGTGGCCCGCGATCGACGCCGAGCCGTCGCTGGGCGGCAGGAAGCCGGTCAGGATCCGCATGGTGGTGGTCTTGCCGGCGCCGTTGGGCCCGAGGAAGCCGACCACCTCACCGGGCGCCACCGAGAAGGAGACGTCGTCGAGGGCCACCAGATCGCCGTACCGCTTGGAGAGTCCCCGCGCTTCGATCATGCGCTGCGTCCCGCTCCCATGCCCCGGATGAAGAGGTCCACCACCGCATCGACCCGCTCGCCGTCGGCGGCGGGGTCGCCCGGCGGCCGGCGCATCAGGCCCAACACCTGTTCGGTGATCATGGTCTCCAGGGCGCCGATGAAGGCGATGGCGGCCACGTCGGCGTCCACCCGCGGTCGCAGCTCGCCCGACTCGACCCCGGAGCTCAGGATCTGGGCCACGCTCTGGAACAGGCGGCCCACGGCGCGCACGGGCTCGGGCTCGGCGAAGCGCGGCGAGCGCTGGACCTCGAACACGAGGACCTTGACCCAGTCCGGGCGCCGCCGATAGGCGAAGAGGACCAGCGTGGCCAGGGCGCGGAGCTTCTCCTCGACCGTGCCGGACCCGGCGGCGATCGACTCGACCAGATCGAGGAAGGCCTGCCACTGCTCCCGGAAGATGGTGTCGAGGATCTCGTCCTTGTTCTTGAAGTAGTGGTAGACCAGACCGTAGGCGCTGCCAGCCTCGCGCGCGATGTCGGAGATGCGGGCGCCGTGATAGCCGCGCCGTGCGAACACCCGGATCGCGGCGTCGAGGATCTCGTCCCGCCGGCGACCGCGCCCGGGCGGACGATCGCCGCTCCGCGACCGGCGCTCGGTGGCAGTCTGCGCGCTCGTGGCGTTGCTTCGCTGGAGCCGCTCGGGCGAGACGGACAATGCGCAACTCCTGTGACCCTGTTCCGCGGGGAAGGCAGTCTAGACAGATCCCGCCCGCGGTCAACCGCGTTCGGCGGGTCGCTGGCCCGCCCCGGGCCCATTGGATATCCTCATCCGATGAGTTCAGGAACGGCGCGCCCCCGCCCCCTCTGGTGGCGCTTCCATTCGATCGCGATCCTGTTCGTGCTGGCACTCGGTGCCTCGGTCGCGCAGGCCGAAGGGACGGCTTCCACCGTGGGACTTCCGCCCGAGCCGGCCGTCGTTCCGGGCGCCTACTGCACCGGTCCGGGCTGCGCAGGCAGGCCGGCGTCCCCGGCCGTCCACGCCGCCGGTTTCGGCATGGCCGCGCTGGGCGCGGCCCGGATCGCGCGGCGCCGCCGCGACTGAGCCCGCCCACGGCGACCCACCGGAGCCAACGCTCGAGGAAGGGAACTCTTTGCGCGTCGCTCTGGTGATCGAGCGTTTCGAGCCGGGTTCGGGAGGCGCCGAGAACGTGGCCTGGCAGGTGGCCCACGGGCTCGCCGAGGCGGGCGACGAGGTCCACGTGGTCGCGCGCCGGATCCGCCCGACCCCCGTGGCCACCTTCCACCCGGTGCGCGTGCCCGAGTCCTGGCAGGCCCTGCGCGTAGCCGCCTTCTCGCGCGCGGCCCAGCGGGTGATCGCCGCGCAGGACTTCGACGTGGTGCACGCCTTCAGCCGCACCCGTCACCAGCACGTGTTCCACGCCGGCGGCGGCAGCCACGCCGACTACATCGCTCACAGCTACGGCCGCCTGGGGCGGCGCCTGAAGCCGATGGAGCCGCGCCATGCCGTGCTGCTCCACATGGAGCGGCGCATCTTCGCCGACGAGGGCCAGTGGGTGCAGTGCGTGTCTCAGATGGTCAAGCGGGAGATCGAGAGCCGCTACGGCGTCGATCCGCGACGCCTGGTGGTGATCCCGAACGGCGTCGATGCCAGTCGTTTCCACCCGGAACGCTACCGCGACGACGGCGCGAAGATCCGGAGCGAGCTCTCGGTGCCGCGCGAGGTGCCGGTGTGGCTGCTCGCCGGCTCCGGCTGGCGACGCAAGGGCCTCGATACGGCGCTGCGAGCGCTGGCGGTGAGCCAGGACACTTCGACGCGGCTCTGGGTGGCCGGCGCAGACAAACAGAAGCCCTGGCGCCGGCGCGCGGCAGAGCTGGGCGTCGCGAAACGCGTCGACTTCCTGGGCGTGCGCAGCGACCTGGAGCGCGTGCTGATCGCCGCCGACGCGCTCTTCCTTCCGACCCGCTACGACGCCTTCGGCATGGTGTGCCTCGAGGCGGCGGCCGCGGCGCGCCCGGTCGTCACCAGCGGCCGTGCCGGCTCCATCGAGGTGCTCGGGGAGGGCGCGCTGGTGGTGGACGATCCGGAGGACGCCGCGGGCTTTGCAGCCGCGCTGGACCGTTTGAGCGATCGCCGCGTGCGCGAGGCCATGGGCGCCCGGGGTCGCGATGTGGCGCTGGCCTGTAGCTGGGAGCAGCAAGTGGAGGCGCTGCGCGCGCTGTACCACCGGGCGGCGCAGCTGTCGCCGGCGCGGGCAGCGGCCGGGGCGGTGCGCGCCGGCCAGGCGCTCTAGTCCGAATGCTCCAGCCGACGCGCTAGACGCGCTAGACGCGCTCGACCGTCAACCACTGGAAGTAGCTGGACGAGCCCACGATCCGCCCGCCGTTGCCGGACGAGTAGCGCAGTGCATCCGCGCCCTCGGCGGTCCCGAGGATCTCCTTGAAGGCCTCGATCTTGCGGCCGGGATCCTCGGGATTCAGGCCGTGGAAGACGACTTCGACCCTCTCCTTGCTCCCCATCACGTTCAGCACCAGGGTGCCCAGCGTGAAGAGCTTTCCGATGCCCTCCACCGCCTCGACGGCGAAGCGCGGAACCGTGACGTCGGAGAGTTCGAAGCTGTACTCGAGCCGCATGGATTCCCCCTCGAACCGGCGAGCTGCGCAGCTTGGCGACCCCACCGGGGAGTGTCAAGCGAACCTCTAGGTCGCGCCCCTTTCGGTTCCTTCCGCCAGGAAGCAACGACTGATCCCGTCGGCCACCGGGTAGAGGCCAGGTGCCTCCCGCCGGCAGCGCTCGAAGACCTCGGGGCAACGGGTGTGGAAGCGGCACCCGTCGGGTGGGCGCGCCGGCGACGGCACGTCGCCCTCCACCTGCACCGTGACGGTGCGGCGGGTCGGGTCCACCGAGGGCACCGCGGCGAGCAGGCCGCGCGTGTAGGGATGGCGCGGATCCCGGAAGACGCGGGCCGTCGCGCCCTCTTCCACGATCTGGCCCAGGTACATCACCGAGAC
>JBFGIM010000081.1:0-13281 GCA_041577695.1 Myxococcota bacterium | reverse complement strand
GATGCGCGAGCAGGCCGCCCACTCGCTCGACCTCGAGGTGGTCCAGGGACTGTCGCTGGGGTGGGGGCTGCCGCTCTGGACACGCAGCGTCGGTCGCCTGCCCCGGGGTGTTGCGAACGCCGTGCTTCAGGGGCTCGACGCAGCCGCAGCGCGCTCACCGGAGCTGGCCGACGTGGTCGTGCTGGCGGGCAGGCCGCGCGCGATCTCGCGATAGGCCTCGACGGTGCGCGCCGCGATGCAGGGCCAGCCGTAGGCCGCCGTCACACCCGCGCGCCCGCGCTCGCCGAGCGCTCGCCGCAGTTCCTCCCGCTCGAGCAGCGTCGCGGCGGCACGGGCCAGCCCACGCGCATCGTCGCTCGGTGCCAGCACGCCGCCACCACCGGTCCGGATCACCTCGGGCAGCGCCCCGGCCGTGGTCGCCACCACCGGCGTGGCGCAGCCCATCGCCTCGACCGCGGGCAGGCCGAAGCCCTCGTAGCGCGACGGCACGATCACCAGCGCCGCGCGTCGGTAGCGCGCGACCAGCTCCTCGACGGGCAGCCGGCCCACCACGTCGAGGCGGTCGGCGACACCGAGCGCGAGCGCCTGCCTGCGGGCCGGGTGGCCGGGGTGATCGTCGTCCACCAGCGTGAGGCGCACGTCGTCGGGAAGGTGGGCCAGCGCGCCCACCGCCCGGTCGACGCCCTTGTTGGGATCGGCTGCGCGGCCCACGCAGAGCATCTCCCGCGGAGCGCGGGCGACCGACGGGTCGGGACTGTAGAGCTCGGTGTCCAGCCCATTGCCCACCATGCGCAGCCGCTCGGGCGCCACACCGAAGTCGCGCTCGATCTCCCGCGCGCTGGCGCTCGACGAGGTGAGCACGCGGTCGAGGTGCCTGGCCACGAATCCCTGCATTCCCACCGGGTGGAACTCGACGGTGCCGACCGCGTCGGAGAGCGAGCGGTCGCGGCGGAACGAGGCGCGCCGGTCGACCGTGAGCGGGTGGTGCACCGTGGTCACGACCGGCAGCCCGAGCGCCCGGATGGCGAGCAGTCCCCAGCCGAGACACTGGACGTCGTGCACCAGGTCGTAGCGTTCGCCGGCGCGCAGTCGGGCGGCCATGGCGCGGAAGGCGCGCACGCTGAATACGAACGGCTCCGGAAAGAAGCCGATCCGGCTGGCGGCGAGCTCGTAGAAGCGGAGCGGAGAGAGGACGCCCGCCGGTCGCTCGGGCGGCAGCATGCGGGCGGGGTCGCCCACGAACCACTTGGCCCAGAATTCGTCGTTGGGCAGGCGCTCGACGCCGCGGGCAAAGGGCATCGGGTCGGGGTAGGGCGGGCCCACCAGGACGTCGACGCGGTGACCCAGCCGCGCCAGCTCGCGCGCCAGGAACCACAGGTAGACCCCTTGGCCGCCGCAGCGCATGTTGCCGCGGTAGGCCACGAAGCAGATCCGCAACGGCCGGCTCACGCAGCCGCCACGCCCGCCCGACGCGCGTAGAGGATCAAGCTCTTCGGGCACACGTAGTTCAACACCCGCTTCTCGATGCGGTCCATCAGGCGCGAGCCGGTCGCCCGGATCAGGAAATGGCGATAGGCCTGCACCAGGCGGTTCGGCTCGGCTTTCGGCAGTCCCACCGCCGAGCGCAACACCCAGTACGGGGTGTGGAAGCCATGGGCGAAGCCGACCCCGGTCGGACGCAGTCCCGCCCGCGCGAGCGCCGCGGCCAGGGTGCGGGGCCGGAAGATCCGGATGTGGCCGCCGGGCGACTCGAAGTACTCGTCACCGAGTCGCAGGTAGAGATGCTCGCTGGTGGCCGTGGGCACGGTCACCGCGCACGTGCCGCCCGGCCGGGTCACGCGCGCCAGCTCCCGCGCCGCCCCGGCGAAGTCGTGGACGTGCTCCATCACCTCGGAGCAGATGACGCGGTCGAAGCACCCGTCCGGGAACGGCAGGCGGAAGGCGTCGCCGCGCAGCATGGCCGCGCTGCGGCCGAGCTCGCGTCCGCGCGAGCGCAGTCCCCCCGCGGCAGCCCGCAGCGATGCGAGGTCGAGGTCGAGCCCCACGACGCGGGCGCCGCGCTCGAGGGCGCCGAAGCAATGGCGGCCCTCGCCGCAGCCGACGTCGAGCAGCCAGTCGCCCGGGCGGATCTCAAGCCGCTCGAGATCGACCGTGAGAAGCACGGAGGGTCTCCTCGAACACGCCGATCAGGCCGGCGGCGGCGTCCTGCCAGGGGAACACCTGTTGGACTCGCTGGCGCGCAGCGCGGCCCATGGCGGTCCGCCGGTCGGGGTCCGAGAGCACGTCGGCAATCGCCTCCGCCAGCGCCGCAGGGTTGCGCGGGGGCACCAGCCGGCCGGCGTGGCCGTCCGGCCCCAGCACCTCGGGGAGCGCGCCGGCGGCGTTGGCGATCACCGGGAGACCGCAGGCCATCGCCTCACTGGCCGGGAAGCCGAAGCCCTCGAAGAACGACGGCACCACGGCGGCCCGCGCGGTCGAGTACTGCTCGATCAGATCATGCAGCTCGAACCAGCGCTGCTCGAGCACCACGCGCGCTTCGAGCCCGAAACGCCGGATCAGGCGGGGCACCAGTCCGTTCTCGGGGATGCGTCCGTCGATGATCTTCAGCGTGATGTGCTCGGGCAACAGCGAGAGCGCTTCGAGCAGGGTTCCGATGCCCTTCTTGCGGTCCTCGGTACGGCCGACGAAGAGCAGGTCGGTCTCCACCCGCGCGCCCGGGGTGGGGCGGAACAGATCGGCATCGGTGCCGTTGTAGACGACCGCGATCTCCTTCTCGGGGATGCCGAAGTAGCGCTCGATCTCGCGGCGCGACGCCTCGCTGACGGTCACGATCTTGTCCAGCCGCGGCGCCACGAACTGCTGCATCAGCAGCGGGAAGTAGAGTGTGCGGCGGATCTTCCGCTTCAGGTTCGGATCGATGGCGAAGTCGGCCTCGCGGTCGATGTGGAGCGGGTGGTGGATCACCGAGACCACCGGGACGCCCGTGGCGCGCAGGCCGAGCAGTCCCCAGCTCAGGCACTGGTTGTCGAAGACGATGTCGAAGCGGTGGCGTTGCTGGAGCGAGCGCCAGCGCTGCAGCAGGCGCAGCCCGAAGGTCTGCATCTCCGGGAAGACGCCGAAGCGCGATACCGCGAGCTCCCACAAGGTGAGCGGCTCGAACAGCTCCATAGGGTTCTCGCGCCGAACCACGTCGGGAAAGGGCAGCCCGAAGACGTTGGCGTTGGGGATCACGTGGAGCGGAATGCCCGGGTCGAGCTCGGGCAGGGGCGGGCCGGCGATCACGTGGACGTCGTGTCCCGCCCGCTTCCACTCGCGGGCCAGGTACGCCGCGTAGATCCCCTGCCCACCACAGTACATGTTGCCGCGGTAGGTGAGCAGGGCGATGCGAAGCGGGCGTCCACCCGGGGCCGCGGACGCGCTCAAGCGGCCGATCCCCCGTCGCCGGAAGTCGTGTCGGCCGGCGGCTCGACTTCGGGCTCCACCTGGACCGTGAGGATCGTCCAGCCCACCCAGAAGACGAGCCCCAGTGCGAAGAGGGTCAGGATCGTCACCGGGATGGCCAGGGCGAGGTAGCTGCCGCGCAGCACGCCCAGCAGGAAGAGCAGGCCGCCCAGGGCCGCGCCCACGCAGATGGCACCGCCTTGGGCTCGAGTGGCGTCGTTCATCGCTGGTGTGTCCCCGTCGTGAAGCAATCCGAGACCGAAGCACGCCCGCCCGCCCCGCGCGGGGATCCGCCCTGGCCGTCGAGGAGAAGGCTCAAGTCCCTGGCATCGCCAGGTGGGCTCCGTATCGCCCCATCCCGACCAGGGCCGCGTGTGCGAGCCCCGGTGCTCGGAGCGGGGGCGAGGAACGGATCCCGAACTATTCGCACCGGGTCGAGCGTCGACCCCTCTGACGAACCGGGCAGATTGGCGAGCGAGTATTCGGGGCGTCGTCGCAGGTGTCAACGTGGTCCCCAGGGGGTAAGCTCCGGCCGTGCTGGTGATCGGACTGATGTCGGGCACCTCCGCGGACGGGATCGATGCCGCTCTGGTCGAATGGCCCGACGACGCCTCGATCCGTCCGTTCCGATTGGTGGCCCAACGCGACGATCCATTCGACGAGGCGCTCCAGGACCGCATTCACCGGATCGCCGCAGGCCGCGTCCCCGGCGCTTCCGCCCTGCAGGAGCTGGCGGCGTTGGACGTCGAGCTGGGCGAGCGCTTCGCCGCGGCGGCGCGGTCGGTCGCCGCGGACGCCGGCGTGTCGCTGGGCGATGTCGCGGCCATCGCATCCCACGGACAGACCGTGGCTCACCATCCCGAGCAGCGCGCCTCGCTCCAGATCGGCGATCCTTCGGTGATCGCCGAACGCACCGGATGCCGGACGGTGGCCGATTTCCGCGCCCGCGACCTGGCGGCGGGCGGAGAGGGCGCGCCGCTGGCGCCGTTCTTCCACTGGGCAGTGTTCACCGACGCGTCGGAGCCGCGCGCGGCGCTCAACCTAGGCGGCATCGCGAACCTCACCTGGCTGCCCGCGGGCGGCGCAGCGGCTGATGTCAGTGCCTTCGACGTGGGGCCCGCCAACGCACTGCTCGACGCCGCCCTGCGCCACTGGAGCGATGGGGCGGAGCGCGTCGATCGCGCCGGCGCCCGCGCGCGCGCCGGGTCGGTGTCGGACGCCTGGCTCGCGCGCCTGCTGGACGATCCCTTCCTGCGTCGCCTGCCGCCCAAGTCCACCGGCCGCGAGCGCTACGGCCCCGACCGGGCCGAGGCCCTGGTCGGCGAATGGCGCGCGGAGGGGGGAACGCTCGAGGACCTGCTCGCGACGTTGGTGGCCTACGGCGCCGAGGCAGTCGCACGCGCCTGTCGCGAGTTCCTGCCGAGCTTGCCGGCACGGGTCCTGGTCGGAGGAGGCGGCGTGCACAACACGGCGATGATGGCCGCTCTGGCGCGCGCGCTGCCGGAGTGCCGCTTCGAGCCGTTCGACTCCGTCGGCGTGCCCGCCGGGGCCGCCGAGGCGATGGCCTTCTCGCTGCTCGGCCGCAACGCGGTGCTCGGCGTCCAGAACCACCTGCCGCGCTGCACCGGCGCCCGGCGCCAGACGTTGCTGGGCGAGATCGTGCCGGCCGGGCCGCGCTAGAGCGTGAGGACGAGGCCGTCGTCGGCGGTCTCGACTTCGAGGCGGCCGCGCCGCTCCGCCATCGTGCGGCCCAGGTGGGTGAGGATGATCCGTTTACACTCGAACTGGTCGAGCTTGTCGCGCAGCGTCCGATAGTTCAAGTGATACTCGAACTCTTCGTCGAAGAGGGTGCACTCACAAATGAATAGATCGGCGCCGCGAACGTGGTCGGGCAGCTCGTCGAACCACCCGGTGTCGCCGCTGAAGGCGATGCGAGCGCCCCCGCTCTCGAGCACGATGCCGTGGGGCACCGAATCGGCCTGGTGGTAGGTGCCGAAGCCACTCGCGCGGGCCGGCCCAAGATCGAGGTCCCGGTCGCATCCGAGCTCTTCGAAGCGCAGCTCGAAGGGAAGCGGCTCGGCGATCGGATGTCCCAGAGCGGCTGCCGCGGCGCGCACCCTCGCTTCCACCTGGTGCGGGCCCGCGATCAGCAGTGGCCTCTCGCGCTCGTCCTCGTAACGCAGCGCCAGCAGCAGCTGCGGCACGCCCCCGAAATGATCGGCGTGGAAGTGCGAGATGACCACGGCGTCGATGCGTTCGGTCGAGATGCCCAGCGCCGCAAGACCGGTGCCCGTGGTCGGAGCGCAGTCGAGGAGCACGCCGCCCACATCGTTCTCCACCAGGATTGCCGACTGGCGCCGCCCCGCAGCGCCGAAGGCACCGCTGGTACCGATGAAGGTGACGCGGTTCATGCTGGGTCCGTCTCGGCCGGACACGGGTGGAAGCGACCGCAAGCGAAGACGCCGTCGTGGCCGCGGAAGCCCTCGGGCACCGACTCGCCGTCCCACACCACGGCGCGTTCCAGCGATACGTCGCGTCCGAGCGTTGCGCCGGCGCCGATCACCAGGCCGGGCTCCAGACGCACCCCGCTGCGCCGCGCTTCGGCGTCGGCGTCGAAGTACGCGAAGCTCCGCGGCTCGAGGTTGACCGCCAGGTACTCCGCGGGGGTCCCGACCGGCTCCCACAGGCACTCGGCAGGAGCGAGCAGCTCGCCCCGGATGTCGTCGGCTCCGGCCGCGATCCGGGGCGCCCACCAGGCGTCCAGATGGCCGAACACCTCCCGGTCGGGAAGCGTGTCGAACGCCCGCGAGGCGATCAGGTTCACACTCACGTAGACCCCTGCACGCGTCTCTCCACCCCAGTCGAAGCGACGCGCCACCCGGCGCACACGGCCCTGGGCGTCGAGCCCGATCGTACCGAACCGGGCGCTGCGCGAGTCGTCCCGCAGAACCAGGGTCGCGGCGTCGCCTCGCTCGCGGTGGCGGGCCAGCAGCGGGGCCAGATCCAGGTCCAACAGCATGTCTCCGGCCACCACCAGGCACGGATCGCTCTCGCGCAGGAACCCCGTCGCCCGGCGGATGCCGCCCCCGGTGCCCAGCAGCGCGGGCTCCTCCGAGAAGTGCAGCGCGAGCCCCGCCGGCGCCCAGCGTTCGGCGTCGGCGCGCAGTCGCTCCGGCTCGTGATGGAGGTTCAGCACGACCTCGCGAACGCCCTGATGCGCCAGCCAGGCCAGGGTGTACGCCACCAGGGGGATCCCCCGGACCGGCAGGGCCGGCTTGGGCCGGTACTCGGTGAGCGGCCGCAGCCGGGTGCCGACGCCCGCTGCCAGGATCATCGCGCGCACGGGTCCTCCGGGGCGCGCAGCTCCGCGAGCAGCGCGGCCAACGCCCCGAAACGGGGCTCCTCATTGGCCAATCTTCGGGCGGCCTGCACCAGGTAGCTGCGGGTGGTCTCCGCAAAGCGCAGCCAGCCGCGGTCGCCGCGCGCGGCCACCTCGTGGAAGAGGGCATGGTCCTTGGCCTTTCGCGCCAGCGTCAGCAGGTCGAAGCGTCTGGCGAACGCGTCTGCATCGGGCGCGTCGGGCAGCCGTGCCCGGGTGCGCTCGCCGAGGGCTTGGACCTCGTCGTCGGCCAGCGCGACGTAGGAGTCGCGCAGCAGACAGACCAGGTCGTACTCGGGCGGCGCGAGGAAGGCGCCCTGCACGTCCACCCAGGCCAGGCGGTGCCCTTCGGCGCCGTCGCGCACCAGCAGGTTCGAGCTCTGGTAGTCGCGGTGGGCGAGCCGGCGGGGCGCGTCGGCGAGGGCTTCGATCAGCGTCTCGAAGGCGTCGCCGACACAGGCGCGTTCGGCCGCCGTCGGGGACCGTCCCAG
Source organism: Myxococcota bacterium (assembly GCA_041577695.1). Classification (GTDB taxonomy): domain Bacteria; phylum Myxococcota_A; class UBA9160; order UBA9160; family PR03; genus JASJBO01. The sequence goes on along the minus strand of JBFGIM010000081.1, from coordinate 5,970 downwards.
TCCCGCGGGCAGGCTCGCCTCGACGAACCGGTGCGCCTTGCGGCGCAGCAGCTCCGCGTCGAGATGGCGCTCGAAGGCCGGCAGGGCCACCGGCTCCAGCGCCTGCAGTCGCACCACCCAGTCGCACGCCTCGCGGTAGAGCGCGCGGCGCTCGTCCGCGGGCGCGCGCGCCACGAAGGCCCCGAGCGAAACCGTGCCCAGGTCCTCGAGCAGCTCGATCCCGTGGGCGGAGTCGCCGCCGTAGCGACATCCCACCGGCAGGCCGCTGCGTTCCAGCCAGGCGCGCAGCGGTTCGAGGGGCGGCTCGGCCGCGGCGCGATCGGCCGGGAGCTCTCCTTCGATGCGCGCCACCAGGGTGGGCGCCGGCCGCGGTGGCTCCAGGTGGACACGCACGAAGCGGCGGTAGCCGAGCCCGGGCGAGATCGGCTCCAGTCGAGCCACCGCGACGCCGAGCGCCGCGCGCACCGCCGCGCGCAACGCCTCCGCATCCACCGGATCTACCGTCTCGGGTCGTCCCATCCGCCCCAGCTACGCGAAGAGCCAGTGGCAGGCCGCCACCGCCACCAACACCGCCGCCAGGTCGCCCGACAGGCAGGCGGGCAGGGCGTGGCGGCCGTCGCGAACGCGCGCGGCGCCAAGGTAGAGCGTGAGGACGTAGAAGGTGGTCTCGGTCGAGCCCTGCAGGCTGCTCACCACCAGGCCGACGAAGGAGTCGGCGCCGTGGGTCTCCATGATGTTCACCATCACGCCGTAGGCGCCCGAGCCCGACAGGGGGCGCAGCAGCGCCATCGGGAGCACCTCGCCCGGAATGCCCAGGGCGCCGGTCACGGGCTCGATGGCGCCGATCACCGCATCCAGCGCTCCGGACGAGCGCAGCATCGCGAGCGCAACGAGAATCATCACCAGAAACGGGATGATACGAACGGCTACCTCGAGTGCTTCCTTGGCCCCCTCCACGGCTGCCTCGTAGACCCGCACCCGACCGGCCACCCCGAACAGCAGCAGCGAGGCCATGAAGACCGGCAGGAACCAATCCGACGCCAGCTCCTTGGCCACGGTCGGGAGCGGCGCCTCGCGGGCGGCCTCCATCACGTGCAGCGCCAACGCCGCGCCGAGCAGGACCAGGAAGCCGAGCACCACGGCGCGGCCCGTCGGCGTCATCGCGCCCGGCGGCGGCGGCAAGGGCGCCACCTCGGGGATCGCGATCTCGGGCGCCGCGTCGAGCTCCGCCGCCGGCGTCGGTGCGCTGCGCGCCGGATCGAAGCGGCGCATCCGTCGCAGCGCCAGGGCCATGCAGATGGCGACGAAGGTGGAGGCCGAGGTCGCCAGCAGGGTCGGCAGCCAGATCGCGTCGGGCTGCTGCGAGCCGAGGCTCGCGCGGACCGCGATGACCCCGGTCGGGAACAGCGCCACGCTCGACGCGTTGATGGCGAGGAAGAGCACCATCGAGTCGGTCGCCACGCCCGGCCGCCTGTTCAGCTTGTCGAGCTCGACCATCGCCTTCAGGCCGAAGGGCGTCGCGGCGTTGCCGAGGCCCAGCGCGTTGGAGGCCAGATTCATGATCATGGCGCCCATGGCGGGATGGTCGGTGGGCACGTCGGGAAAGAGGAAGCGCATCGGGCGCCGCAGCCCGCGCGCGATCAGGTAGAGGAGCCCTCCGTCGCTGGCCACGCGGATCAAGCCCAGGAAGAGCGCCATCGGGCCCAGCAACTTGATGACGAGGGTCACCGCGTCGATGGCGCCCGTGAGCGCATCTTTCCCCACCGCTCCCATGCGGCCGGTGAAAGCCGCACAGAGCACCGATCCCAGCACCAGTGCGAGCCAGATTCCGTTGAGCAACGGCTCCCCCCACGTGCCTGACGTTGCCCGCTGCGAGGCTCGGCTATACGCTGACCCGCGTCAAGCGCACGCGCCTTGCGGGGGAGGGGTGTCGATGCAGCGCCAATGTGAACGAAGACCGCGTACCGCGATGGGCCGCGCACGTCTCGGGGCTCGCGTCGCCGCGCTCGCCACCGGCCTGGGTCTGCTGGCGGCCTGCATCGGGGTGCCTGCGGCCGGGGCGGACGCCCCGATCGAGGGCCGCTGGAAGGCACGGCTCGACGCGGCGCTCGGCGCACCGGCGCTCCGGGGCGCGCAGCTCGGCGTGCTGGTGATCGATCGGGGCGACGGATCCGTGCTCTACGAGCACCAGCCCGCGCGGCCGCTGATCCCGGCCTCCAACCAGAAGATCTTTACCGGGCTTGCCGCGCTGGCGAGCCTGGGCCCGTCCTACCGCTTCACCACCTGGATCGGCGCCGACGCGGCCCCAGACGGCAATGGCAGCGTCCGGAACCTCTACGTGCGCGGCGGGGGCGATCCCGCGCTCACCTCGGAGGAGTGGTTCCGGCTCGCCTCGGACCTGCGGCGGGCCGGCCTCAGCCACGTGATGGGCGACCTCGTGGTGGACGACGGCCGCTTCGATGCGGTGCGCTGGCACGCCGACTGGGGCCCCGTCTCGCTCCGGGCCTACCACGCGCCCATCGGCGCCCTGGCGGCCAACTACGGCGCCTTCTCCGTGGAGGTGGCACCGGGCTTCAGCGCCAATGTGCCGGCGCGCGTCATGCTCGACCCGCCGGTGGACTACCTGACCCTGGCCAACCGGGTCGAAACCGGCCCTCCCGGCACCGGCAAGCCGATCGAGGTGAGCCGCGCCGTGTCGCCGAGTGGCGAGCGGGTCGCGGTGACCGGGCGCGCCGCGCTGGGCGACGAGCCGGTGCTTCTCTATCGAAGCGTGTCCGACCCGGCGCTCTACGCTGCCTCGGTGCTGGCATGGCAGCTGCGCAGCCTCGGCATCGAGGTCAGCGGCATCCAGCGCCGCGGCAAGATTCCCGACAGGGCCCAGGAGCTGCTGGCGTACGAGGGGCGCCCGCTGGCCGAGGTGACCCGGCTACTTCTCAAGTACAGCAGCAACCCGGTCGCCGAATCGCTGGTGAAGGCCCTGGGCGTCGAAGGCGAGAGCGCGCGCGGGAGCTGGGAGAGCGGCCTTGCCGCGATGCGGTCGCGCCTGAAGGCCCTGGGCATCGATCTCCGCGGCGCGCGGCTGCGCGATGGATCGGGGCTCTCGCGCAGCAACCGGGCCACGGCCCGGCAGCTGGTGCAGGCGCTCTGGGTGGCGGACCGGGACTTCCGGGTGGCTCCCGAGTTCCTGGCGGCGCTGCCTGTGCTCGGCGAGGACGGCACGCTGCGCGAGCGCGGCGAAGCTCTGCGCGGGACCGTGCGCGCCAAGACCGGCCACCTGGACGGGGTCACGACGCTCTCGGGCCTGGCGCGGCTCGAGTCGGGTCGCGAGGTGTTGTTCTCGCTGTTGGCCAACGGCGGCGGGGCCGGGCTGGATTCGGGGCGGCTGGCCGTCGACGCCTTCCTCTCGGCGCTGATCCGCGACAGCTTTCAGGAGCGGGCGGCGCGCCGCACCGAGTAGGTGTCCAGCACGCGCCCGGAATAGAGGACCGGCAGCGAGTCGCCCTCGCGCAAGCGCTGATCGATGCGGCCGGGGCCCCAGTTGTAGGCGGCCAGGGCCACCCGCACGCTGGCATAGCGCTCGACCAGTTGATCCAGGTAGGCCACGCCCAGGCGCACGTTGGCAACGGGGTCGAAGAGCATGGCGCTGCCCTGCCAGGGCATGTCGAGCCGCTGGGCCATCTCGGCTGCCGTGCTCGGGAGCAGCTGCATCAGTCCCATGGCGCCGACGTGCGACACCGCGTACGGGTCGTAGGCGCTCTCCACCTCGATCACCGCCAGCACCAGCTCGGGGGGCAGCTCGTGGCGGCGACTCGCCGCGACGATCACTTCGGCCACGGCGCTCACCTCTGCGCCCGAGAGCCCGCGGGCGCGCTGGCTCAGCCGGGCGTGGACCGCCCGGAGATCCCGGTCCTCGGTGGGCGTCGCCAGCTCCGCTCCGGCGGAGACCGCGGGAAGGGCGGGCGCGCCGGTGCGAGCCCAGGGGCTCAGCGCCAGCAGCAGGGCGAACAGCAATGCGACGTGACGGCGGGGCAGGCGTATCATACGGCGACTCCCAGGGGCGAGAGGCCCAGCGCCGCCAGTGCGTCCAGGTTGTTGGACACGGCGGCGGAGGTGAGCAGCGCGATCACGGCGAGCAGCGCGAGCTTGAAGCGGCGCGGAATCAGCGGTGTGCTCAGCAGGAAGGCGACGGCTCCCAGCGTGACGAAGCCGTCCAGCATCAGGCCGGGGATCAGTCCCAGCTGGTGGAACAGCCACGCGGCCAGCGGATTGGCTTCCGACACGTCGAAACCCTCCACCGGCGCCCGCAGGCACAGGTAGGTGGTCCAGTGGTCGAGCCCGCTGAGGGCCACGACGGCGGTCGCCAGCAATCCGAGCATCCAGTCTCCTCCTGGCCCGCCCCGCATCGATTCGTCGGGGTCGGGCAGCAGGGAACTGATGGAGCAAGTCCCGTGCCGCTCCTGGGGGCCCGCGGGAGAAGGCTCAAGCGCACGGAGGGGTTGCGGCGCGTTCCGCGCACCGCCGCAACCGTGAAGCGGATTGCGCGCTCCCGCAATTTGGGTCGAGTGGTACCGCTCCTGGGCGTTTCAGGGCGCCCATCGGCAGCCGCTGCGCACGCGGAAGGAGACGGCGCGGCAGACGACGCGCAGGAAGTCGCCTAACGCGCTCTGCGCATGCGCCCCCGGCCGAGCAGCAGCCAGTCGAGCGACACATTCTCCTTGATGGACAGCGTGATCAGGAAATCGGCGTGGGGAGTGGTTCCGCTCTCGTAGCGGTTCACGTTCTGCTGGAACACGCCCAGTTCGCGCGCAAACTGTCGCTGGGAACGCCCGCCGCGGATCTCCGCGAGTCTCTCGGGCAGCTTGCGTTTGATCCTCTCTACCGATGCAGTTGCCATGGATTCTCCGAGTTGCAGATCTGGGTCGCGTTCTGGGGCAGGCGGAGTCTAAGGAGCGCTGGCCGCGCCAGCAAGCTGCCGCGTTCGATTCGCTCGAGCTTGACGGGACGCGCGTCTCGTGGTCCCCTCGGCGCGAAACACTGGCGCGTACGATGGATTTACGGGGCCGTGGCGCGGCGGCTCTCGCGAGAAGAGTCGACGCCTGGCGCCAGCAACGGGTGGTGGGGAACCGGTGCCGCGTTCGCGGTCGGCGCACCAGTGGCTACGGGGAGGGACGTCTTGCGCGTGACCGGGGGTCGGCTGGGAGGCCGCCTGCTGCGCGCGCCCCGGGGACGCGCGGTGCGGCCCACGGCGGACCGGGTCCGCGAGTCGCTCTTCGCCCGGCTCGGTGACCTGGAGGACTGCGTCGTGCTGGATCTGTACGCGGGCAGTGGCTCGCTCGGCATCGAAGCGCTCTCGCGGGGCGCCGCCCAGGCGATCTTCGTCGAGCGCGCGGCGCCCGCGCTGACCGCGCTGCGGGCCAACCTGGAGGCGCTCGATCTCGAGGCGGTGACGCAGGTCCAGCGGGGCGACGTTCCGGTGGTGGTGCGGCGCCTGGCGGCGGCGGGCAGCCGCTTCGATCGGATCTTCCTCGATCCGCCCTATGCCTCCGACGAAGTGAGCCGGGCGCTGCGCGCGATCGCGACCTCGGGCATCCTCGCGGAGGGAGCGGAGCTGGTGGTCGAGGCACCGCTCCGGCATCCACCCGATCCGATCGAAGGGCTCGCGCGGATCGATCAACGGAGCTACGGAGACACCGCGATCTTCCGCTTCACACCGCGACCGTCGCAGGGTGCGGACGGAACGGGCGGAGAGGGCGGGTCGGAGGACGGGTGATCTGATGGCGAAGAGAGCGCAACCCTCGCTGGCCCTGTTCCCGGCCAGCTTCGATCCGGTCACCAACGGTCACCTCGATCTGGTCACGCGCGCCCGCGCGGTGTTCGACGAGCTGGTGGTCGCCGTGGCCGACAACGTCAGCAAGCAGGGCACCTTCAGCGTAGAGGAGCGGGTCGAGATGCTCGAGGCCGTGCTGGGCG
>JBFGIM010000080.1:0-13564 GCA_041577695.1 Myxococcota bacterium | reverse complement strand
GTGGACCCGCGGGTCGCGGTATGGATCTCCTTCGGCACCCAGCTCGCTGGTCTGGTCTGGATCGCGTTCGCCGCAGGGGAGGCGGCGCTGTTCGCGGGCGCCGCGATCTTCGGGCTCGGGATGGGGGGAATGGTGCCGCTACAGGGCACCCTCACCGGATTGGCCTTCGGCCGGCTCTCCTACGGAAAGGTCGCGGGCCAGATGCGCCCCTTCCAGGTACCGATCCACGCCACCGGCATCCCGTTGGCGGGCTGGATCTTCGACCGCACCGGCAGCTACGACACCGCCTTCGCCGTCTTCGCCTGCGCCTACCTGCTCGCCCTCGCCACGATCACCCTCTTCCGCCCCGGACCTACGAGAGCCTCTTCCGCCCCGGACCTACGAGAGCAGTGACTCGCGGATCGCATCCTCGGTGAACTTGCGGGCGGCGCGGTGGACGGTGACGGTGATGTGGCCCCCCGAGTACCAGTGGATGCGCGGCCGATCCCAGTGGCGCCACAAGTCGCGCACCTGGTCCGGGGGCACCAGCAGGTCGGCGCTGCCGCCGATCAGGTAGCGGCGCTCGTGGGGTACGCGCGACTCGATCCCCAACGGCGACACCACGCGCTTGAGGTCGGCGATCTCGTTGAAGCCGACCCCCTGCTCCTCGGCGCTGCGCAGCTCGCGCTGGGCGCCGTGGAGCCAGGTCAGCCTGGCGAAGTCGCTGACCGGGATGCCGGCGATGGCGCAGCCGAGATCGTCGGTGAGCGACGAGAAGAGCGCCGTGCTGTAGCCGCCCAGCGACAGTCCGTAGGCGCCCACGGCGGGCGCCCCCTGGAGGAGGATCCAGCTGTGCAGGCGTCGCAGGTCCCACGCCGTCTGGGCCAGCGCGTGCACCGTGTCGAGCAGGTCGCCCGCCAGGAAGCCTTCGCCGCTGACGCGGCGCAGCTTGCGCGGGCCGTGGATCGGGAGCACCGGAAGGAGCAGGTTGAGGCCGAGCTTGTGGTGGAGCCAGCCGGGGCTGAAGGCGCCGAAGTCGACCAGCGGCGACCCCATCTGGTAGCCGTGGGTGCACATCAGCCAGGGCCGCTCGGCGCCGGCGTGGCGCAGCACCCAGGCGTGCCCGGTGCGGCAGGGCACGTAGCCGAGCCAGCGCTCGCGGCCGGGCTCCTCCGGGTGGGGCTCGTAGCGGCTCTCGAAGCGGAGATGCTCGAACTCGACGCCGCGGCTGGTGCGGGCGCGCAGGTCCACCTCCGCGTCGGTCAGCTCCGGCGGCGTCACGTGGTAGTCGATCGGCTTCTCGACCCAGCCGCGGTCGCGGAAGAGGTCGAGCGCTTCGTGTACCTCGGCGGCGACCCGTGCGCCATCACGGCGCAGTGCGTGGGGCGGCGCCGTCATGAACATGTTGGCGAGCAGCGCCGAATCGCCGGCGGCCTCGAGCGCCGTGATGAGGTTGCGATCGGGCTCGGGCGCCTCCTCGGTCCTCTCCTGGGTGCGCAGTGCGTGAAAGCCGACGGCCGTGAAGGAGGCGGCGGCCAACGCCATCAGACCCAGGCCGCCCCAGAACCCGGCCCAGAGCATGGACGGGATGCCCAGCGCGATACCCAGCACCCCTCCGGCCGCCCCGAAGTACCCGGCGCGGGGGTCCCCGGCCCACAGCAGTTGGGCCGCGCCGGAACCCAGCATCAACGTGCCCGGCACCGCCGCCAGCAGCGCGGCGATCAACCCGGCGTCGGCACCGGAATGGATCCAGACCAGGCCGGACAGCACGGGAACCCACGATTCCTGGAGCCAGAAGGGCCGCTCGGCGGGCATGGGAGGTCTCCTTTTCGACGCGTCGCGGAACGATAACCTCCGTCCCGGGGCGCGTCACCAAGCGCCCGGGAAAGGAGAACGCGTGCGCTTCCGTTGCCTCGCACTCATCAGCATCTTCGCACTCGGACCTGCCGGGAGCACTGCCTCCGCCGAGACGGAGGCAGGCGCGCGCAGCGCAGAGGTCGCCAGCGCGGCGGCGGCACTCCAGGACCGTGTGATCGCCTGGCGCCGCCACTTCCACCAGCACCCGGAGCTCTCGAACCGCGAGTTCGAGACGGCCGAGCGCGTCGCCGCGCACCTGCGCTCGTTGGACCTCGAAGTGCGCACCGGCCTCGCCCACACCGGCGTGCTGGGGATCCTGCGCGGCGACCCGAACGGTCCGGTGGTGGCGCTGCGCGCCGACATGGACGCACTGCCGGTCACCGAGGCGGTCGACCTGCCCTTCGCGTCGAAGGTGCGCAGCGAATACCTGGGACGCGAGGTGGGAGTGATGCACGCCTGCGGCCACGACGCCCACACCGCCATCCTGATGGGCGTGGCCGAGCTCCTGAGCGCGCGGCGCCCGCTGCCGGGAACGGTGCTCTTCGTGTTCCAGCCGGCCGAGGAGGGCGCGCCGCCCGGCGAGCGCGGCGGCGCCCGGCTGATGCTCGAGGAGGGCGTCTTCGACGACCCGGCGCCCGACTCGGTGTTCGGACTGCACGTGGTGCCCCAGCATCGGGCCGGGGAGATCGGCCTGCTGAGCGGCGGCGCCATGGCCAGCTCCGACCGGCTGCGCATCGTCGTGCACGGCGTCCAGACCCACGCCGCCTACCCGTGGCTCGGCGCGGACCCGATCGCGGGCGCATCGCGCCTGGTGCTGGCCCTCCATGCGATCCCGGCCCGGCGCGTGGATGCGCGCATCCCGTCGGTGGTGTCGATCGGCGCCATCCACGGCGGCGTGCGGGGAAACATCATTCCGGACCAGGTCGAGCTGCTGGGCACGATCCGCTCCCTCGACCCGGAACAAAGGGAGGCGCTACACCGCGAGGTGCGGCGCACCGCCGAGGCCACCGCCGAGGCGGCGGGCACCACGGCCGAGGTCGAGATCACCCTCGGCTATCCGATCACCTGGAACGACCCGGCGCTGACCGAGCGCGCGCGGCCCATCCTGGCGAGCGTGGTGGGGGCCGAGAACCTGGTGACGCCCTTGCCCCGCACCGGCGCCGAGGACTTCTCGTTCCTCGCCCAGCGCGTGCCGGGGGTCTACTTCTGGCTGGGAATCCGTTCGCCCGAGGTGGCGGAGGCCGACGCCGCCCCCAACCACTCGCCCTACTTCACCCTGGACGAGAGCGCCCTGGCACTGGGTGTGCGGGCCCTCTCGGAGCTGGCGCTGGACGCAGTGTCGCACCCTCGCCGGGCTTCCAGGGTAGAATGACCGGCCATGCCCGCGCCTGACGCCCGACCCCTGGTGAACGAGCCGCCCTGGCCGCAGATCGACGGGCGCCGCGTCCTCTTCCTGGTGGACGCGTCCAGCCCGCTCGAGCGACGTCTGCTCGAAGGCTGGATCCGGCGCAATCGGCCCGAGTCGGTGTCGGACGCGGACATCGACTGCGCGCCGCTGCCGCCGTCGCGACGGCGGCGACGGAGAGCGAAGATCGACCGTCGCCTCGCCGCGGCCCTCGCCGCCGGCGCCGACCCGCTGCTCGCGCCGCTGCGCATCGCCTGGCTGGCGCCGAAGCGAGACGACGGCAGCCGCAGCGTCCGGCTGATCGACGTGTTGCTCGGCGGCGACCCGCGCGACCCGGGCCGGCTGCGCCAGCGCTGGGTGCTGCGCCGCGCCCACGAACGCTGCCGCGTCGTGGCGGGCGAGCCGGCTCCGCTCTCCGAGCTGCGCGAGCGCTGGCACCAGAGCGGCGGCGGCGACGCAGGCGAAACCACGGGGCTGGTGGAGTTCGTACAGCGCCAGGCGGGCCTCGCCCTCGAGCGCGCCGAGCGGCGCGTGCGCGGCGCCCGCTACAAGGTGCCGCGGCTGGTCCGCGAGGACATCCTGGCGCGCCCCGCCTTCCGCGGGCAATTGATGCGGCTGGCGCGCCAGCTCGATCGCAGCGAAGCCTCGGTGGCGCGCGACGCCCAGCGCTACCTGCGCGAGATCGCGGCGGCCCATCATCCGACCATGGTGGACGTGGCTTCCCAGATCTTCCGCTTCATGTACACCCGCGGCTACGACCGACTGGTGTACGACCCGGAGGCCCTGGAGCGGACGGCGGCGCTCTCACAGCGTCATCCCGTGGTGTACCTGCCATCCCACAAGTCGAACCTCGATCACCCGGCGCTGCACAGCGTGCTCTACCAGAACGGGCTGCCTGCGAACCACACCGCCGGCGGCATCAACATGAACTTCTTTCCGCTCGGGCCCCTGTTCCGTCGGGCGGGCATCTTCTTCATTCGGCGCAGCTTCAAGGACAACGAGGTCTACAAGCTCGTCCTGCGTCACTACATCGACTACCTGATCGAGAAGCGCTTCACGCTCGAGTGGTACCTGGAGGGAGGCCGCTCGCGCTCGGGCAAGCTGCTGCCGCCGCGCTTCGGACTGCTTTCCTACGTGGTAGACGCCTACCGCCGCGGTCGCAGCGACGACGTCTATCTGATCCCGGTGTCGATCGCCTATGACCAGATCCAGGACGTCGGCGACTACGCGGCCGAGCAGAGCGGCGGCGCCAAGGAGCGCGAGAGCTTCAGCTGGTTCCTCCGCATCCTGCGCCGGCTGAGACGCTACGGGGAGATCCAGATCCACTTCGGCGAGCCGCTGTCGCTGGCCAAGGCCCTGGGGCCGCCCGATCCGAAAGCCGAACCGGACCCGGACGAGAGGAACCTGGAGCTCCAGAAGATCGCCTTCGAGACCTGTGTCCGGATCAACCGGGTGACGCCGATCACCCCGACCTCGTTGGTGACGCTGGCGCTGCTCGGCGTGGGCGACCAGGCGCTCACCATCGAGGAGACGCGTGGCGCCCTGGAGCGACTGCTCGACTACACCGAGCGCCGCCAGCTGCCGACTTCGGGTGGACTCGACCTGCGCACCACCGACGGCGTGTCGCGCGCGCTGGACGAGCTGGTGCGGTCGGGCGTGGTCACCTGTTTCTCCGAGGGGCCCGAGGCCGTCTACCGCATCGGCGAGAATCAGCACCTGGCCGCGGCCTACTACCGCAACACCGTCATCCACTTCTTCGTCACCGGCGCCATCAGCGAGCTCGCCCTGCTCCACGCCGGCGGCGCCGAGATCGAGAACCGCCGCCAGACTTTCTTCGACGAGGCGCTGAGACTGCGCGACCTGCTCAAGTTCGAGTTCTTCTTTCCGGACCGCGAGCGTTTCCTCGCCGAGCTGCGCCGCGAGACCGCGTTCCACGATCCGGAGTGGGAAGCCGCCCTCGACGCGGGGCCGGCCGAGGTCCACGCCCTGGTGAGGCGCTTCCGCCCGTTCTCGGCCCACCGGGTCGTGCGACCCTTCCTGGAGTCGTACCGCGTGGCGGCGGACTCGCTGGTCCGGTGGGGGACCGACCGCTCCTTCACCCGCAACGAGTTCCTGGCGGAGTGCATGGCGCTCGGCAAGCAGTACAACCTGCAACACCGCATCCGGAGTGCCGAGTCGATCTCGAAGGCCAGCTTCGAGACGGCGCTGCGACTGGCCGAGCACCGCCGGCTGGTCGACCCGGACGCGTCCGACCTGGCTGGGCGGCGCTGGGCGTTTGCCAACGAGCTGGCCAGCGTGGTGAGACGCATCGACGCCATCCAGGCCCTGGCGGCAGCGCGCCGCTCGGGCGTCACCGGCTAGCGGACGTCAGCCCGCGGGTTCGTACCCCGCGTCAGCCCGTGGGTTCGTACCAGATCGGCGAGGTCCAGGCGCGCTCCTGGATCGTGCGCGGAATCGCGGGATCGCAACAGCTGGCCAGGGAAGCGGGAACCGTCTCGGGATCGTTGCAGTCGATCCCGCGGCGGTTGCACACGTAGGCATTCCAGCGACAGCTCGGATTCTCGAGCACGCGAGCGTAGTAGAGCGCGGGAGACGATGGATCGAAGTCGGGGTCGGTCCATAAGCCGCACAGCGAGTCGAAGCCGTCACCGCGAGGTTTGCAGGTGAGTGGATCCACAGCGGCGCCGTTGCCCGGATCGCCCGCGAGCTCGAAGACGCGCTCGCGGCCGCGGCCGTCCTCCACCCAGCTCTTCACGATCTGGATGCGCTGGAGCGGTGCGCTCGGACCCGCGGCGGGCGCGGGATCACGCAGCGCCAGCACGGCGAAGCGCGGCGCCTCGTCCCCGATCTCACGGGACGGGAGGTCCGCGCCCATGGGCACCCCGGCGGCGTAGCCGCGCGCGGCGAAGCTCGCGCCTTCGCACAGATCCCGCGGCAGCGCCCAACCGCCGAAGAAGCGCACCACCATGCGAGGTCCGCTGGTGCCGTATGCCTCGCGCCGGCGCATGGCGGCGAACAGGGCGTCGCGGCTGTTCTCTTCGGCCCACAGGACCGCCAGTCCGCCCGGATTGAAGCGTGGGTCGTCCGGGAAATCCGGGATGCCGAAGCGCGCGCTGACGGTGCCGGCCGCGTGGCCCACGAAGCGGTCCTCGTCCACCAGACCGGGCGTGGCGAAGTGGCTGTCGGTGGAGCCGATCAGGCCGAGCTTGTACGGGTTGGCGCCGAGCTCCGCCTGCCACTCGAGGCCGGCGGTCAGCGCCTCGCGCGCGTAGGAGAGCGGCGGCGGCGGCTGCCAGCGCCACGGAAGCGCCGCGTCCATCATGCGCGGCCACGGCAGCGTCTCGTAGTCGCAGAGCTCGTCTTCGGCACCGGCCCGGCATTCGGAGTCGCCCTTGTGCTGGGTCACCTCCAGCAGCGGCTCCATCGCCGAGCGCGTGCGCGCGTCGCGCGCGCTGAGCCGCGCCCCATCGGACACCGCGCTGAACATCGACCCGTTGCTGACGTTCGGGTTGTGCGGGATGGCGAGCGCGTCGCAGCGATTGCCGAGATCGATGCACTGCTCCCGCAGCGCCCGCCACAGGCCCTCGACCCGCGGCGTTTCGAGATACGTGGTCGGCGCCGCCTGCACCACCTCGTTGCGGAAGATCACGTTGCGGTGCAGGTTGGCGCCGCCCGGCATCCCGGTCCACTCGTAGCCGACGAAGGTGGTGAACTCGCAGGCCGCGCTGCGGTCGTAGAACTCCTCGGCGGCCGCCTGGATCTCGTGCCAGGGCGGGCGGGCGGCCTCCAGGCAGCGGCTGCCGCCGGGGCCGCAGAAGCTGTAGCGCTGCGGCGCATCGCTGCCGTAGACGTAGCCGTTGACCAGCATGTATCCGAGCAGCGGCCAACGACGCGTCACCGTGCAGACCAGCGAATCGTAGCCGGCCGCACTGGGGGTCTGGCAGATGCGCGTCTCACCCAGCAGGTCGCTGTGGTCGGTCACGATGGCGAAGTCGAGCGGCCGGCGCAGCTGGACCTCGGTGCCGGGACGGCCCGACGCGTCGTAGGGTTGGATGCCGATGGACTCGCCCCGCGCGAAGCGGTATGCCGCCCGCGGCGTGCCGCGCGTGCCCTGGCCGGCCGCGTCGAAGGAGTACGCCGTATGCACGTGCGTGTCGCCGAAGAAGGGGCGTCGCATCGCGTCGAAGTCGGCGCAGGGAGTCCGCTCCTCGGTCCGCTCGAAGGAGGCGGCCGCGCACAGCAAGGCGGCCGCGACCAGCAGCAGCAGACGGGAGCGGGTCACGAGAGCGCGTCCAGCAGGTTGCCCCAGGGCGCCCGGCCGAAGGGGGTCCGGTAGACGTCGAAACGCAGGACCAGCGCGATTCCCAACGCCAGCAAGCCCCACAACCAGACCGAACCCAGCGGCCTTGGCAGTGCGCAGAGGGCCCGGGCCAGCAGCGCCGCCGCGCCCCAACACAGCAGGCCGTAGCCGAGCGCGTGGGCGGCGAAGATCAGCGCGATGCCCGTGCCGGCGCTCGACGCGCCCTCGCTCACCACGACCGCCGCGCTGAGCGCAGCCAGCAGCGCGTAGCGCGCCGCGGGGACGAGCGCGCCTTCGAGGAACAACATCGGGAGCGGGGCCAGTGCGAAGAGCCCCAGGAAGCCGACCCGGCGCGCGGTGCGGCGCGTCACGCGCGCGGCCTCACGAGGACGCGCCGAAGACCATCGCCCGCAGCGAGCCGGCCGAGTAGAACAGCACCGCCGCCAGCACCGTCGGCACCACCCAGCGCAGCAGAGCCCTCCAGAGGTGGAACCAGCTCACGTGCTCGGCGCCGGCCTCGACCTCGGCGATCGGGTCCTCCATCCCCCATCCGACGAAGAGCGACAGCATCAGCCCGCCGGTCACCAACAGGAAGTTCCCGGCGAACTGGTCCATCAGACCGAGTACCTCGAGATCCCGGGCCGGAAGGACTCCGAGCGCAGCGATTGCGAGACCGAGCACGAGCGCCGCGCGTCGCCGCGACCAGCCCAGGCCGTCCATCGCGGTGGCGACGACCACTTCGAGCAGCGAGATGGCCGAGGTGAGCGCGCCCACCACCAGCGACGCGAAGAAGAAGATGCCCACTGCCCGTCCGGCGCCCCCCATTTCCTGGAACGCATGGGGCAACGTGATGAAGAGCGCCCCCACGCTGCTCTCCCCGACCTCGGCCTGCAACCCGAGCGCGAAGATCAGCGGAAACACCACCAGCCCCGCCACGAAGGCGACGCCGAAGTCGGCGCCGCAGATGGTGAGCGACTCGTTGGGGAGGTGATGGCTGCGGTCGAGGTAGCTGGAATAGGTGAGGATGGCGCCCATCCCGAGGCTCAGGCTGAAGAAGGCCTGACCGGCGGCGGCGACCACGACCTTGGGGTCGAGCAGCTTTGCGAAGTCCGCGCTCAGGTAGTAGGCGTAGCCCCCGCTCCCTCCGTCGAGCGTGGCGGCGTAGAGCGCAAGCCCCACCACGATGGCGAAGAGCAACGGCATCAGCACCAGGGCGCTGCGCTCGATGCCCATCCGCACGCCGCTGGCGATCAGCGCGACGGTGATTGCCATGAAGGCCAGGTGCCAGACGATCGGATCGAGTCCCGTGCTGACCTCGCTGAAGCGCACCCCTGCGTCGCCCCCGAAGCCGCTCACCAGACCGCTCAGCGCGTAACGCAGCGTCCAGCCGGCGATCACGCTGTAGTACGCCAGGATCAGGAATCCGGTGGCCACGAAGAGCCCGCCCAGCGGCTTCCAGGCGTTGCCACCGAAGTGCTGCAGCGCCTGCACCGGGCTGCGGCCCGCGCCGCGTCCGACCACCATCTCGGCCAGCAACACCGGCAGACCGATGAAGACGGTGAAGGCCACGTAGAGCAGCACGAAGGCAGCGCCGCCGTTCTCCGCCGCCAGGTAGGAGAAGCGCCACATGTTGCCGAGGCCGACGGCGGAACCGATCGCCGCCAGCACGAAGCCCGCGCGGCCGCTCCAATGCTCGCGATTGGCCATGGCCCTTCCCCCGGTAGAGCGCGCGCCAGCATACCCCGATCGGGGCTCATTGGCGCGATCGGTCACCGGTCGCCTGGTCCACGCGATCCAACCAGGAAGCCACCGCCGGCCGCTCCGCCACCAGCGCGCCGCCCTCGTCGGCGGCGCGGATGCACGCCATCTGGCTGAAGACGGAGATGTCGGCCAGCGTGAGTGCGTCGCCCACCAGCCACTCTCGCTCGCCCAGCAGTCCGACCAGCGCGTCGAGGTGCAGCGCCAGCTCCTGACGCACCATCTCGCGGGGCTTGCGCCCGATGCCCTGGGCGCGGGTGACCCGACCCAGCAGGAACGGCACGGCGTAGCGGGCGAGCGTCTGGAACCAGGGCGGATCGTGGGCGACCAGCTGAGGCACGAAGCGCGCGGCGTTGCGGGGATAGGTGAAGCGCAGGGTCATCTCGTAGAAGTAGAGACTCTCGTCGGCCCAGTCCTCGAGTACGTGGCACAGCGCCCGTGCGGCGGGGTCGGCGGGTCGCAGCGGCGGCTCGGGAAAATGTTCCTCGAGATAGCTGGCGATGTGGCTCGAGTCGGCGATGCGCCGTCCCGCGTGCTCCAGGCAGGGAAGCTTCCCGATCCGATTGACCCGCGGCGTATCGAAGGGCGAGCGGCTCACCGGAACCTCGCGGATCTGGTAGGGAATGTCCTTCACCTGCAGGATGCGGCGCACCTTGTCGCAGAACGGAGAGATCTCGAACTGGTGGAGCACGACGGATTCGGCCATGACGCCTCCTTTGCGGGGTACCGGGAGTCTACGGGCCCCGTGCTCGCGGGGCAGGAGGGGCCGCCTACAATGGCGCTCCCCGCTGAGCGCCGAGGAGGAGCGGAGTTGGGACGCGACAGCCAGGCTTCGGGTCGCAAGCAGCGCAATCGGACCGTGAGCCGTTCGCCCGAACGCCTCGACCCCGGCGTGCGCCCGACCCACTACGACCTGTCCCTCCAGGTGGATCCGGAGGTCGGTCGCCAGTATCGGGGCGAAGTGGCGATCCGGATCGAGGTCGACCGGTCGCGGCGGGCGGTCGAGCTGAACGCTGCGGACCTGCGCATCGCGGCTGCGCGCGTCGAGGTCGGCGAGCGCTCGCTGCCCGCCCAGGTGGTCTGGCGTCCGGAGCGCGAGCGCGCCGAGCTGCGCTTCCGCGAGGCGATCCCGGCAGGCCCCGCGCTGCTCCGACTGCGCTTCTCGGGCCGGCTGCGCCGCGACCTCCGCGGTCTCTACGGCGCGCGGGCCGGGGGCCGGCGCTACGCCTTCACCCAGCTCGAAGCCGCCGACGCGCGCCGCTTCTTCCCGTGCTTCGACGAGCCCTCGATGAAGGCGCGCTTCAACATCACCGTGACGACGGCGCGCACACACGCGGTGCTATCGAACGCGCCGGCGCTGCGGGTGACACGAGGATCCAAGGGCCAGAAGACGGTCCATTTCGCGGAGACGCCCCCGCTCTCGACCTACCTGGTGGCGCTGGCGGTGGGCGAGCTCGAGGCGTCCCGCAGCGTGCGGCTCGGGAAGACGCCGATCCGCATCTGGCACGTACCGGGCAAGCGGCACCTGACGGCCTTCGCGCTGGAGGCGGGCCGCGAGTGTCTGGCGCGGCTCGAGCAGTACTTCGCGCTGCCCTACCCGTACGCGAAGCTCGACCTGGTGGCCGTACCCGATTTCGAGGCCGGCGCCATGGAGAACGCGGGCGCCGTCTTCTTCCGCGAGACGTTGCTGCTGCTCGACCCGGAGACGGCGACCCTCGGCGAACGCAAGCGCGCGGCCGAGGTGATCTGTCACGAGCTCGCCCACATGTGGTACGGCGACCTGGTCACCATGTCGTGGTGGGACGACCTGTGGCTGAACGAGGCCTTCGCCACCTGGATGGCGTTCCAGGTCGTCGATCGCTGGAAGCCCGAATGGAAGATGTGGCACGACTTCCAGCACTATCGATCGGCCGCGTTGCGGCTGGACGCGCTGCGCCACACCCATCCGATCCACACACCGGTGCGCACGCCGGCGGAGGCAACCGCGAACTTCGATCTGATCACCTACGAGAAGGGCGCCTCGGTGGTGCGCATGCTCGAGCGCTACCTGGGACCCTCGGCCTTCCGCAAGGGCGTGCGCCGTTACATCCGCCGCCATCGCGAGTCGAACACCGTGGCGGCCGACCTGTGGCAGGCACTCTCGGAAGCCTCTGGCCAGCCGGTGGAAGCGGTCGTGCGCGGGTGGATCGACCAGGAAGGCTACCCGGTGGTCTCGGTGCGGAGCGCCCGGACCGAGGGCCGCAGCGTGCTGCACCTGCGCCAGCAGCGCTTCCGCGCGGCCCCGAAGGCGGAGCCCGGACGACAGCGCTGGCCCGTGCCGTGGGTAGGGCGGGTCGCGCCGCCGCGCGGACGCGCCCGGACCGAGCGCGCCCTCGTCACCGGCGCACGCCACCGCGTCGACCTGGGCCGCACCGCGCTCCGCTTCGTCTACGGCAACGCCGACGAGGGCGGCTTCTACCGCCCGCTGCACGCGCCCCGCGATCTGGCCGCCCTCGTCGAGAACCTGGAGCGGTTGACCCCCGTCGAGCGCATGGGCCTGGTGGATCACCAGTGGGCGCTGGCGAGAGCGGGCCGCGTCCCGGTGCAGGGCTTCCTGGAGCTGCTCGCCGCACTGGGTGCCGAGCCCGACCCGGACGTGTTGCTGGCCCTGCGCGGACCGCTCGGCCTGCTGGAAGACCGGCTGGCCGTCGCCGCCGGGGGTGATGTCCCGGCTCGTCTGCGCGACCGGGTCGCAGAGATCTTCGGACCCGCGCTGCTCGAGGTGGGCTGGAAGCCCGCCCGGGGCGAAGCGGTCGAGACCGGGCTGCGGCGCGCGGCCCTGATCTCGATCCTGGGCGAGGTCGCCGAGTGGCCGCCGGTGATCGAGGCCGCCGTCCAACGCTTCGAGGCCTATCGGCTGGAGCCGCGTTCTCTCGACCCGAACCTGGCGGATGCCGTGGTGACGCTCGCTGCCCGGCACGGCGATGCGGCGCGCTACCGCGCGGTGGCGGCCGCCGTCGAGTCGGCGGCCACGCCCCAGGAGCGACGCCGCTTCCAGTTCGCGCTGGCCGACTTCAGGGCGCCGAGCCTGGTAGACCGCACACTGGCGCGCTGTCTCTCGCCGCGGGTGCCCACCCAGGACGTCGCCTTCGTCGTCGCTCGCCTGCTGGCCAACCGCGATGGGCGCGAGCGGACCTGGCGCTTCGTCAAGCGGCGCTGGCCGGCGCTCTCCAAACGGATGCCGCCGATGCTGGCCACGCGGCTCATCGAGGCCACGCCGGCGCTGGGCGGCTCGGCTCATCGGCGCGACGTGGCGGCGTTCTTCCGCGCCCATCCGCTGCCGGCCGGCGGCCGCTCGCTCGAGCAGGCGCTGGAGCGTTTCGATCTCGACATCGCGTTCTGTCGGCTGGCCAGGAGCGGGCTGCGCCGCTGGCTCGACGACTAGCCAGGAGGGAGACCCGTGCGACAGATCTGGATCCCCAAGGCGGGCCCGCCCGAGGTGCTCGAGGTGCGCGAGGCGGCCGACCCGCTGCCGGCGCCCGGTCAGCTGCGCATCCGCGTCGAGGCCTCGGGCGTGAACTTCGCCGACATCATGGGCCGGCTGGGCCTCTACCCGGACCTGCCGAAGATGCCGGTGGTGGTCGGGTACGAGGTCGCGGGTCGCGTGGACGCGGTGGGCAACGGCGTGGAGACCGACTGGATCGGCCGCGACGTGTTGTGCATGACGCGCTTCGGCGGCTACTCGGACGTGCTGTGCGCGCCGGAGGCCCAGGTGTTCGCGCGGCCGGCGGGCATGAGCGCCGAGGAGGGCGCCGCCCTCCCGGTCAACTACCTGACCGCGTACCAGCTGATCGAGGTCATGGGCAGCCTGCGGGCCGGCGAGACCATGCTGGTGCACTCGGCCGGCGGCGGCGTGGGCATCGCCGCCATCCAGCTGGCGCACCGGATCGGCGCCCGCGTGATCGGGACGGCTTCGCCCGGCAAGCACGAGTTCCTGCGCTCGATCGGGGTCGAGCACTGCATCGACTACCGCCGCGAGGACTTCGAGTCCCGGGTGGCGGAGATCACCTCGGGGCGCGGCGTCGAGCTGGTGCTCGACGCGGTGGGCGGCGGCTCGTTCAAGAAGAGCTACCGGGCGCTGGCGCCGACCGGGCGCCTGGGCATGTTCGGCATGTCCGCGGCCGCGGGCGGCAAGCGGCGCCGGATCCTCGACGTGGTGCGGGCGCTGGCTTCGATGCCCTGGCTCCAGTTCAACCCGCCCGCGCTGATGAACGCCAACAAGGGCG
>JBFGIM010000079.1:0-13724 GCA_041577695.1 Myxococcota bacterium | reverse complement strand
CGGCGGCGAGCTGGCGCACCTCTGCGAAGGCTGCCTCGGTGTCCTCGACGAACTCGTGCAGATCGGGCAGCAGATCGTAGTCGCCGTTGAAGCCCCAGTAGATGTTCCCGTCGTAGCTCATCAGCGCGATGCCTAGACCCAGCTGGTCGACCAGCGGCACGTGCGGATAGACCTCCAGCATGCGCGAGCCGAGCATGTACATCGGCTGCTGCGGGCCGGGCACGTTGGTCACCACCATGTTGAAGGGAAGCAGCCGGGTGGCGTTGCGCGCACCCAGCGCCAGCAGTGTGGACGGCGTCCACTCGGCCACCTGGGTGAGCATCTCCGCGCCCACCGCCTGCTTCGATTCCTTGAGCTCCGCGGTCCGGCTCGAGATCTTGCGCAGCTGGACCCGCGGGTCCGCCGCGGCGAGAGGCAGGTCGAGCACCCAGGCCGACACCCGGTTGCCCATCGTGCCGGCCTCGTCGGCAGAGCGGACCGAGACCGGGGTCATCACGCGGAAATCGATCTTCTTGGGATCGACGGAGCGGCGCTTCAGGAAGCGACGCACGGCGCCCGTCACGACGGTCAGCACCACGTCGTTGAGCGAGCCGCCCAGGGCCTTGCGCACGTCCTTGATCTCCGCGATCGGGGTCGCGATCCAATCGAAGCGACGGTGGGGCCCGATCGGGGCGTTGATCGGCGTCTCCGACGGAAGGCGCAGCGTGGCACCGAGCTGCTCGGCGACGGCGCGCAGCCGCACCAGCAGATCCCGCCGCGCATCGCGGGCCTCGCCGACCATCTGCCCGATTCCGCGCGCCAGCGTCAGCGGGAGGCCCAGCCGGCGCGACCACTCGCCCATCATCAGCTCGCCGGCGCCCGGCGCAGGCCGCGGGATGAAGGCCGGCGCCTCGGGTATCTCGTGCTCCGGTGTCGAGCTCATCAGAATCTTCATCAGATCGACGCCGGAGACGCCGTCCACCATGCAGTGATGGACCTTCGAGATCAGCGCCCAGCGGCCGTCCTCCAGCCCCTCGACCACCCACATCTCCCAGAGCGGCCGGGTGCGGTCCAGGTGTTGTTGCATGATGCGCGCCGAGAGCCGCTTGAGCTGCCGGGTGTCGCCGGGCTGCGGCAGGCTGGTGTGCCGCACGTGATAGTCGAGGTTGAAGCAATCGTCGTCGACCCAGACCGCGTGATTCTCGAGCGGGATCCACACCAGCTTCTGCCGATAACGCGGGATCCGGTGCAGCAAGCGCGCGGTGAGGTCCTTGACCGCGTCGGCGTCGATGCCGCCGGTGCGCGTGCGCAGGGGCCCCGCGTCGAAGATCGCGGTCGAGGCCACGTGCATGTAGGAGTTCGGCTTCTCGAGCACGAGGAAGGAATTGTCGAGCGCCGTGAGACGATCATAGGCGTAGCTGGACAAGGAAAACCTCCGCCGATCGGGGATGACGGCTCTAGCAGTGTGCCGCTTTTGCCGGTCCGGCTCCAACACGGGGTTTGACGGCGGGAACACCCTGGGGTATCCCGGCTGCCATGGAAGGCCCCGCAGAGCGGATCGGCGCGTATTCCTGCTGCGCGTTCTGGCCCCTGGCCCGGGGAGCGCGAAGGCTGCGTTGAAGTGGCGACGAAGCGAACAACCCGGGCCCCGAGAGCGATCTCGGGGCTTTTCGCTTCTGGGGCGCCGGGATTCAATCGGCCGGCGGATCGACCGAGGAGAAGAGCATGGGTGAGGCAGTCAGCGACGTCCACGTCCAGGAGTTCCGGCGCCTGCCGGCGCCCGGGGCACTGAGGACCCGGATCGCCCTGGACGAACCGCGTTCCGCCGTGGTGCGCCACGCCCGCGCAGCGCTGCGCGACGTGCTCTCCGGGCGCGACGCGAAGCGGATGGTGGTCGTGGTGGGGCCGTGCTCCATCCACGACGACGAGCAGGCGCTCGAGTACGCCCGCCGCCTGCGCCCGCTGTGCGACGAGACCCGCGACGAGCTGGTCGTGGTGATGCGCACCTACTTCGAGAAGCCGCGCACCACCGTCGGTTGGAAGGGCTACCTGGCCGATCCGCGGCTGGACGGCAGCCAGGACGTCGAGGCCGGGCTGGTGGGGGCTCGCACGCTCCTGCTGAAGATCCTCGGGCTGGGCATCCCCTGCGGCACCGAGTTCCTCGATCCGATCACCCCCCAGTACCTGGCAGACCTGATCTCCTGGGCGGCGATCGGAGCGCGGACCGCCGAGAGCCAGACCCATCGGGTGATGGCCAGCGGTCTCTCGATGCCGGTCGGCTTCAAGAACGGCACCGACGGCAACGTCACCACCGCGGTCAACGCGATGATTACCGCGCGCGCACCCCACGCCTTCCTGGGCGTGGACGCCGAGGGGCAGGCGGCCGTGGTCCAGACCACGGGCAATCCCGACGTCCACCTGGTGCTGCGCGGCGGTCGCAGCGGGCCGAACTACGACGCCGCATCGGTGGCGGACGCCGCATGCGCGGTGGGGAGCGAGGGCGGCACCCGCCCGGTGATGGTGGACTGCTCCCACGACAACTCGGACAAGGATCCCGACCGCCAGGCGGCCGTGTGCCGCCAGGTGCTGGCGGAGCGGGCCGAGGGTTTGCTGGGCGTGCTGCTGGAGAGCCACCTCGAGGCCGGACGCCAGGACTGGGAACCCGGCGCCACGCTCCGCCGCGGAGTCTCGATCACCGACGCCTGCATCGGCTTCGAGGAGACCGGCGAGCTGCTGCGCGAGGCCGCTGCGAGGATGCGCGCGAGTTCACCGCATCCGGTCCGCCGCATGCGCCACAGCGCCTAGCCGACGATCGCCCGCGCCAGCGCGGGCTCGGGGGTCAGCGCCCGCGCCAACGCGGGGCGCGCTTCTCCTGGAACGCGAGGACGCCTTCGCGGGCGTCCTCGCTGGCGCGCAGCGGCTTGCCGAGCGCCTCCTGTCGCGCGTAGGCCTCCTCGAGCGGGAGCGTCAGGATCTCGCGCACGGCCAGCGGCGCGTTGGCGGCGATCACCGCTGCCGTCTCGAGCGCTCTGGGCAACAACCGGTCCGCTTCCACCAGGTCGTTGACCAGGCCGATCTGGGCGGCGCGGGGCGCGCCGAACGGTTTCGCGGTGAGGAGCAGCTCGTGAGCGTGGACCCAGCCGATCTGTCGTGGCAACAGCACGGTGGCGTTGCCGGTGGGGTAGAGCCCGCGCGCCACCTCTTCGAGCGCGAAGGTGGCCTCCGGGACGGCGTAGCGGATCTCGCTGGCCAGCATCAGGTCGAGACCGACCGCGCGGGCGTGTCCGTTGATCGCGCAGATCAGCGGCGTGCGCAGGTCGAATCCCGCCAGGATGGCGCTGGACACGGCGCGCAATCCCTCGAAGTCGTCCGGATCGATCCGCTCCCCCCGCGCCAGCCGCTGGGAGATCGGGATGGTGCTGCGCATGTCCATGCCGGAGCAGAAGACGTCGCCGGCCCCGGTCAGCACGGCACAGCGCACGTCGTCGTCGCCGGCGATCTCGCGCCAGGCGGCGGCGAGCTGGCGCAGCATGGCGGGGTCGAGCGCGTTGGCGCGCTCGGGCCGGTCGAGCGTCACGAGCGCGACGTGGGGCTGGGGGCGCTCCAGGTGGACCGGCATGGGCGCCCAGCATGGGCCAGATGGCCGGGCCGCGCCCGGGCCGCGCGGGAGGCGGGGCTCGATCTTTGTTGAATAAATCATTCATTCATTTATTATCCGGTCGATGGCTCGAATCCGACCGCCGGAGCGCTTCGCCCAGCTGCTGGAGGCGGGGCTGCGCGTCTTCTCGGAGCGCGGTCCCGCTGCGACCCGCATGGCGGACGTGGCGGCCGCGATGGGGGTGTCGCCCGGCAGCCTCTACAACTACGTGAGCGGCAAGGAGGCGCTGTTCCACTGGGTGGTGGAGCACTGCGCCGACGAAGGTCCGGTGGAGGCGCCCGAGCGGCTCCCGATCCCCTCCCCCGCCGACGGCGCCACGCTGGCGCGCCTGCGCGAACGAATGCGCGCGGCCGTGCACGTACCGGCGCTGGACGCGGCGTTGAAGCGGCGCCGGGTTCGGGATCCCGCCGCCGAGCTGGACGCCGTGGTGGAAGAGCTCTTCGACCTGCGTTGGCGGACCCGCCGCTTCGTTCGCCTCGCGAGCCGCGCCACCCCCGAGCTGCCCGAACGCTTCCAGGGCTACGCGCGGGGACTCCGGCGCGAGCTCCACGCGAAGCTCGCCTGGTACCTCGAGCGGCGCATCGCGCGCGGCCACCTGCGCGGCGACGCGGACCCGGTCCTCGCTGCCCACCTGCTGCTCGACGCAACCGCCCGCTTCGCAGAGGACCCGCCCGGCGAGACCACGCGCGACGCCCTCCGCGAGGCCCTGGTCTCGCTGCTGGCCCGCGGACTGCTCTTGGAACCGGCGCAGCGCTAGAGCAACTCGAGCTGGGTGGGTGCGCCCAGGGCCTCGTCGAAGCTGCGGCCCTGCTCGGAGAAGATCGAGTCCGCCACCGGACGCAGCACGCGATCCACGTAGTGGCGGCGATCGAGCGCCCCGGGCGCGGGGTGCCCGGGCTCCAGCGGCTCCGGGCCGCCGGCGGTCATCACGTAGCGGATCACCGGCCCGACGCGGCCCTGCATCTTGCGGGCCGCCTGGACGTGGGGCGGATTGCTCGCCGTGTAGCCCTCGAGCGAAGCCTTGCGCACGCGTTTGGTGTAGACCAGCTCCTCGTCGAGCTGCCCCGCCAGCACCCGTTCGACCAGGTCGCACACGAACCCGTCCACCGGCTGGTCGGTGAAGATCCGCGCCAGCATTCCCTCCTGGAGGCGGCGGGCGACTGCGGGCCAGTCGCGTCGTACCGACTCGAGACCGACCATTCGCAGCCGTCCTTCGCTCCAGCCCGAGTAGCGCTTCTTGCTGCCGCTGCCCCCGCCTCGGACGCGCGGCAGGAAGAAGCGGTCGTACACTCGTTCGAGCTCGAGCTCCAGATGCGGCTCGACGCGGTAGACGTCGTGCACGCGCTCGGCGATCTGGCGCTGCACCTCGGCCCGCAGGGTCGTGGCCTCCTCCGGCCTGCGGAGCACCACGAAGACCGAATCCGTGTCACCGTAGATCACCCGCACCCCGGCGGATTCGAAGGCCGCGCGGGTCCACTGGAGCGTCTGCTGGCCGAAGCCGGTGATGGCGTTCGCGATCTCAGGACTGAAGAAGCGGCACGAGCCGGCGCCCAGCACGCCGAAGAGTGCGTTCATCATGATCTTGATGGCCTGGTCCGCGTTGCGATCGCCGCGGCGTTTGGCCTCCTCGCGCGCGCTCTGGAAGTCGTCGATCAGCCCAGGCAGGATCGCGCCCTCGCGGGCGAAGCGGGCCCCGTTCGGCGCCTCGATCGCGTCGTCGCCGGCGCGCGCGTGGGACAGGGGATCGAGCTGGAAGGTCTGGATCAGGCTGGGGTAGAGGCTCTTGAAGTCGAAGACCGCCACGTCCCGGTGGAAGCCCGGCACCGAATCCAGCACCGCGCCGCCGCGCACGCGGGCGGCCTTGCGGCCGGCATCGACCGACGGCGCCACCGTGTCGCGCTGGCGGAGCGCGGGCAGGTAGAGCCGGTCGAAGGAAGCGATGCTGGCGCCCACGCGATCGAGGGGCATCCCCGACAGGCGACTGCGCTCGACGGCGAGAGCCAGCAGCCCCTCGTGCTCGAGGATCTCCAGCACCAGGCGCGCGTCCTCGCGGTTGTACGCCACCAGGGCCGCCGGCTCTTCGCGGTACAGGCGCTGGATCTCGGCAGCGGCGTCGGGGGCCTCCTGATCGATCTTCTTGCCGCGGCCGAGCACGGCCCGGGCGACCGTCTCGAGCCGGTAATCCAACAGTCGCAGGGCGTCCCGCACCAGGGGAATGCCATCGAGCACGATGCGCCCCGGTACGGAGGCTCGCATCTGCCGGGTGAAGCCCGGGTCCTCGTGGAAGCGGATCGCGCCGGGCATCCGGCCCAGATCCGCCGGCACGCCCAGCTCGCGGGCGCGCCGGTCCAGCACGCGCAGGTCGAAGTCGACCACGTTCCACCCGAGCAGGACGTCGGGGTCCAGCGCGCGGATGCGGTCGGCCACGGCGGCAATCAGCGCCGCCTCGTCTGCGTGGGTGTGTGCGCCCTCGACCGGAGCCTTCGCCACCAGGTGGACCTCCTCGGCGTCCGCGCCCACCAGCGCCGCAGCGAAGATCTCGCTGGCGTCCGGTGCGGTCTCCAGGTCGATCGAAAGGAAGCGGAGCGCCGGGCGGACATCGGCCGCCGCGAGCTCGGGATTCTCGAAGCGGAGCAGACCCGTGCGGATCTCTTGCGCCTCACCCTCGATCGCCACGCCGGCGCGAATGCCCCGGTCGATCAGGAACCGGTACGGAAAACGAACGTCCGACTCGCGGGTCCGCGCCGCGCCGAGCCGCTGGCGGAGTGCCACGACGTCGGCGGGGCTCTTCGTCTCGACCCGGACGACCGGGGCTCCCTCCAGATCGACCCAGGCGCCTTCCTCGATCCTCAGCCCGGGCACTGCGCGCAGCGCCTCCCGGGCGCTGCGCGGCACGAAGCAATAGGGCCGGAAGCGGTCGTCCTCGATCAAGAAGGCGGGGCCGCTCTCGAGCCGGCCGTAGAGCTGGACCACCGGTTGGCCGCGATGGGTCCGGTAGGTCGGCTGCAGCACGAAGCCGGTGACACCCATGAACTCAGGGTACCCTCCCGCCGCATGCCGCGGGAATCGATCTCGGAACCCAGCTCGGAATCGTATCGCCGCATCTACGCCGTGGTCCGCCGCATCCCGCGCGGGCGCGTCGCCACCTACGGACAGGTGGCGGAGCTGGCCGGTCTCGGCGGCCACGCACGCCAGGTGGGTTACGCCCTGCACGCACTTCCCGAGGAGCTGGAGCTGCCGTGGCACCGCGTGCTCAACGCCCAGGGCCGCGTCAGTCCCCGCAGCGAGCCGATGGCGGGGCGGGTTCAGCGCGCGCTCCTCGAGCGGGAAGGACTTCGCTTCGACGACGGCGGCCGTCTCGACCTGGAGCGACATCGCTGGCGGCCGCGCAGGAGATCGGATCGTGCTTGACGGCTTCGAGCTTTCCTCGTTCACCCACGACGGCGAGACGCGGCCGGTCCACCGCCGCGGCAGCGGACCGGGCGTCGTCATCATGCACGAGATTCCGGGCATCACGCCGCAGGTGGCCGACTTCGGCCGACGGGTGGCCGACGCGGGCTTCACCGCCGTGCTCCCCGAGATGTTCGGCACCCCGGGCAAGCCCCTCTCCAACGGCTATCTCGCCAGGCAGATGTTGCGGGCCTGCATCAGCCGCGAGTTCTCCGTGCTGGCCCAGCACCGCTCGAGCCCGATCACCGACTGGCTCCGCGCCCTGTGCCGGCAGGTGCACCGGGAGTGCGGAGGCCCCGGCGTGGGCGCCGTCGGCATGTGCCTCACCGGGAACTTCGCCCTGGCCCTGATGGTCGACGAGACGATCATGGCGCCGGTTCTCAGCCAGCCGTCGCTTCCCTTCGGGGTGACCCGCGCCCATCGCGCGGCGCTCCACCTGTCACCGCGCGATCTCGACGTGGTCCGCCAGCGCACCGCCAGCGGCTGCACGGTGCTCGGCCTGCGCTTCAGCCACGACCCGCTGTGTCCCGCCGAGCGCTTCGAGACGCTGCGTCGCGAGCTCGGGAGCGGGTTCGAGAGCATCGAGATCGACTCGTCGCGGGGCAACCCGAACGGTCTGCCCCGCATGGCGCACTCGGTGCTCACGACCGATCTGGTGGATGAGGCGGGCCACCCCACCCGCGAGGCCCTCGAGCGGGTGCTCGGCCTGTTCCGCGAGCGGCTGTTCACTGCGACCTCCGCATAGCGACCCCACCGGCGCCCGCGCTAGGCTTTTCAGCCGAAGAACGGCGGGCGGGTCTGGGGGTGTTCCCCGCGCGTGCGCCGATTTCGCGAGTGACCGTCGCGAGGCGGACTCCCGGCGCCTTCCCAGCCGGGTGTCGACGTCGCCATGGTGGCTCCGACGAGGATCACAGCTTGGGCAAGAGACTGTACGTCGGGAACCTCCCCTTCAGCTGCACGGACGAGGAGCTGCGCGCCGCCTTCGAAGCGCACGGCACCGTCGAATCGGCCAACGTCATCGTCGACCGGGAAACCGGGCGCTCGCGCGGCTTCGGTTTCGTGGAGATGGACGACGCGTCCGCCGACACCGCAATGCGAGCCTTGGACGGACAGGAGATGGGCGGCCGCCCGCTCCGCGTGAACGAAGCCAACGAGCGCCGGCCCGGCGGCGGCGGAGGCGGCGGCGGCTTCCGCGGAGGCCGCGGCTCGCACTGAGGGCCCTCCCCGAAGCTTCGCTCGATCCGCCTGCGGTGACCGGCGGCAGGCACCGGGGTGCGACGCTCCGCCGGATGTCGCACCAATTCGCGTTGGCTGCGCTGCTCTCGGCGCTGCTGGCACCGGCGCTCGCCGCCTCGGATCCATTGCGCGCCGGCTTCGGCGCAGCCCCCCTTCCGGCGCCCCTCGGCGGTCCCCTCGCCGGCTACGGCGGTCTACGCGACCGCCGCGCCGCGGGCGTTCTCGACCCTCCCGAGGCACGCGCACTGCTGATCGAACGCGGCGGGTTGCGCCTCGCATTGGTGGCCCTCGACCTGGTGATCATCCGTCCTTCGCTCCACGACGCGGTGCGGGAGGCCGCAGGCGACCTGGCGTTGGACGGCCTGTTGATCGCGGCTACCCACACCCACTCCGGGCCGGGCGGCCACGTTCCCGGTTGGCTCGCGGAGCGGGTGACCGCCGGGAGCTTCGATCCCGATCGCCCGACCGCGCTGCGCGACGCGAGCGTCGCAGCCCTGCGGCGCGCCCACGACGATCTCGACCGGGCGGCGCTCGGCGCTGCGAGCGGCGGGCTCGACCTCGCAGCCAACCGGAGCGATCGCGACGGCCGGCGTGAGACGTCGCTGCCGGTGCTGCGCATCGACCGCCCCGACGGCGGCCCGGTGGCAGTGGTCTTCGCCTACGGCTGCCATCCGGTGACGCTGGGCCCGGACAACCACCTCTACTCGGCTGATCTCCTCGGTCCCGCGCGGGCCCATCTGGACGCCTCCATCGCGCCGGCGCTGTTCCTGGCCGGCCCCCTCGGCGACCAGAATCCGGACCTTGCGCCGGAGACGCTGTGGCCGGACGACGAGATGGCGATGCGCGCCCAGCAGCGCGCGGCAGGCGAGCGACTGGCGGCGGCGGTGGCTGCCGTGCACGCGGAGATCGAGCCACACGCCGAGGCGACCCTCGGCTTCGCCGAACGCTGGGCCGAGGCGCCGCCGATCCGGCTGCGCCGCTTCGGGCTCACCTGGTGGTTCGCGCCCTTCACGCGCCCGGCGCTCCGGGGTCTGCTCTCGCAGCGGGCGCGCTTCCAGGCCTTCCACCTGGGCGACGCCAGGCTCGTGGCGTTCCCCGCCGAGATCAGCGCCTCGCTGGGCGATGCGGCGCGGGCCCTCGCCGACGCGCCCGTCACCCTGGCCGTGTCCCACGCCAACGACTGGCTCGGCTACGCCGTCGATGCCCACGCCTACGGGCGGGGCGGCTACGAGCCCGCGCTCTCCTTCTTCGGTCCCGGGTTCGGCGACTGGCTGCTCGAGCAGATGGACGCCACGCTGGCCGGGCTCGAGCGCTAGAGTCGTGCGCGCGGAGGAACGATGGCCCGCGCCCACTGGCTGGTGAAGTCCGAGCCGTTCAAGTACGCCTGGAGCGACCTGGTGCGCGACCGGCGCACCTACTGGGACGGCGTGCGCAACTTCTCCGCCCGCAACCACCTGCGCGCGATGTCGAAGGGCGACCTGGTGCTCTACTACCACTCCAACGAGGGCAAGGAGGTGGTGGGGATCGCGAGGGTGGCGCGCGAGGCGTACCCCGACCCGACCAGCGACGACGAACGTTGGGTGGTGGTGGACCTGGTACCCGTGCGAGCGATGGTGGAGCCCGTGTCGCTCGCCGCCATCAAGGCCGAACCGAAGCTCCAGCAGATCGCCCTGGTGCGACAGGGCCGGCTCTCGGTGATGCCGCTTTCGGCCACTGATTTCCGCCACATCCTGCGACTGGGAAAGACCCCGGCGCCGCGATGAGTCCGAAGGATTGCTGCTGGTGGCGCCACGGCGTCGTCTACCAGATCTACCCGCGTTCGTACCAGGACAGCAACGGAGACGGCATCGGCGATCTGGAGGGCATCCGGCGCCGGCTCGACGCGCTGGCCTGGCTGGGGGTGGACGCCATCTGGCTGTCGCCCTGTTTCCCGTCGCCGATGGCCGACTTCGGCTACGACGTCGCGGACTACTGCGACATCGACCCACTCTTCGGTTCGCTGGGCGATCTCGACCGACTGGTGGCCGACGCTCACGACCGCGAGCTCCGTGTGGTGCTGGACTGGGTGCCCAACCACACCAGCGATCGACACCCCTGGTTCGAAGCGTCGCGGCGCAGCCGCGACGATGCGAAGCGGGACTGGTACGTCTGGCGCGACCCGGCCCCCGACGGCGGCCCGCCCAACAACTGGATCAGCATCTTCGGCGGACCGGCCTGGGAGCTGGACGCGACTACGGGCCAGTACTACCTGCACTCGTTCCTGGTCGAGCAGCCCGATCTCGACTGGCGCAATCCAGAGGTGGTCGAGGCCATGCACGGCGTGCTGCGCTTCTGGCTCGACCGGGGCATCGACGGCTTCCGGATCGACGTGATCCAGCGCATCGCCAAGGACCCGGCACTGCGCGACAACCCGCCATCGCCGGCCGGCGGATCCGGCTACGGCGGCCAGCTCCACCTCCACGACGAGAACCACCCCGACATCCACGCGCTGCTGCGGGGCCTGCGCCGCGTCGTGGACGAGTACCCCGACCGCATGCTGGTGGGCGAGGTCTACCTGATGGATCCGGCCCAGGTTGCGACCTACTACGGGTGCGGCGACGAGCTGCACCTGGCCTTCAACTTCTCCTTCCTCCACGCCCCCTGGGACGCCGCACGCTTCCGCACCGAGGTGGAACGCTTCGAGGAATTCCTTCCGCCCGGGGCCTGGCCGGACGTGGTGCTGTCGAATCACGACGTCTCGCGCCATGCCAGCCGCTACGACGATCCGCGCTGGGGCGATGCGCGGGCCCGGGTCGCCGCCATGATGCTGCTCTGCCTGCGCGGCACGCCGTTCCTCTACTACGGCGAGGAGATCGGCATGCGCGACGTTCCGGTGCCGCCCGAGCGCATGCAGGATCCCCTGGCGCGCACGCTTCACCCGAAGCTTTCGCGGGATCCGGAGCGCTCGCCGATGCGCTGGGACGCCACGCCCGGCGCCGGCTTCAGCAGCGCCGAGCCTTGGCTGCCGATCGGCCCGGCCGAGCCCAACGTGACGGCGCAGCGCGACGCCCGCGACTCGCTGCTGTGGCTCTACCGCGACCTGCTCGCGCTGCGCCGCGAGCTCCCGGCGCTGCACCGCGGCGGGTACCACTCGCTCGACGCGCCCGCCGATGTCTTTGCCTTCGAACGGCGTTGCGGGGAATCCCTGGTGCGGGTCGCGCTCAACTTCGGAGACCGACCGCGGCCCGTCCCCGTGGGCCCCGACTCGGTGATCGGCGGCCTGCACACGGCCGGTGCGCCGCTCCCCAAGACCGGCGACGCCCTGGTGCTCGGCCCTTGCCAGGGCGCCGCATTGTGGCTGGTGCCCTAGCCCACCCGACATCTTGAATGGAGCCGACGAATCCCCCACCTTCCGCATCGGGGGGTGCGATGCCGCGCGGCCGGGTGGCCTACGACGAGAAGTCCATCCAGACGCTGGATGCGCTCGAGCACATCCGGCTGCGCAGCGGCATGTACATCGGCCGGCTGGGCGACGGCAGCCATCCGCTGGACGGCATCTACGTGATGCTCAAGGAAGTCGTCGACAATGCCGTCGACGAGTTCCTGATGGGCGCGGGACGCCGCATCGAGATCGAGCGCACCGGCGACGCCGTCCGCGTCCGGGACTTCGGCCGCGGCATCCCGCTGGGCAAGCTGGTCGATTGCGTCAGCCGCATCAACACCGGCGGCAAGTACAACGACGACGTCTTCCAGTTCTCGGTGGGCCTGAACGGGGTCGGTACCAAGGCGGCGAACGCCCTGTCGGCCTCCTTCCGCGTGACGAGCTGGCGCGACGGCCGCTTCCGCAGCGCATCCTTCGAGCGCGGCCGCTTGCTCGAAGACCGCAAGGGGCGCGACGCCGGAGCCAGCGACGGCACCGAGGTCGTGTTCACCCCGGACCGCCAGATCTTCCCGGACTTCGGCTGGAACGAGGAATACCTCGAGCACCGGCTGCGCTACTACGCCTGTCTCAACCCGGGTCTGGTGCTCGAGTACAACGGGACGCGTTTCCAGAGCCGCGGGGGTCTGGCCGATCTGCTGGGACACGAGCTCGGCGACGAGGCGCCGCTCTACGACGTGGTGCGCTGCTGCGAGGACCACCTCGAGTTCGCCTTCACCCACACCGGCAACTACGGCGAGACCTACTACAGCTTCGTCAACGGCCAGTACACCAACGACGGCGGCACCCATCAGAGCGCCTTTCGCGAGGGCCTGCTCAAGGGCGTCAACGAGTTCGCCGGGCGCGGCTTCGCCGGCGAGGACGTCCGCGACGGCCTGATCGCCGCGGTGGCGGTGAAGCTCCAAGACCCGGTCTTCGATTCGCAGACCAAGAACAAGCTCGGCTCCACCGACGTGCGCGCCTGGATCGTGCCCACCGTCAAGGACACCGTGGTGCGCTGGATGCACGAGAACGCCGACGCCGCCCAGACGCTGCTCGAGAAGGTCAAGCAGAACGAGCGACTGAGGAAGGAGCTGTCGGCGATCAAGAAGGAGGCGCGCGAGCGGGCACGCCGGGTGGCGATCCGCATCCCCAAGCTCACCGACTGCAAGGTCCACTTCGACGACCCGCGCGGCAAGCGCCGCGAGGAGAGCACGATCTACCTGACCGAGGGCGACTCGGCCGGCGGCGTCATGATTCACGGACGCGACGTCGAGACCCAGGCGATCTTTGCGCTGAAGGGCAAGCCGCTCAACTGCCACGGTCTGAAGCGCGACGCGATCTACCGCAACGAAGAGCTCTACAACGTGATGCGGGCGCTGGGTCTCGAGGAAGGGCTCGAGGGGCTCCGCTACAACCGGGTGGTGATCGCCACCGATGCCGACGTGGACGGCATGCACATCCGCAACCTGCTGCTCACCTTCTTCCTGCGCTACTTCGAGGAGCTGGTGCTCAAGGACCACGTCTACCTGCTGGAGACGCCGCTGTTCCGGGTCCGCAATCGCGCCGAGACCCGCTACTGCTACAGCGAGACCGAGCGCGACGAGGCCCTGGCCAGCCTGCGCGGCGCGGAGGTGACGCGCTTCAAGGGCCTCGGTGAGATCAGCCCCGCCGAGTTCCGCCCCTTCCTCGGCGAGGCCGAGCGGCTGGTGCCGGTGAACGTGGCGCGCATGGCCGAGGTGGGGCCCTGCCTCGACTTCTTCATGGGCAAGAACACGCCCGCGCGCCGCGCCTTCGTGATCGAGAACCTGGCGACCGAGGTGCTCTAGTGGCCCAGCTCGAAGCGCTGATGCGCCGCAACTTCGTCGAGTACGCCAGCTATTCGGTGCTCGACCGCGCCATCCCCGACCTGCGCGACGGGCTCAAGCCGGTGCAGCGGCGCTTGCTCCACACCCTCTTCGAGATGGACGACGGCCGCTACAACAAGGTCGCCAACGTCATCGG
>JBFGIM010000078.1:0-13822 GCA_041577695.1 Myxococcota bacterium | reverse complement strand
CGCCGCTCGAGCTCGTCCACCACCCCCTGCCACTCTCGTTCCACCTGCACGCGCCGCCGCCCGCGGCGGATCTCGAAGCGCACCGGCTCCTCGGCGCCGTGCAGGATGCCGCGCTTCACGCGGCTCGGGAGCTCGCCCCACGGCGTGTCCAGCTCGACACCGTAGTGACCGGCCAGGGACGCCAGCAGGTCGGCGTAGTAGCGGGCGGTGGGACTGCGCTCCTTGCCGCGAACCTTCTCACGCCGCTTTGCGTCGCCCCCGCCCCGCCCCACCGTGCCGCGCCGCCAGGGCTCGATGGCCGACGCCAGCGGACGCGCCGCGTCGGGCACGATGCGCGCGGGATCGAAGGCAGCACTGGTCCCCAGCCCGTCGCACTCCGGGCAGGCGCCGTGGGGACTGTTGAACGAGAAGAAGCGCGGCGCGATCTCCGGGAACGAGAGTCCGCACTCGGCGCAGGCGTTCTTCTCCGACAGCAGCCACTGCTCGCCCCCGGGTCCGACGTCCACGATCAACAGGCCGTCCGCCAGACCGAGCGCGGTCTCGATCGATCCGGCCAGCCGTCCGCGCGCCGACTCACGCACCGCGATGCGGTCGATCACCAGCTCGATGTCGTGGGTGGCCTGACGCGCCAGGCGGATGTCGTCCTCGAGGTCGCGCACCTCGCCGTCCACCCGCGCGCGCACGTAGCCCTGGCGCCGGAAGCCCGCGAGCTCCTTGCGGTAGCTGCCCTTGCGGCCGCGCACGACGGGCGCCAGCACCTGGACGCGGGTGCCCTCCGGGAGCGCCAGCACCCGGTCGGTCATCTCCTGGACCGATTGCCGCGTGATGGCGCGACCGCAGGACCAGCAGTGCGGCTCGCCGGCGCGGGCGTAGAGCAGCCGCAGGTGATCTAGGATCTCGGTGGCGGTGCCCACCGTCGAGCGCGGGTTGCGGCTCACGGTGCGTTGCTCGATCGAGAGCGACGGCGACAGCCCGTCGATCGATTCCACGTCGGGCTTTGTCATCTGCTCGAGGAACTGGCGGGCGTAGGCCGACAGCGATTCGACGTAGCGGCGTTGACCCTCGGCGTAGATGGTGTCGAAGGCCAGCGAAGATTTGCCGGATCCGGAGAGCCCGGTGATCACCACGAGCTGGTCGCGCGGGATGCGCAGGTCGAATCCGCACAGGTTGTGCTCGCGGGCGCCGCGCACCTCGATCGCGCTCGGGCCCGTCGCGGCGACGGCGCTCACTGGGCGGCGGGGTCCTCCGCCGCCTTCGGGTCGGTGGGGCGGGACAGATCGATGCGCGCCGCTTCGGCATAGAGACCGCGGCGTTCGATGTAGGTCTGGGCGCGCACCCGCTCGATGAACTGGCGGTACTCCTCCTCCATGGCGATCTGCGCCAGCTCCTGCTCGAGCGCCGGCTTGGCCTGCTCGAAGGTGAGGGGTACGAACTCGCGGGTCTCCACCAGCTGGAGCACGTTGCAGCCGAAGGGCAGCTCGATCACCTCGGACACCTGGCCGGGCTCCAGCGAGTCGATCACCTGGATCATCCAGGCCGCCAGGCTCTCCTTGTGGATCCAGCCGAGATCGGGCGGTACCGCGGAGACCCGCGCCGCCACCTCGAGGAAGGGCTCCCCGCCGCGGATGCGCCGCAGGGCGAGGTTGGCCTCGCGACAGGCGGCCGGCAGGTTCTCCTGCTTGCCCTCGACGGCCGGCACCACCAGGTGGCGCAGGTAGATCTCGGTACCGCCGCTCTGCTGGTCGCCGTAGCGCTCTAGATAGAGCCGCTCAACCGCCTCCGGGTCGGCGTGCGCCCGCGAGCGCACCATGCCGCCGATGATCTTCTGGTGCACGATCTCCTGGGCGATTCGATCGCGATAGGCGACCCACGGCAGCCCCTGGGCCTCGACGCTGCTGCGCAGGGTCTCGAGCGAGAAGCCGTTCTCCTGGGCGATCGCCCGGATCGCCTCGTCGACCTCCGCCTCGCTGGCGGTTACCTCGTTGCGCCGCGCCACCAGGGCCACCAGCTTGCGCTCGATCAGCGACTCGAGCGCCTCGGCCCGCAGCCGCGCCACCTCCTCCGGAGGCGCTCCCAGCTGCTGCATCTCGGCGACGATCGGATCGGTGAGCCGGTTCACCTCGGAGACGAGGATGACCTCGGTACCCACCTGGGCGGCGATGGCGTCGACCAGCGCGGGCGCCTGCTGGGCCCCCGCCGGCGGGGCCAGCCCCAACAGCAGGACGACAACGGCGTTGCGGACCTTCCGACCCATCGCTCCGATTCTCCCATGCTGCGTTCCCGCCAGGATCCTAACCGCCAAGGCGGACTCCGTCCCGCGATGTTCACCGGGCCTCAGCTCCCTTCGGAGGAGACCCCGAAGAGGATGGCGTAGAAGACCGGCAGCACCGCCATGGTGAGGACCGTGGCGAAGAGCAGGCCGAAGATGATCGTCACCGCCATGGCGACGAAGAAGGCGTCGGTCAAGAGCGGCAGCATGCCGAGGGCCGTGGTGGAGGCGGCCATGGCGACGGGACGCAGACGGCTCGCGCCGGACCCGACGATGGCGTCGAGAGGAGCGAGCCCCTCACCGAGCTTCAGGTTGATCTCGTCCACCAGCACCACGCCGTTCTTGATCAGCATGCCGATGAGGCTGAGGAATCCGAGCAGAGCCATGAAGCCGAAGGGCTGCTGGGTGACGAGGAGCCCGATCGTCACCCCGATCAGTGCCAGGGGAACGTTCAGCCAGATCACGGTGGCCTGACGCACGGAGTTGAACAGCCCGATCGTCACCACGAACATCATCAGGATGAAGATCGGCACGCTGGCTATCAGAGGCCCCTGGGCGTTGGCGGTGTCCTCGTACTCACCGGCCCACTCGAGCTCGTAGCCCGGCGGCACTTCGATCGCCTCGACCTGCGGTCGCAGGCGGGCGAAGAGCTGCGACGCAGGGCCGAAGCTCGCGTCGGCGTAGATCGTGATGGTTCGCTTGCGATCCTCGCGGATGATCACCTCGTCCTCGAAATCCGTTTCGAAGCCCGAGACGACCTGGCGCAACGGGACCGTGGCCCGCGCCGCCGGGCTGTAGATCTGCGCGCTGCGAACGCTGTCGAAGCGGCTGCGTTCGCGCTCGGGGGCGCGCATCACGATGGGGAGCAGCAGGTCGCGGTCGCGGAAGATGCCCACGGGCACCCCGTCGAAGGAGTAACGGAGCACCCGAGCCACGTCTTCCCGGTGCAGCCCGTTCAGGTTGGCCTCCCGCTCGGCCAGCTGCGGTCGAACCACCTTGACCCGCTGGCGCCAGTCGGTGCGGATCGCCTTCGCGCGCGCATCTGCCGCGAAGATCGCGACGGTCTCGTCCGCCAGGTAGCGCAGGATGTCCGGATCCCCCCCCTTCCACTGGGCGCGGACCTTGCCGTTGGAGCCCGGGCCCAGCTCGAACTTGAAGGCGTAGGTCACGGCTTCCGGGATCTTCTCGGCAAGCTCCGCCTCGATCAAGGGAATCAGGCCATCGATCCGGGTTGCGTCGTCGACGTCCACCAGCAGCTGGGCGTAGCCCGTGTCGGTCTTCTCCGGGGTGTAGGTCAGCAAGAAGCGCAGGCCGCCCTTTCCGACCAGCGAGGTCACGTGGCCGACGCCCTCGAGGCCCGCGACGTAGTCCTCGATCTCCTCGACCCGATCCAGGGTGTTCTCGATGTGGGTGCCGCGGGGCATCCAGAGATCGACCATGAACTGGGACCGGGTCGAAGGCGGGAAGAAGCTGCGCTCGATCAGGCCGAAGCCCCAGATCGATCCGGCGAAGAGGGCCGCCACCACGCCGACCACCAGCCAGCGCGCGCGGATGCAGCGGCGCAGGAAGGACATGTAGGTCCGGTAGAAGCCGCCCGCGTAGGGATCTTCGTCGGCTGCCCGGGCCATCTCGGGCGGCTTCAGGAACATCACGCACAAGAGCGGTGTCACCGTCACGGCCGTCACCCAGGAGAAGCTCAGGGAGACCAGGACCACCTGGTAGAGCGAGCGGCAGAACTCGCCGGTCGCGTCCTGCGAGGTGCCGATGGCGGCGAAGGCCAGGATCGCCACCGCGGTGGCGCCGAGCAGCGGGATCGCCGACTGCTTCACCACCTCGATCGCCGCGACCTTGGTGTCGACTCCGCTCTGCTGACGCACCAGCACGCCGTCCACGATCACGATGGCGTTGTCCACCAGCATGCCCAGGGCGATGATCAGCGCGCCCAGGGAGATGCGCTCGAGGGCCACCCCCATCGGGGCCAGGAAGATGAAGCTGCCGGCGATCGTGAGGAAGAGCACGAAGCCGATCAGCAGGCCGCTGCGCAGGCCCATGAAGAAGAGCAGCACCACCACGACGATGGCCACGGCCTGGAGCAGGCTGTTGGTGAAGCCGGCGATCGACTGGGTGACCGCCGCCGACTGGAGTGAGACGATGCCGAACTCGACGCCCAGCGGAAGCTGCGGGCGCAGCTCCTCGGCGCGTTGACGCAGCGCCTCGCCCATCACCACCACGTTGCCGCCCGAGATCGTGGAGATCCCCATCCCGATGGCGGCGCGTCCGTCATAGCGCATCAACGAAGCCGGCGGATCGAGGTAGCCGCGGCGCACGTTCGCGACGTCGCGCAGGTAGATCTGCTGATCGCTGGCGCCGCCGCTGATCAGGATGCCCCCGAACTGGCGGACGTCGGTGGTCACGCCGGTCGGCTCGATGGCGATGTATTCGGGCATCACGCTCACGCGGCCCGCGTCGACCACTGCGTTCTTCGAGCGGAGCTCCTCGGCGATGGAGGAGACCGAGATTCCGAGCTGGGACGTGCGGTCCCGATCGAGCTCGACGTAGATCACCTCGGCTCGCTCGCCGATCGTCTCGATCTTGGCCACGTCCTGGACCAGCAGCAGCTCCTTGCGCAGGAAATCCACCACTTCCTTCAACTGGGCGTAGTCGTACTCCGGTCCGGTGACGGCGATGAAGACGCCGTAGACGTCGCCGTAGTCGTCGACCACCATCGAGGGCCCGGCACCCGGCGGGAGCGAGGACTGGGCGTCGCCCACCTTGCGTCGCAGCTCATCCCAGACCTGCGGCAGTGAGGTCTTGTCGAAACGATCCTGGATCGTGACCGTGATCGTGGAGAGCCCGCGCTCCGAGCGCGATTCGAGCTCCTTCAGCTGTCCCAGCTTCTGGGCCGCCGCCTCGAGCTCGTCGGTGACCTCCTCCTCGACCTCCGCGGCGGTCGCGCCCGGGTAGGGCGTGACGACGAGCGCGTCCTTGATGGTGAACTCGGGATCCTCCAGCCGACTCATGCTGCCGAAGGTCGCGAGGCCGCCGCCGAGGACGACCAGCGTGAGGACCAGGGTGGTGACTCGGTTCTCGATCCAGAACTGGGCGATGTTCATCCGCGGGCCCGGATGCCTAGAGGTCCGGTCCGCGCACCAGCATGCCCTCGCGCAGCTGGTGGACCCCGGTGACCGCGACCCACTCGCCGTCCTGGATTCCCTCGGTCACGCGGATCTCGGTTCCGGAGAGCTCGCCCACCGTCACCGAGCGCGGCGACACCCGGAGACTCTCCGGATCGACGATCCACACGCTGGGGCTGCCGTCGTCTGCGGCGAATACCGCCTTGGCCTCCACACCGGAGCCGCCGATGCCGATGCTGGCGGGCATGCGGATCCGCACGCTGGCCGTCATGCCCGGAAGCACGTTCACCTCCGCCGGCACCGAGAAGCTGAGCGTGGCCGAGAAGGTTCGCGTGGTCGGATCCGCCTTGGTGGCGAACTCGGTGAGCTGGGCCGGAAACGCTCGTTCCGGCGCTGCGCTGACGATCACTTCGGGCCGGACGTCGGAACGTCTTGCCAACAAGCGGTCGACCGGCATGCGCACGGCGTCGCGTTCGGGGACCGCCACCCGGATCTCCAGGGCGGCGTCGCTCTGGAAGGAGATCACCGGCTCCTTCGCCTGCACGTTCTGGTACTGGTTCACCAGCTTGCGTGCGACGCGACCGGCAAAGGGCGCTCGCAGCTCGGTATCCGCCAGCGCCTTGCGCGCAATCTTCAGGCCGGCGGAAGAGAACTGGTAGTTGCGCTTGGCCACGTCGAACTGCTGCTGCGAGGACACGCCTTCCTCGAGCAGCTTCTTCTCGCGATGGAAGTCGGCGCGCGAGGCGTTCACCAGTGCCTGCTGCTTGGCGAGCTCCGCGGCAAAATCGCTGGGATCGAGACGTGCCAGCACCTGGCCGGTCTCGACCTGGTCGCCCTCGTTCACCGGGAACTCGATGATGCGACCCGCCACTTCGAAACTGGTCTCGGCGCGTTCGCTGGCCTCCACCGTGCCGGGATACTCGAGCAGCTCCTCGGTCTCGCGCTCGCCGAAGGTGACGATCTCCACCCGCTGCGCGAATTCCGGCGGCGGCGGGGGCTCCTCGTTGCAGCCCAACAGGGGCAGGACGCAAGCGGCGACCCCCCGGAGCAGCATGCGAGCGAGACTTCCGGGCTCTGCTGATTGCATCGATGCCATGGGGGAGGACCTCGGCGGAGACGTGCCGGCACAGCCGGCGGGGATTGGCCGAGAGACTACCGCGGCGCTCCGCTCTCGGCAGCCGCGGTGCTCACGCCAGTCGGCCGAGCAGCGCCTGGGCCTGGCGCACCCCGGCCGCATCGTCGTCGATCTCCGCCAGTGGAGCGTAGATCTTGTGGTCCGGGGTCACGCGGAT
The DNA here is from genome assembly GCA_041577695.1 of Myxococcota bacterium. Lineage (GTDB taxonomy): Bacteria > Myxococcota_A > UBA9160 > UBA9160 > PR03 > JASJBO01. Next base: position 7,127 of record JBFGIM010000078.1, on the reverse strand, counting down.
GCCGAGTGCCGGCTGGCCCAGCAGGGCGACCAGGCGTTGGGGATCGATGCGCGTCTGGGCGGTAGCGGTCACCACCAGCTCGCCCTTCACCAGGTCGAGTGCGGCCACGCCCAGCGTGCGCGCCGCGATCTTGAGCCGGATCACCTCGATCAGGTTGGCCGCCTCCTCCGGCAGCGGACCGAAGCGGTCGAGCAGCTCGTCGCGCACGCGGGTGAGGTCGGCTTCGTCCGGCGCGCTGGCCAGGCGCTTGTAGAGCACCAGCCGCTGGCTGACGTCGCCGACGTAGTCCTCGGGCAACCGGGCCGTCACCGGCAGCCGGATCTCGGGATCCACCTCCGGCGCGCGGCCGTTGCCGCGCAGCTCCTCGAGGGTCTCCTCGAGCATCTCCATGTAGGTCTCGTATCCGACCGCTGCGAGGTTGCCCGACTGCTCGCCGCCCAGCAGGTTGCCGGCGCCGCGGATCTCGAGATCGAGACTCGCCAGCCGGAAGCCGCTGCCCAGCTCGGTGAAGGACTGGATCGCGTCGAGTCGACGCCGCGCGTCGTCGGTGAGGCCGCGCTCGGCGCCGCGCACCAGCAGGTAGGCGTAGGCGCGATGGCTGCTGCGTCCGATGCGACCGCGCAGCTGGTAGAGCTGGGCCAGGCCGAGCTGGTCGGCGCGATCGATCAGCATGGTGTTGGCGCGGGGGATGTCGAGGCCGCTCTCGATGATGGTGGTGCAGAGCAGCACGTCCGCCTCGCCGCGCAGGAAGCGCAGCATGCGCTCCTCGAGCTCGCGTTCCGGAAGCTGGCCGTGGGCAATCTCCACCCGCACGTCCGGGACCGTGCGCGCCAGCATCTCGGCCACGCCGCCGATGCTGTGGACCCGGTTGTGGACGAAGAAGACCTGCCCGCCGCGCCGCACCTCGCGCAGGATCGCCTCGCGGATCAGCGACTCGGAGTAGCGCGCCACCTGGGTGCGGATGGCCAGGCGGTCCGCGGGCGGCGTATTGATCACCGACAGGTCGCGCAGCCCGGTGAAGGCCATCTGGAGCGTGCGGGGGATCGGCGTGGCGGTGAGCGTCACGATGTCGACCGTCTTCTTGAGCTTCTTGATGCGCTCCTTGTGGGCCACGCCGAAGCGGTGCTCCTCGTCCACCACCAGCAGGCCGAGGGCGCGGAAGCGCACCGCCTTCTGCAGCAGGCGGTGGGTGCCGATCACGATGTCGATGCTGCCGGAGGCCAGGCCCTCGAGCACCTCGCGCGCCTCGCGCGCCGAGCGGAAGCGCGACAGCGACTCGATCCGCACCGGGTGGCCGTCGAAGCGCTTGCGGAAGGTCTCCTCGTGCTGCTGGCAGAGCACCGTGGTGGGTACCAGCACGCCGACCTGCTTGCCGTCGGCCACCGCGCGGAAAGCGGCGCGAATCGCGATCTCGGTCTTGCCGAAGCCGACGTCGCCGCACACCAGGCGATCCATCGGCTTGGGCTGCTGCATGTCGGCCAGCACGTCCTCGATGGCGGCGAGCTGGTCCGGCGTCTCCTCGTAGGGGAAGGCGGCCTCGAACTCCTCCAGGTGGCGGTCGCGCGGCGAGAAGGCCACTCCGGGTGCCAGCTCGCGGGCGGCGTGGACGTTGAGCAGCTCGCGCGCCATGTCGCGGAGCGCGCGCTTGACCTGGCGGCGGGCCTTCTCCCAGGTTCCGCCGCCGAGCTTGTCCAGCCGCGGCGCGTGGCCGTCGGCGCCCACGTAGCGCTGTACCCGGTTCAGCCTGTGCACCGGGACGAAGAGGCGATCGCCGGACTCGTACTCGAGGCGCAGGAACTCTCCCGACGACTTCTTGCGGCGCGCCCCCCCCGGCGCGTCGAGCTGCACCAGCCCGCGGTAGATGCCGATGCCGTGGTCGACGTGGACCAGCGGATCGCCCGGCTTGAGCTGCGCCAACGCCTCGATCGACGCGGTGTCGCGGGTGCGCGCGCGGCTGCGCCGCCGCTCGCGCGGGCCGAAGATCTCCTCCTCGGTGACCACCGCCAGCCGTGCCTCGGGCAATGCGAAGCCGCTGGAGAGGCTGGCCACGCGCACCTCGATCCGCCCGGCACGTCCCCAGCGCTCGATGGCGACGCCCTCGCGGCCGAGATGGGTGGTGAGTCCGTATTCGGAGAGCAGCGCGCGCAGGCGCTCGGCGCCCGACAGCGCCCCGGCGGTGACCACCACCCGCCAGCGGTCGTCGCGCCACGCGGTGAGGCACTCCACCAGCGGAAGCAGCGCGGCGTCGCCCGAGCGCACGCGCGCCAGCTCCCGTCGCAGCGCTTCGTGGTCGCGCGCGGCGAGCACGATCCGATCGCCCGCTTCGGCGTCGGCCACGTCGAGATGCTCGAGCGTCACGGGGGCGCGTTGCTCGAGCGCGCCGCGCACCTCCTCGGGCGAGAGCAGGAGGTCCGCCGCCGGCGCCACCACACGCCCGGAGGCACGCGCGGCTTCCGCGCTCTCGGCGGCCTCGACCCAGAAGCGCTCGAGCCGTTCGAAGCCGGCCTCGGGTTCGTCCAGCACCACCAGGGTGTCGTCGGGCAGGAAGTCGAAGAGGGTCTCGAGCTTCGGTTGGATCCAAGGTGCAAGCGCCTCGGCTCCGGGCGGGACGTGGCCGCGCAGCAGCGCGTCGAGCAACTCGTCCACGACCGCGGGGTCGGCGTCCTGCTCGTCCGAGCGGGCGCGGATCGCCTCGGACTGGCGGATGACGAAGTCGCGCTCCAGCAGCAGCTCGGTCGGCGGCGGCGCCACCACGTGTCCCAGGCGGTCCTGCGAGCGCTGGCTCGCCGGGTCGAAGTCGCGCAGCGACTCGACCTCGTCGCCGAGCATCTCGATGCGAACGGGACGCGCGCGATGCGGCGGGTAGACGTCGACGATGCCGCCGCGCACGGCCAGCTCCCCGCGCTCCTCCACCAGCGGCATGCGGTGGTAGCCGGCCGCGATCAGCCGCTCGACCAGCGCGTCCCGGTCGGTCGTCTGCCCGACCTCGAGGTGGACACAGCGGCCGCGCACCGCGTCGCGGGCCGGCACGCGCATGGACAGCGCCGTCCAGGGCGCCACCGCCACCAGCCCCGGAGCGCTCGGCACGCCGGCGCCTTCGGTCGGCTTGGCGCCGCTGTCGGCGAGCCAGCGGTACAGCACGTCCATGCGCTGGGCGACCACGAAGGGCTGGGGCGAAAAGCGGTCGTAGGGAAGTGTGTCGGGCCGCGGGAAGGGCCGCACGCAGCCGCCTTCCTCGGCCGGCGGCTCGCCCAGCGCCGCGCGCAGGTCTTCCAGCAACAGGTCCGCGGCCTTCGCGCTGGCCGCCAGGAAGAGCACCGGGCGCGGCGCGTGGGCGCGCACCAGCTGCGCGCCGGCCCAGGCGCGGGCGCCGCCGCGCACGCCCGTGAGGCGCACCGGTCCGCGGCGGCCCAGCACCGCCTCCACCCACCTGCCTCCGCGCACCGCCGGGCGTGTCATGCTCCTCCGCTCCGTCGCGTTTCGCGCTGCCCGTCGGTGCAGCGCGCCGCGCACGCAGAAAACCCCCGGCCGCCCCCGGTGCCGGGGGGGTCGAAGGCGAACTTGCGTGAGGCCGGCAGTCTAGCGCTGTCCTCCGCGCGGTGGCGGGCGCTCAGCGCTCCTGTCGCAGCTGGAAGGAATCGAGGAAGCGCATGGCATCCTCGTCGCCGGCGACGGCCGGGGCCCCCACGCTCATCAACTGGTAGATCCGCAGGCCCGCCAGATAGATGCGGCCCACTACCTGCGCCTCGCCGGTGGACGAGGCCAGCCGCACGGTGCGGCCCGGCACGCTTCCCAGGGCGGTGTGTCGCTCTTCGAGCAGTCGGCCGCCGATGGTGCCGAGCATGCCGTCGCGCAGGCCGTCGAGGATCGCCTGGGGATCGCTTTCCTCGATCAGGTGCGCCGGCATCTCGCCGTAGCGCACGATGAAGCCGCGGTCCTGGTGCTGGTCCTCGCCGCGCACCTCGAGCGTCACCACGTGCATCTCGAGCCGGCCGAAGTAGGTGCCCAGGCTCTGGACGTCGGCGACGGGCTCCTCGGGGAACGACAGCTCGAAGGCGCCGTCCGACGGCGCGTACACGAACCAGTCGGACTCGTCCGTCGCCCGACAAGCGGCCAGCGTCAACACCACGGCCAGTCCGATCGCAATCCTCATGGCGAGAAGCCTACCTCAGGCCGCACAGCGCTCGGCCAGCGACAGCGTGCGCCGCGCGATCCCGGGCCAGGCGTGTCGATCTTCGAGAGCGCGGCGCGCACCGCGTCCCAGCGCTGCGGCGCGCGAAGGATCCGCCAGCAGCGCGGCCAGGGCACGACCGATCTCCGCGGGACCGGCGTCCGCGTCGAGCAGCCACGCCGAGTGCTCGTGCTCGAGCGTCGCCGCAACGCCCCGTCGCGCCACGATGGCGCGCCCCGCCTCCATGTAGTTGAGCAGCTTCACCGGAAATCCCCCGGGAGCGCTGCGGGTCAGCACCGCCGCGCCGGCGCCGTGGAGCAGTGCGCGCACCCGCGCCGGATCGCTCCAGCGCAGCGTGCGCAGGGGATGCGGCGCGCGGTCCGAAGCGTGGGTGGCCACCACGACCGGCACTCCCGCCAGCGCGGCGGCGCGGGCCAGCAGGTCGAGCCGCTGGTAGCCGTCGAGATTTCCGGCGTAGAGAGCGAAGCGACCGCGGGCCACGCCCGCTTGGGCGCAGGCGGCCTCGATCGCATCCGCCGCGGGGGGCGGCTCCGGGTCGAGGCCCGGCGGAATCACCTCGACCGGTCCGCGCGCGTGGTGCCCGAGTTCCTTGGCGCCGGCTTCCGAGAGCGCGAGCACCGCGTCGCTGCCGGCGGCGAGCCGCCGGTCGAGCCAGGCGCCTGCGCTCGCGAGGGTCGGCTCGATGGACGGCGAGATCCGGGGGCCGCGGTAGCTCGGCAGCTCGAAGCGCATCACGGTGTGGGCCACGTAGACGACGCGCACTCCGGTGAGACGTCGCGCCGCCAGTGCCACCAGGGCTGCCTCGGCGTTGTGGGCCAGCACCGCGTCGAAGCGATGGCGTCGCGCGAGGCCGATCCAGCGCGCCAGCAGCGCGGCATCCGCCAGTGGCTTGGCCGCGGCCGGTCCCGCCGCGGTGCGCCGCGGGCCGAGCCAGGCCGGCGTCCGCACCAGGGCGAGGTCGGGCGGCGCCTCTCCGAGGCCGGATCCGTAGGTGACAGCGGTGACGTCGGCCCCGGCGCGTGCCAGCGCGCGCGCCTGCTCGGCGAAGTAGACCTGGGAGCCCTGGGGCACCGGGAACGGGAAGGCGCCGAGCAGCGCCAGCCTCACGGGGAGCCCGCGCTGGAATCCGAGCCCGTCAGCCACTCTCCCTGGGGCAGCTCGGCCCCGGGCGCGCGCAGCTCGCGATAGAGCAGCGCCAGCTCGAGCAGCGCGCGCAGCATCACGCGGGGGGTGGCGCCCTTGGCGCGACCCGCCTGCCGCGGCCGATGGCTCACCGGCACCTCGCGGATGCGGAACCCGGCCCGGCGCGCGCGCAGCAGCAGCTCGGTGTTCACGAAGGCGCCGATCGACGCGATGGGCAGCGCTTCGATCACCGGCCGGCGCAGCACCTTGAAGGCGCAGTCGATGTCGCGAACGTGGAGCCCGAACAGCAGCCGCACCAGGAATCCCCAGCCGGCGGCCAGGGCGCGGCGTCGCCACGGATCGCGGCGCGGCGCGCGATAGCCCACCACGAGATCGAACTCGTCGGTGTGCTCGAGCAGTCGAGCGATCTCGCCCAAGTCGAATTGGAGATCGGCATCGGTGAAGAACACCAGCTCGCCCCGCGCGGCGCGCAGGCCCGACCGGAGCGCGGCGCCGTAGCCGACGTTGCGCGGGTGGTGCAGCAGCCGCACGCGGGGGTCGTTGCGCGCGCGCTCCGCCACGCGGTCGGGGCCGGCGTCGCGGCTGCCGTCGTCCACCACGATGATCTCGAAGTCGTCCGCCAGCAGCGGTGCCAGGTTGGCAGCCGCGTCGAGCAGCGCCTCCACGTTCGGCTCCTCGTCGAACATGGGGAAGACCAGTGAGAGTCGCGGTGTGTCGTTCAATCGAGATAACCCAGCGCGCGCAGCCGTTCGGCCACCAGTCGCTCGTCTTCGTCGCTGTACGGATCGGGTCGCACCGGGGTCGAGCCCCCTTCCCACGGTACGCCCAGGCAAGCCAACACGCGCGGCGCCACAGCGGCGATCCCCCGCGGCGCCTCGGCCAGCTCGGCGCCCAGACCCAACCATACGCCGTCCGGTCGATGGGTGCCGTTCATGCCGCGTCCGCGTCCGCCGGCCAGCTCGGCGCCCTCGAGCGTACGCACCGAGCCCGTCGCCGGATCGCGCCAGGGCGTGGCAACGATCGAATGGGCGTAGCCGGCCTCGAGCGCCAACTCCAACACCACGTCGGGCGCCCGCTCCACGTGGGGACCGCGGTAGACCTCCTCGCGGCGCCGGGCCCGGGCGACGACCCGGCCTCCAGGGCCGTTCCACTCCAGCAGCGCGTTGATCACGTCGTCGCGAACCCGCTCGTAGTCGCCCGGTGCCACGCAGCCGCTCGCCTCGCGCCCGCGCAGATTGATCCAGACCCCCGGCTGGGTGTTGACCTCTTCCGAGAAGGCGACGCTGCGGTCCCAGTTGATGCCGCCGAAGCGAGCGGCGCTCTCCACCCGCGCTGCCGGCGCGCGCAGACGCCGGAAGATCGCCTCCGCCCAGCGCGGCGGCAGGGCGCGCAGCGCCGTGTCGCGCAGGCCCCGCGCAACGCGATTCGCAGCGCCGGCGCCGCGCGGTTTCAGCAGCCCCACATCGGCCAGGTGTCGGTTCGGGTGCACGACCCGGCGCGAAGCCCCGCCCTGTCCGTGGTCCGAGAGCACGGCGCAGGCGGCGTCGTCGCCGAAGGCCTCGCGCAGCGCCCCGACCGCCGCGTCGAGCTGCTGATAGACGGCAGCCAGCGCGTCGCGCCTCCGCGGCGACGCGCCCGGTTCGTGCCGCGGCGAGGCGGGGTCGTGGTCGCGCCAGAAGTGGTGCGCCACCGTGTCGCTCTCGGCGAAGACGACCGCCATCAGGTCAGGGTCGCGCCCGCTGTCGCGAAGCTGCCGGAGCGCTTCGAGCGCGAAGCCGGTCTTGCGCTCGAT
>JBFGIM010000077.1:0-14010 GCA_041577695.1 Myxococcota bacterium | reverse complement strand
CGCTTGAACATAGGGTGGCCGGCCGGCTGGTAGGTGAACACCAGCGCGCGGCGGGGTCGATCCGACCGGTTCGGCTCCGAGCCGTGCACTGCGTGGGGGCTGAAGAAGAGCAGGCTCCCGGCGGCCATCTCGGCCGGGGCCTGGAGCCGGGCATCGAAACAGGCGGGATCCGTGAACAGGGAGTCGAGGCGCCCTCGGCCGCTGCAGCCGGGAAGGATGCCGCGCCGGTGGCTGCCGCGGACGATGCGCAGGCAGCCGTTGGCCCGAGAGGCGTCGTCGAGCGCGAGCATCACGTTGGGACAGCGGTCGACGTGGCTGCAGAAATGGTTCCAGTACGGCGAGTCCTGGTGCCAGCGGAAGCCCGAGCCCTCGCGTGGTCGCTTGAAGTTGAGCTTGTCGGTGAAGAGCGAAACCCGGTCGGCACCCACCAGGTCGAGCATCGGCTCCACCAGGCGCGGGTCGTCGATCAGGTCGTCGAAGGCCGGGTCGAGCTGGTGGAAGGGCTCGACGACCCGCAGCGCGCCCGTGTCGTCGCGGTGTTCGTACTGGACGGTGAGATCGCCGACATCCACGTAGCGGTTGCCGTCGATCTGGTACGCCTCACCGCGCGCGGTGGCCTCGGCGGCGACCCGGGCGGCGCGTTCGGCAGCCCCGCGCAGCTTCTCGAGTTCCGGCTCGGAGAAGACCGCGCGCCGCACGAAGAAGCCGTCTTCCTGATACGCGCGCCGCTCCTCGGCGTCGAGTCGATCGGATCCCACCGGAACGCTCAGGGCTGGTAGGGCGGTTCTGCCAGGGTGCGGATGAAGGCCACCAGGTCCCAGATCTGCGCGTCGGACACGGTGCCGCCCCACGGAGCCATCAGCGGCGACTTGCCCACCGAGGCGCCGCCCTCCTTGATGACCTTGAACATGTGCTCCTCGGAGAGCTGGTTCATGTAGGCGCCGTCGGAGTGGCGGACGGGCTTCGGGTTGAGGCTGGCCGCCACCGGACCGTCACCGGCGCCGCGCGGCCCGTGGCACGAAGCGCAGTACTGGCCGTAGAGCACCTCGCCGCGCGCGGCGTCGCCCGCGGCAGCCGATGCGGCCGGCGGCGCCTCGGGTGCGGCGGTGGCGTCCGGCGTGGGCTCCGGCGTGGGCGGAGCGGGCGTGGCTGCGGCCGTGGGCGCCGCCGCCGGCTTCGATTCGCCGCCGCCGTCGCCGCAGCCGGCGCTGGCCAGCAGTGCCGCGACGAGTCCGGCCAGGAGTAGCGCGGTCGTGATACGGAATCCGCCAGTCATGGGTCTCCTCTCGACGCCGTCAGGCGTCATCGTGCGAGGCGCGCTCGATCTCCGCGCGCAGCGCCTCGTAGGTGTGGGTGACCGGGAAGTGCGGGAACTCCCGGATCACGTTCTCCGGCGGGCGGAACAGGATGCCTGCGTCGGCCTCGGCCAACATGCCGGTGTCATTGTACGAATCGCCCGCCGCGATCACGTGGAAGCGGAGGTCGTGCAGGGCGCGCACCGACTGGCGCTTCGGATCCTTCTGGCGCAGCCGGTAGTCCTCGACCCGACCGTCGGGACCCACCACCAGACGGTGACAGAACAGGGTCGGCCAACCCAGCTTGCGCATGAACGGCTGGGCGAACTCGTAGAAGGTGTCCGACAGGATGATCAACTGGAAGTTCTCGCGCAGCCAGGCCACGAACTCCTGCGCACCGGCGAGCGGATCGAGCGCGTCGATCACCGCCTGGATGTCGCCGATCCCGAGCCTCTCGCGCTCGAGGATGCCCAGCCGTCGCTTCATCAGGACGTCGTAGTCGGGCTCGTCCCGGGTCGTGAGCCGCAGCTCCTCGATTCCGGTCCGTTCGGCCACCCCGATCCAGATCTCGGGAATGGGCACACCCTCGAGATCCAGACAGACGACTTCACCTGCCGACATCGCAGCCCTCGAACACCGGGTGTTCCCCCACTCGAGGAGGCGCCCAGGGGCCTCCGAGCCCGGCAGCATAACGCGGCCGAGGCCGGCGGCGAACCCTCCGCTCAGATACCCTCACGGTGATGCCGAGCCCGTCCGCGCGGGGCCGCGCCGGCGGCTCCCGCTCCTCCAGAAAGTCTTCGTTCGCGCCCCTTCCCGGACCGGGTGGGGTGCTGGCGGCGCTGTGGCTGGCGCTCTGGCTGCCCGGCTGTGACGGCGCAGCGGAGAAGCCCGACCGGAGCGGACCGCCGGTGCCCGCGGTCGAAGTGATCCAACTCGCTTCCGAGCCGCTGCTCGACGTGGTGGATCTGCTCGGCGAATTGCAGGCTAGCGAGTCGGTGGTGGTCAATTCCGAGATCGCGGCGGTGATCGAGAGCGTCCAGTTCGAGGAGGGACAGCGCGTCGAGGCCGGCGTCGAGCTGTTCCGCCTGCGCGATCGCGAGGAGCAGGCCCGGCTGGCCGAGGCGCAGGCGCGCCTGGCCCTGGCCAGCGAAGAGTTCGAGCGCACCCGCCGGCTCGCCGACCGGAACGTCGCCGCCGCTGCCCAGATCGATCGGACCCGCGCCGAGCTCGAAGTGGCCAAGGCGGTGGTGATGCTGCGCCGGGCCGAGCTCGAGCGCACCCGCGTGCGCGCGCCGTTCGACGGCCAGACCGGCGCCCGCCTGGTTTCGCCCGGTGCCCGGGTGACGCCCGACGACCCGCTGGTCCGCATCGATGCGATGGATCCGCTGCGGCTGGTCTTCACCATCCCGGAGTGGGCTTTTCCGCTGGCCAGGATCGGCGCGGCGTTCGAGGTGCACGTCGCCGCCTATCCCGACCGCCGCTTCCCCGGCGCGATCGACTTCGTCGCCCCCAACGTCGAGTCGGCCACGCGGCGCATCCTGATCAAGGGCCGCGTACCCAACCCCGATGGCGTGTTGCTGCCCGGGATGTTCGCCCAGGTGACCTCCGACATCGGCGCGCGCGACGCGCTGCTGGTGCCCGAGGAAGCGCTGGTGAACGATCCCGACGGCGTCTTCGTGTGGCGGCTCGACGGCGAGGACAACGCCGAGCGCGCGCGCATCGAGATCGGCGCGCGCCAGAGCGGACGCGTCGAGGTGCGCAGCGGACTCGCGGCGGGCGACCGCATCGTTTCCGCGGGAACCCACAAGGTGCGCGACGGCTCGAAGGTGCGCGTGGTGCCCGCGCCCGCCGTCGGCGAGACCGACGCTCCGCCCAGCGCAGCCGCTCTGGGGGGTGGCGACGCGTGAGGCTCTCCGAGTTCTGCATCGAGCGTCCGGTTTTCGCGACCGTGCTCTCGCTGGTGATCCTGCTGTTCGGCCTGATCGCCCTGGCTTGGCTGCCGAATCGCGAGCTTCCCAACGTGGACCCGCCAGTGGTGTCGGTGACGACGATCTACCCCGGTGCGGCGCCCGAGGTGGTCGAGACTTCGCTCACCGAGCCGCTCGAGGACCAGATCATCGGCATCGAGGGCATCAAGCACGTCACCTCGCTGAGCCGCGAGCAGGTCTCAAGCATCACGGTCGAGTTCGATCTCTCGCGCGACGTGGACGTGGCGGCCAGCGACGTGCGCGACCGGGTGGCGCGGGCACGCCGCGTGCTGCCCGAGGAGGTCGAGGAGCCGATCGTCGCCAAGCAGGACGCCGACGCGCGGCCGGTGATGTGGCTGGCGCTCTGGGGTGGCAGCGACCAGCTCGCGCTCTCCCGGCTGGCCGAGAGCCGCATCCAGGACCGCCTGTCGAAGCTGCCGGGCGTCGGCAACGTCTTCATCGGCGGCGAGCGGCGCATGTCGATGCGCGTCTGGATCGACAACGAGCGGCTCACTTCGTTCCAGCTGACCGTGGCCGACGTGGCCGCCGCGCTCGAGCGCGAGAACGTGGACATCCCGTCGGGCCGCATCGAGGGCGTCGACCGCGAGTTCACCGTGCGCACCCTCGGCGAGCTGAGCACCGCGCGCGCCTTCGAATCGCTGGTGGTGCGCAAGATCGCCGGCGAGCCGGTGCGCCTGCGCGACGTCGGCCGGGTCGAGGTGGGGCCGGAGACCGAGCGCAAGCTGGTGCGTTACAACGGCGAGGCCGCGGTGGGCATGGGCGTGGTGAAGCTATCGCGCTCCAACACGATCGCCGTCGTCGACGAGGTGAACGCCGAGCTCGAGAAGATCCGGACCGAGCTTCCCGAGGGCATCCAGCTGACGGTAGCCTTCGACGGCTCCACTCACGTACGCGAGTCGATCCGCGACGTGGTGCGTACGCTATTCGAAGCCGTCGTGCTCGTGCTCATCGTGATCTACCTGTTCCTGCGCACGGTGCGCGCCACGCTGATCCCGGCGGTCGCGATCCCGGTCTCCATCATCGGCTCGTTGGCGGTGCTCTACTTCGCCGGCTTCTCGATCAACACACTCACCCTCATGGGTCTGACCCTGGCGATCGGCCTGGTGGTGGACGATGCGATCATCGTGCTGGAGAACATCTCGCGTTGGGTGGAGAACGGCACGCCGCCCGTGGAGGCCGCCCTGCGCGGCATGCGCGAGATCTCCTTCGCCGTGGTGGCGGCCACCATCTCGGTGGTGGCGGTGTTCCTGCCGCTCACGTTCCTCACCGACACGACGGGCCGGCTCTTTCGCGAGTTCGGCGTCACCGTGGCGGCGGCGGTCGCCATCTCGGGCTTCGTGGCGCTGACGCTGGCCCCGATGCTGTGCGCACGGATCCTGCGCCGCGGCGCGAGCGAGCGCGGTGTCAAGGCCGCCCTGGCCCGGGGCTTCGATGGTGCTGCTTCGGCCTACGCGCGCGTGCTCGAGCCCAGTCTGCGCCGTCGCGGACTCACGCTGACGGTGGGTCTGCTCTGGTTCGGGTTGGGACTGGTGATGCTCTTCGGCGGCTTCATCGAGCGGGAGTTCGTGCCCAGCAGCGACCGCGGCGCCTTCTTCGTCTTCACCCGGGCGCCCGAGGGAAGCACGATCGAGTACACCGACCGCTACCAGCGCCAGGTCGAGGAGATCGTGCAGCGCGCGCCCGAGGTGGAGCGCAACTTCTCGGTGGTGGCGCTCGGCATCGGGACCCCGGGGCTGGTCAACGAGGGCATCGTGATCGGCTCCCTGGCCGCGGATCGGCAGCGCGAGACCAGCGAGGTGGTGCGGGATCTGCGCGACGAGCTGTCCGACGTGACCGGCATGCAGGCCTTCCCGCGCGAGATCCCGTCACTGGGGCGCGGCTTCGGTTCGGCGCCGATCTCGATCGTGCTGCAGGGCCCCGAGGTGGCGTCGCTCGCGGGCTACGCCGACGAGCTGATCCGCCGCTCGGAGCTGGAGATCCCCGGGCTGCTGAACCTGCGCAGCGACCTGGTGCTGAACAAGCCGCAGCTCGACGTCTGGATCGACCGCGACCGGGCCAGTGACCTGGGCGTCTCGGTGCGGGAGCTAGCGACCACGCTCCAGGTGCTGCTGGGCGGCCGCGATCTCTCGAGCTTCAAGCTCGAGGGCGAGACCTACGACGTCATCGTGCAGCTCGAGCGCGCCGAGCGCTCGCGGCCGGGCGACATCCCGCTGCTCTACGTCCATGGACAGGGTGGTGCGCTGATCCCGCTTTCGTCGGTGGTGCGCATCGAGGAGACCACCGCGGCCCAGGGCGTACCCCACTTCGATCGGCTGCGCGCCGCCACGGTGACCGGCGACCTGGATGAAGGCGTTGCACTGGGAGCGACGCTGGATCGGGTGAGGGCGCTCGCCGCCGACATCCTGCCCGAGGAACGCGGCTACCGCTCGTCCTTCTCCGGTGAGTCGGAGCAGTTCTACGAGTCGAGCCAATCGATCTTGTTCGCCTACCTGCTCGCGATCGTGATCATCTACCTGGTGCTGGCGGCCCAGTTCGAGAGCTTCGTCCATCCGCTGGTGATCCTGACCGCGGTGGGGCTCTCGTTCACCGGCGCGCTGGTGGCCCTCGCGGCCGCGGGCCAGACGCTGAACCTGTTCTCGCAGATCGGGATGGTGATGCTGGTCGGGCTGGTGGCCAAGAACGCCATCCTCATCGTCGAGTTCGCCAATCAGCTGCGCGCCCGCGGCTGGACGTTGGCGGAAGCCTCCTTCGAAGCCGGTCGTACCCGCTTCCGGCCGATCCTGATGACCGCGCTCTCGACCATCGTGGGACTGCTTCCGGTGGCGCTGGGCGGCAACCGCGCCATGGCGAAGGTGCTGGGCATCGGTGCGGGCGGTGAGCTGCGCGCGCCGCTCGGCATCGCCGTGGTCGGCGGCATGCTGTTCTCGACGGTCTTCACCGTGTTCGTGGTGCCCGCCGCCTACTACGCGGTGGAGTCGCTCCGCGCGCGCCGCGCCGGGCGCGAGGCCGCGGACGCGGCCGTAGCGCGCACTGCTCCCGCCTCGGCTCGATCGTGAGCATCCTCGAGGCGCTGCTGCTCGGCGTGGTTCAGGGGCTCACCGAGTTCCTGCCGGTGTCGAGCTCGGGCCACCTGGTGCTGGGGCAGGCGCTGCTCGGCATCCGATCGAGCGGCATCGTGTTCGAGATCCTGCTGCACGGCGCCACCCTGTTGGCGGTGGTCGTCTTCTACCGTGTGCGCCTGTCGGCGCTGGCGGCGGGACTGCTCGGGCGCGAACCGGGGGCCTGGATCTATGCCGGCAAGCTGGCCCTGGCGACCCTGCCCGCGGTGCTGTTGACGCTCGCCCTGCGAGAGACGCTGGAGGCCCAGTTCGACCGGCCCGTGACCGCGGGCCTGGGCCTGCTCCTCACCGGCGGGATCCTGTGGACCACGCGCTGGACGCTGCCGCGGGCTGCGGCTCCCGAGCCGAGCTGGAGCGCCGCCTGGTGGATCGGCTGCGCCCAGGCCCTGGCGATCCTGCCGGGCGTGTCGCGCAGCGGCGCAACCGTGGGCGCCGCCCTGGCACTGGGCGTGGCACCGATCCAGGCCGCCGAGTTCTCGTTCCTGATGTCGATCGCCGCTGTGGGCGGCGCGCTGGTGCTCTCGGCCTCGGACCTGGCCGCCGCCGCCGGCGCTGGCAGCGCCCTGCCGCTGGCGCTCGGTTTCAGCGCCGCCCTCGTCTCCGGCCTCGCCGCCCTGGCCCTCTTCGTGCGCCTGCTGCGCACCAGGGCCTTCCACCGCTTTGCCTACTACGCCTGGGCCCTCGGCGCTCTCGCGCTGCTCCTCACCTGGTAGCCCGACCGGAGCTCCGGCTTACGGTTCCAGAATCGGATGCAGACGCTGGGCGGGCATGGTCTCGCGCAGCTTCTTCAGCGCGCGGGCCTCGAGCTGGCGGACGCGCTCGCGCGAGAGACTGAGCGACTGCCCGATCTGCTCGAGCGTGTGCTCCTCCTCGCCGCTCAGCCCATAGCGCAGCCGCAGGATCAGCTGCTCCCGGTCGGTGAGGCTGGAGATCAGCGTGCCCACGCCCGAGCGCATGCGGTCGCCATCGATGTCCGAGTCCGGTGTAGGGGCGCCCGGGTCGGCCACGAACTCCTCGAGCCGCTTCTCGGTTCCCGCCACCGATGATTCGAGCGAGATGGCCTCGCGCGACAGACGGTCGAGGGATTCGAGGGCGTCCACGTCGGTGCCCAGCGCCGGCGCCAGCTCCGCGGGGGTCGGCTCGCGGCCGAGCTTCCCGGTGAGCTCCGCCCGCACCCGCTGGCTGCGCTGCAGCCGGTCGTGCACGTGCGACGGCAGCCGGATCGTGCGCGAGTGGTTCTGGATTGCGCGCACCAGGGCCTGGCGGATCCACCACACCGCGTAGGTCGAGAACTTGAAGCCGCGCCGGTGGTCGAACTTCTCGACCGCGCGGATCAGGCCCAGGTTGCCCTCCTGGATCAGGTCCGGGAACGAAAGGCCCAGATTCCGGTAGTCCTTGGCGATGGCCACCACCAGCTTCAGGTTGTGCTCGATGAAGCGGTTCTTCACCGCCGTCATCCGGGCCTGGGCCGCCAGCACCGCCTCGGCGCACTCGAGCATCACCGCCTTGGGCAGGCCGGCCTCCTGTTCGAGCTGGGTCAGCCGCCGCGTGCCACGCCGCGCCTTGCGCATGGCGCGCTCGATGCGCATCGCCCGCTCGCGCAGCTCGGCGAGCACCGCCAGCGAGAGCTGGGCGCGTTCGAGTTCCTGGGCCATCTCCAGGTCGATCTTCTGGAGCGTGCGGAGGGACGCCCGTCGCCGGGCCGAGGCCTCGCGTCGATCGAGCTGCTTGTGCAGCTTGCGCACCGCGCGCTCGACCCGGGCGGCGATCTCACCGGTCTCCTCGTCGCCCATCGATTCGGAAAGCTTGGCGCCCGTGTGCGACAGGGCGCGCAGCGAGTCCCAGCGCTGGACCACGTGGCGTCCGGAGCAGGGAAGCACGTAGAGCGCCTCGCGCAGCGCGGCCGTCGCCGACTCGAGCTCCTTGGCCAGGACGACCTCTTCCTCGCGCCGGAGGGTGCGGGTCCCGCCGATCTCCTGGAAGTAGGACTCCAGCGGGCGGCGCTCGCGCCCGGGATCGAGGTCTTCGGCCGCGACGGCTGCGGTGGCGCCCATGGGTCCGCGGGCGCTGCTGTCAGCGGTCGCGGTCGTCTGCCGATTCTCCACCTTCACGCGTCTTCCTCTCGTCGCTCGGAACCCGCCCCGGGATTCCTCGGTTTCCTCGTCGCTCGGTGTCTCGCTCCGCAACGGGTGCCCGCGTTTCACGGTGCGGACCCTCGTCGAGGGACGGTCAGCCGGGCCGATGCCCCTGGACTCCGTGTAGGGCTCCACGAGGACCCAGGGTGCGCGTAGCCAGCCGAACATCGCGCGCGGTGGAGATAGCGGCGCGGGAGAGCGTTATCGAGTCGGCTGGCCACCGGCTGTTCGGGGGGGCGACCGAGCAGCCCGGCATTCTCTCCGCTTTGCCCTGATTTGCAAAGCATTTTTTGCCCCAGGGCCCGTTTCTCAGCCATCGGAATCCAGCCTTTCCCCCTGGGGAATCCTCACCGGAAGCGCATGCTGCCCCTTGCGACACGTGCTCTTCCCCTGCTGGAGCCGCGGAAATCGCTCCCCACAGGGTCGGTTCGACCCCAGGTCTACAATGTGCTCGCGGTCGCTTCGGGCCGTGAGCTCCTTCGCCATCCATGAGTGGCGCCTCGGGGGGGCCGGGTGACGCCGAAGCAGCAGGCTCTCAGCCGTGGAAGGGCCAGACCCTCGGAACCAGCACGACCGTCAGGACCCAGCAGACGATGTCCAACGGGATGCCGACCCGCAGGAAGTCGGCAAAGCGGTACCCGCCCGGCCCGTAGACGATCAGGTGGACCTGGTAGGTGATCGGGACGGCGAAGGCGAAGGTGGCGGCAAAGGCCACCCCCATCACGAAGCCGCGGGGATCGATCCCCAGCTCTGCGGCCGCCGCCACGGCGATGGGCACCAGGATCGCTGCCGCCGCCGCGTGGTTGAGGAACTCGGCCAGTAGAAGGGTGGCGAGATAGATCACCGCCAGGGTGGCCCACGGTCCCAGCGGTCCCGCCATCTCGACCAGCAGGTGGGCGATGCTGCCGGCCGCGCCGGTCTTGACCATGGCCGAGGCGATGCCGAGCCCGGCGCCGATCACCACCAGGATGGACCACTCGACGCTGCGCCGGGCGATCGTGCCGGTGATGCAACGAGTCACGATGAGAACGCCGGCGGCCAGCAGGGCGCCGATCGAGATCGGGACCAGGTCGGTACTGACCGAGAACACCAGCAATCCCAGCACGGCCGCGGCCACCCAGGCGCGGTCGCGACGCACGGGTCGGTCGTCGGCCACTTCGCTGACCAGGTAGAAGTCGCGGCTGTTGCGGTGGGCACGAAGGAAGCCGGGAGCCGTCTGGAGCAGCAGCGTATCGCCGGGCCGCAGCACGATCTCGCCGATCTTTCCGCCGACCCGCTCGCCGTTGCGGTGGACCGCGATTACTGCGGCGTCGTAGACGGTCCGGAAGTTGGCGTCGCGGATGCTGCGATCGATCAGCGGCGAGGAGTTCGACACCACCGCCTCGACCAGCTGGCGCCCCGCCAGCACCGCCGGAACCTCGTCGGCCTCGGTGGCGGGCGACAGCCCATTGAAGCGCTGCAGGTCCACGATGGTGGAGACCACGCCTGCGAAGATCAGCCGGTCCCCCTCCTCGAGCACGACTTCCGGGCCCACCGGGGTGATGGCGCGTCCCGCGCGGTCGATCTCCACCAGGAAGAGTCCGGGCAGCTGGCGCAGCCCGGCCTCCTCGACGTTGCGCCCCGCCAGGGGCGAGCCGGGCTCGACGATCATCGCCACGGTGTACTCGCGGCGGTGCTCCCCCAGCTCCTCCACCGGATCGCGTCGGGCGGGCAACAAGCGCGGGGCCACGAAGATCAGGTAGCCGAGGCCGACCAGCGCTACCGGCAGGCCCACCGGCGCCAGCTCGAAGAAGCCCATGGGAGCGAGCCCGTTCTCGACCATCAGCGCCGCCACCACCAGGGTGGTGCTGGTGCCGATCAGCGTGATCATGCTGCCCAGCAGCGTGGCGTGGCTGATCGGCATCAGCATGTGGCTGTGGGCGAGCCCGCGGCGCCGGGTCCACTCGCGCACCAGCGGCGTGGTCATCGCGACGATGGTGACGTTGTTCATGAAGGCCGAGGCTGCGGCCACCGCGGGGACCAGACGGGTGAGTCCCGAGCGCTCGCGACTGGAGCGCCCGACCAGGGTGCGGAAGACGATCTCGATGGCGCCGGTCTCGCGCAGGGCTGCAGACACGATCAGCAGCCCGCCCACCGTGGGGAGCACCGGATCGGCGAAGCCGGCGAAGGTCTCGCGCGGCGTCAGAACGCCGAGGGCGCCCAGCGCGATGACGCCCCCCATCATGATGAGATCGGGCCCCGCCATCTCGCGCGCCATCGCGAGGAGGACGAGTCCGAGCACCGCGAGCGTGGCCCAACCCTGCCATTCCATCGGCGGCGCACGATACCCCCGGTGCCCGGATCGACCAAGCGCGGCTGGCCCGGTGCGCCCGATGCGCGACAATGCGGCGCCATGGATCGCCCCCGGCCGGCGCAGCCCTTCTCGGAGCGGGATTTCTACCTGCGGGAGTTCCGCGGGCGCACGCTGGGCATCGCGTGCAGGGGTCGATCGGCCGGCGACGCGCGGGTGCTGGCCGGCGTGGTTCGCACCCTCACCCGTCACGGCACCCGGGTGGTGGTGGTGAGCCCCGAGCGGCGCTGGCTGGAGAGCGTCGTCGGCTCCCGGGTGGTCAGCAGCCGGGCCGCGGACCTCGAGCCCGAGCTGTGGCGGGCACTCGACGGCCACGCACGGGCAGGGCTGGTGGCCAAGCGACAGAAGGCCTGGCTCGAGGAGTGTCGCGAAGCGGTACTCCGGTTGCGGCTGTTCAAGTGGGTCTGGATCGATCCGGCCGGCGGCCTGCCGCGCGGCGACGAGCGCCGCTCGTTCGTGCACCGCAGCGAGCTGCGGGCGCTGCTGCGGCGCAACGACCCGGCCACCCGCGGTCGCCGCGGCCTGCTGCGCGCGATCGACGCGTTACTCGCGGCCGGTCAGCCGGCGCTCAACGTGTGCACGCTCGAGGGGCTCGACGACGAGCTCTTCACCTACGCCGGCTCCGGAACGCTGTTCACACCGAAGCGCTACGTGGCCGTGCGCGACCTGGGCCTCGACGATTTCGACGCCGCCCACGACCTGGTGGGCCGCGGTGTGGCCGAGGGCTACCTGGCGCCTCGGCCGCCGGCCGCCGTGGATCGCATCCTGGCCCGGGGATTCGGCGCGTTCGTCGAAGATCGCTATCTCGCCGGGATCGGAGCGCTGCTGCTGCATCCGGACGCGCGCAGCGGCGAAATCGCGGCGCTCTACACCGTGACGCGCTTCCTGGGCGAGGGCATGGGGGGCCACCTGGTGCGCTACGCCGTGGCGCGGGCACGGCGTGAGCGGCTGCGGCAGATCTTCGCCTGCACCACCTCGGAACGCGTCGGCGCGTTCTTCGCGCGTCAGGGCTTTGCCGAGGTGGCATGCTCGGAACTGCCGGCCTCGCGCTGGCGCGGCTACGACCGGGAGCGGCGCGCCCTGCTGCACTGCTATCGCAAGAGCCTGGTCGGCTAGCGGTCGGCAAAACCCTCGAACGCGACCGGGATCCGCCGCAGGTCGTCCAGCAGCTCACGGATCTCGCCGTCGGGCGTGCCGCCGGCGAACCCGACCGCCAGTGAGTCCACCAGGCCACCGAAGCGACGCTCTACCGCCGCGCCCAGGTTCTCGTGGGTCGCCACTGCGCAGAACTCGTGTACCACCTCGTCGGGAACCGCGGCCGCCATCTCGTTCCAGCGGCCTTCCTTGGACATCCGGTGCAGCTTGGCGGCGAGATCGTCCCAGCCGTGGAGCCGGAGCACCGGGGAATAGCTCCGCGTCGAGCCGTAGAAGCCCAGCCGGTAGCGAGCCCACTCGACCTGCTGGGCCACCTCGGCTTCGTCGCGGCCGGTGGTGACGAAGCCGCCACCCCAGATCTCGAAGCTCTTGCGCGCGCGCCCCGAGCGTTCGAGGCCCTCGAGGACCTGCGGCAATGCCACTTCTTCCAGGTAGCGCCGGGTGCAGAAGCCGTGCAGGCGCACGCCGTCACAGACGCGGCCGGCCATGCGCAGCATGTCGGGCCCCACTGCCGCCACGGTGATGGGGACCGGCGGCAACTGGCTCGGCGGCGGCGAGAACTCCGGCGTCATCAGGGTGAAGCGGTAGTGCTGACCCTCGTACGCCAACGGCTCGCCGTGCTCCCAGCAACGCCAGATGGCGCGAAGCGCCTCCACGTACTCGCGCATGCGGCCCACCGGCGAGCTCCAGGGCACGCTGAAGCGGCGCTCGTTGTGTCCCTTCACCTGGCTGCCCAGTCCCAGGGTGAAGCGGCCGCCGGAATTGACCTGCAGGTCCCAGGCGAGATTGGCCACCACCATCGGGCTGCGCGGGAAGGCCACCGCGATCGCAGTCCCCAGCCGGATCCGCTCGGTCGCCAGGGCGGCGAAGGCCAGCGGCACGAAGGGGTCGTTGGCGATCTCCGGCGCCATGATGCCGCCGAATCCCAACGCCTCGGCGCGCCGGGCTGCGTCGGCAACGCCGCGCCACTGGCCGAGCGGGACGGAAGTTTCGATCTGCATGGGGGACCTCCGGGGCGCGCAGTATACCGTGAGGCGGCGTGGCTCAGGGCGCGGCGCGAACCGGCCGATGCCCCCTGTATGGGCCGCGCGATCCTGCTGGCGGCGCTCGCGGTCTACGCGGGCTGGCTGCTCTTCGACTACGAGTACCACTTCCTGGACGGCGTGAACCTGCTCTTCCACGAGGCGGGCCATGTCTTCTTCGGGCTGGGCGGGCGCGTGATCGGCGCTCTCGGCGGCACGCTCGGTCAGCTCGTCTTTCCGATCGCGTGCGGATTCCACTTCCTCAGCCGCGAGCGCCCGTTCGATGCGGCGTTGTGCGGGCTGTGGCTGGGCGAGAACTTCCTCTACACCGCGGTCTACATCGACGACGCCTACACCATGGTGCTGCCGCTCGTCGGCGGCGAGATCCACGACTGGAACTGGCTGCTCACCCGGTGGGGCCTGCTGCACGACTGCGAGTCGATTGCGCGGGTGGTGCACCTGGCGGGCTGCGGGATCGTGCTGGGGGCGTGGTTGGCAGCCGTGCGGATCGCCCTGGTGGAACGCCGCGAGGAGGCGCCGGAGCCGTTGCTCGGCGGATGAAGGCTCAGGAGCCACGGCGGCAGGGGTTGCCGTGCGGAGCTCGGAAGAGATGGTGACCGGAGGAGGACTGTAAGCCGGGTTCTGTGCCCGCGTCGGGTCGCCCCGGCGCGGCAGGAGATCATTCCTCTAGGCGCCGCATTGCTGCGGCGCTCGAGCACTCAACCCGGACACTGGCGTTGCCGCTTCGGGCGGGCCGCCCTCGACAATGTCCCTATTCGAGCTTGCTCCGAGAGGGGCTTGCCCCGCCGCCGGTCACCCGGCAGTCGCGCGTGGGCTCTTACCCCACGATTTCACCCTTGCCTGTGCCTCCACCGGCGGCTCCTCACCAGAGCCACCGGCTTCACCGGCCATCGGCGGTGTGGTTTCTGCGGCGCTTTCCCTCGGG
>JBFGIM010000076.1:0-14087 GCA_041577695.1 Myxococcota bacterium | reverse complement strand
TGCGCCGAGGACAACCTCCAGCTCGCCAACTGCACCACGCCGGCCCAGTACTTCCACCTGCTGCGGCGTCAGATGCGGCGGAACTTCCGGGCGCCGCTGGTGATCTTCACGCCCAAGAGCCTGCTGCGGGCGCCGCGCGCCGTGTCGCGGGTGGCGGATCTGAGCGAGGGCACCTTCAAGACGGTCATCGACGACGAGCTCGCCATGCGCGCTCCCGAGCGGGTGAAGCGCGTCCTGCTCTGCTCCGGCAAGGTCTACTACGACCTGCTCGAGGCGCGCGAGAAGCGCGGCGGCGACCCCGAAGCACCCGAGGCCGCCCTGGTGCGCGTCGAGCAGCTCTATCCCTGGGACGAAGAGGCGATCGACCGGGCCGTGCGGCGCTACACCGCCGCCGAGGACGTGATCTGGGTCCAGGAGGAGCCCGCCAACATGGGCGGCTGGACCTTCGTGCGCGAGCGCCTGCAGGACGCCCTGCGCGACACCCAGAAGCTCGGCTACGCCGGTCGCATCGCCTCGGCGGCACCCGCGGGAGGATCGATGCGCCTGCACCGCCGCCGGCAGGACCGCCTGATCGCCGCCGCGTTCGGCGACCGGGACTGACCCTCCGCCACCGCTTCGATCTCGACGTCTCCCGCGCTCGGGCGCTCCAGGAGCGTTTGCGTCACCGCGTCGTCGAGAGCGACGAGCTGGGAGAGGTGCGCCGCGTCGCGGGCGCGGACGTCTCCTTCGACAAGCGGGCACCACACCTCTTCGCCGCGGTGGTGGTGCTCGACGTGGCGTCGGGCGAGGTGATCGAGACCGCGAGCGCGCGCGCCGACGCCCGCTTTCCCTACGTGCCCGGCTATCTCTCGTTCCGCGAGCTGCCCGCGGTGCTGGCCGCATTTCGCAGACTTCGACGCCTCCCCGACCTGATCGTGGCGGACGGCCACGGCCGCGCCCATCCGCGCGGCTTCGGGCTCGCGTGTCACCTGGGCCTGTGGCTCGACATCCCCACCATCGGCTGTGCCAAGAGCCGCCTGGTGGGAGAGGCCCGCGAGCCCGGTCCCCGCCGCGGCGCCCACACTGCCCTGCGTCACCGGGGCGAGACGATCGGAGAAGTGCTGCGAACACGGAGCGGGGTCAAGCCCGTCTACGTGTCGGTCGGACATCGGGTGAGCCTCCCCACGGCGCGGCGCTGGGTCCTGCGTCTCGCCCCGCGCTTCCGGTTGCCCGAGCCGGTCCGCGCCGCCCATCGGGAGGTGAATCGGCTGCGCCGCGAGGCGAGCGCGAAGGATGCTGGACGCGGCTGAGCCGGGCCGGCTATAAGAAGAAGGAGGCGCATCGGGGGAGCGTTCTCCCGGGGGTTTCGTGAGCTACGACCGTCTCTCCGCACTCGATCGCACCTTCCTCGAGCTGGAAGGTCCCACCACCCACATGCACGTGGCGGGCTGTTTCGTGTTCGAGAAGGGGGCCCTTGCCACGCCCGAGGGGGGCCTCGACATCGATGCGCTGCGCGCCTACATCGACTCGCGGCTCCACCTGATCCCGCGCTACCGGCAGCGCATCGAGTGGACGCCCGTCGAGGGCCACCCGATCTGGGTGGACGACGAGCGCTTCAACATCCACTACCACGTGCGCCACACCTCGCTGCCCGAACCGGGCGACGAGCGCCAGCTCAAGCGGCTGGCGGCGCGCGTGATGTCGCAGCAGCTCGATCGCGGCAAGCCGCTCTGGGAGATCTGGATCGTCGAGGGTCTCGAGCAGGATCGCTTCGCGATGGTGAGCAAGACCCACCACTGCATGATCGACGGCGTGTCCGGTGTCGACCTGCTGGCGGTGTTGCTCAGCCCGGTGGCGGACAAGACCTTCGACCCCGGTCCGGGCTGGTATCCGCGCAAGCAGCCGAGCGGGCTGCGCCAGCTGACCGACGCGGCCTTCCACCGCACCCGCGCGCCGCTGTGGATGGCTCGGGAGATCCGCCGGTCGTTGCGCGACCCGCGCAGCGTGTGGAACGAGTTCTCGGAAGCGCTGGCGGGTCTGGCCGACGTGACCACGGCCGCCTTCAAGCCCGCTTCCGAGACGCCGCTCAACCAGCCGATCGGCTCGCATCGTCGCTTCGACTGGGTGGCCTTCGACCTGGACGAGGTGAAGCGCGTCAAGACGCATCTGGGCGGCACCGTCAACGACGTGGTCCTGGCCACGGTGTCCGGCGCCGTGTCCCGTTTCCTCGAGCGTCGCGGCATCTCGGTGCGCAAGCAGCGCGACATGGACTTCCGCGTGTTCTGTCCCGTGAGCGTCCGAACCGACTCCGAGCGCGGTGCCCTCGGCAACCGTGTGGCCTCCATGGTGGTTCCGATGCCGCTGGGCGAGCGCAACCCGAAGCGGCGCATGGCCGCGGTGAAGCGGGCGACCCAGGACGTGAAGCAGTCGAAACAGGCGCTGGGCGCCGAGGTCCTGGCATCGGTGAGCGAGATGACCGCGCCCACGCTGATGAGCGTGGCCGCGCGTCTCGGCATGGGCAGCCGCTCCAGCAACATGGTCGTGACCAACGTGCCGGGTCCACAGCTTCCGCTCTATCTGCTCGGCGCCCGCATGCTCGAGAGCTACCCGATGGTTCCGCTCTTCCAGGGGATGGGCATCGGGATCGCGCTCTTCAGCTATGCGGGGGGCCTCTACTGGGGCATCTGCTGTGACTGGGACCAGTTCCCGGATCTCCACGACTTCGTGGAAGCCCTGGACGAGGCGTTCCACGAGCTGGGCGAGGCCGCCGACGCGGCCGCCGGGTGATCCGGGCCCGACCCGCCCGCCATCCAGGACGCCCCATCTCCGCCCTCTATACTGGGACAATGTTGCGCTATGGACGCTGGCTGCTTCCGATCGCCTTCCTGATCGCAGGAGGGCTCGGGGCCTGGGCGCTGATCGTCACCGGGCCCGAGGTCGAGCCGATCAAGCCCGAGCGCGTCGTTCCGCTCGTGCGCGTGGCCGAGGTGAAGCCGGAGAGCCTGCGCCTGCGCGTCGTCACCCACGGCACCGTGGCGCCGCGAACCGAGAGCGAGCTGGTGCCCGAGGTCTCGGGCCCGATCGTGTGGACGGCGCCCGAGTTCGTGACCGGCGGCTTCTTCGAGGCGGGTGAGGCGCTGGTGCGGATCGATCCCGCCGACTACGAGGTGGCGCTGGAGCAGGCGCGCGCCGACCTCGCCCGCGCGCGTAGCGAGTTCGCACGCGAGGCCAAGGAGCTGGATCGGCGCCAGCGGTTGGCGGAGCAGGGTGTTGCGAGCCCGTCCCAGCTCGATGCCGCGGTAGCGTCCGAGCGGGTGGCGGCGGCGGCTACGCGCCAGGCGCGGGCGGCGCTCTCCAAGGCCGAGCACGATCTGGCCCGCACCGAGCTGCGCGCGCCGTTCCGAGGGCGGGTGCGCGAGCATTCCGCCGACGTCGGCGAATTCGTCAACCGGGGTGCACCGATCGCCACGATCTACGCGATCGACTACGCCGAGATCCGGCTGCCGGTCTCCGACGAGGAGCTCGGCCATCTCGAGCTTCCGCTGCGCTACCGGGAAGGCGACGGCACCGGCGCGCCCGTGGAGCTGCGCGCCCGTTTCGCCGGCGCGCTGCACCGCTGGGAGGGCCGCGTGGTCCGCACCGAGGGCGAGATCGATCCCCGCACCCGCATGGTGAACCTCGTGGCTCGGGTGGACGATCCCTACCAGCTCGCCGGCGGCGACGACGGCGCCCGGCCGCCGCTGGCAGTGGGGCTCTTCGTCGAAGCGGAGATCCTGGGCCGCCCGGTGGAGGACGTGCTGGTGGTGCCGCGCGCTTCGCTACTGAGCGACGGTCGCCTCCGCGTGGTGGACGGTGACGACCGGCTTCGCATGCGCCCGGTCGAGCTCGTGCGCGCCGAGCACGAGCGAGCCGTGGTGCGCGGCGCTCTCGAGCCCGGGGATCGCGTGGTGCTCTCGCCGCTGGCGGCGCCGGTGGAAGGCATGCTGCTGCGGCAGGTCGAGAGCGACGAGGCGACCCCGTGAACCGCGCGATCGCGTGGTTCACCTCGAACCCGGTCGCCGCCAACCTGCTGATGGCAGCGATGGTGGTGGGCGGGCTGATGGCGGTGTTGACGCTTCCGCAGCAGACCTTCCCCGACATCGAGATCGAGGTCATCCAGGTCAGCGTCGAGTACCTCGGCGCCGCGCCCGAGGAGGTGGAGGAAGGCGTCTGCGTCCGCATCGAGGAGGAGATCGACGGCATCGAGGGCATCGACCAGATCACCTCCACGTCGGTCGAGGGCGCCTGCGTGGTGCTCGCCGAGGTACTGCTCGGCGAGGACGTCAACCGGGTCCTCGACGACATCAAGAACCGGGTCGACTCGATCGACACCTTCCCCGATGAAGCCGAGAAGCCGGTGGTCGCCCAGTTCGCCATCCGGCACCCGGTGGCGGACGTGGTGCTCTCGGGTCCCGTGGACGAGGCGGGGCTCAAGGTGCTCGGCGAGCGCCTGCGCGACGAGATCCTGGCGCTGCCGGACATCACCCAGGCGGAGCTGAGGCTGGTGCGGCCCGTCGAGATCTCGATCGAAGTGCCCGAGGAGTCACTCCGCCGCCACGGCCTCACCTTCGACGAGGTGGTGCGCGCGGTGCAGCGCTCCTCGCTCGATCTGCCGGGCGGCAGCGTCAAGACTGCGGGCGGTGAGATCCTGCTGCGTTCCAAGGGGCAGTCCTACCGCGGAGAGGAGTTCGAGGGCCTCGTGGTGCTGGCGCGTCCCGACGGCACGCGGGTCACCCTGGGCGAGATCGCGCGCGTGGTGGACGGCTTCGACGACTCCGATCTCTCGGCGAGCTTCGATCAGGAACCGGTGGCCGTGGTGCAGGTCTTCCGCGTGGGCGACCAGGACGTCCTCGAGATCTCGCGCCTGTTGTACGAGTACGTCGCGAAGGCGGCCGATCGTCTCCCTGCCGACGTCGATCTCACCATCTGGCAGGACGACTCGGAGATGCTCCGCGGGCGTCTCGATACGCTGCGGCGCAATGCGCGCAGCGGCTTCGTGCTGGTCCTGATCGTGCTCGCCCTGTTCCTGCGCGGTCGCGTCGCCCTCTGGGTCTCGCTGGGCGTCCCGGTGGCCTTCCTCGGCGCGCTCTGGGTCTTCTCGCCGCTCGATCTGACGATCAACGCGATCACGCTCTTCGCGCTGATCGTGGTGCTGGGCATCCTGGTCGACGATGCCATCGTGGTGGGCGAGAGCATCTACGCCGAGCAGCAGAAGGGCGGGCCGCGCCGTCCGGCGGCGGTGCGAGGCGCCCAGCACGTGGCGGTGCCGGTGGTCTTCGGCGTGCTCACCACGGTGGCCGCCTTCTCCCCCATGCTCACCGTCCCCGGCCCCATGGGCCAGGTCTTCGCGACGCTGTCAACCGCGGTGATCGCGTGCCTGCTCTTCTCGCTCGTCGAGTCGCAGTTCGTATTGCCGGCCCACCTCTCCCACGGCCACGAGCACGAGGCCCACCAGCCGCACACGGCATTGGGGCGGCGCTGGAGGGCCGTACAGGACTTCTTCGGCACCTCCCTCGAGCGGCTCGCCAAGGGCGGCTACAGCCGCTTGCTGCGCTACGCGCTCACCTGGCGCTACGCCGCCGTCGCCGCGGCGCTGGCGCTGTTGATGCTCATCTTCGGGGTGGTGCGCAGCGGCCGCGTCTCGTTCTCGTTCTTCCCGCCGGTGCAGGCCGACTACATCGCTGCATGGCTGACGATGCCCCAGGGCACGCCCTTCGAAGCGACGCAGGCCGCGATCGCGCGCATCGAGGCCTCGGTCGAGGACCTGCGCGCCGAGATCGATCCCGGCGCCGCTCCCGAGGGCAGCAGCATGGTCGAGCACGTCCTGGCGGTGGCGGGCAGCCAGCCCTTCCGCGACCGGCAGAGCGACAGCCCTGCCGGGTTCGGCGGCAAGCCCGCCGGGGGCGCCCACGTGGGCGAGGTGGTGATCGAGCTGATCCCGTCGGAGCAGCGCGCCATCGACAGCGAGGACGTCACCAAGGTGTGGCGTCGCATCGTGGGCGAGATCCCGGGCGCCGAGGAGCTGGTCTTCGCCAGCGACCTGTTCTCGGCGGGCACCGCCATCGACATCGAGCTGCGCGGACCCTCGGTACCCGACCTGAGGCGCGCGGCCGACCGGGTCAAGGAAGAGCTCGCCACCTATCCCGGGGTGATCGACATCTCCGACACCTTCCGCGAGGGCAAGCGCGAGGTGAAGCTTCGGATCCGGCCGGAGGCGGAGCCGCTGGGCCTCACCCAGCGGGATCTGGCTCGCCAGGTGCGCCAGGCTTTCTACGGAGAAGAGGCCCAGCGCATCCAGCGCGGTCGAGACGACGTGCGCGTCATGGTGCGCTATCCGGAGGGCCGCCGCCGCTCGCTGGCCGACCTGGAGAACCTGCGGGTGCGCACTCCGGACGGCGCCGAGGTGCCGTTCTCCACGGTGGCCGAGGCCGAGATCGGGCGCGGCTACGCGAGCATCCGGCGTAGCGATCGCAACCGGGTGGTGAGCGTCACCGCCAACATCGACCGCGCGATCACCACGGCGAACGAGGTGCTGGACGATCTACAGGCCGGCGCGCTTCCAGCGATCCTCGCCGACGTCCGCTCGGTGTCCTACTCGCTCGAGGGCGAGCAGCGCGAACAGCGGCGCGCCTTCGGCGGACTGGCCAGTGCCTACGTGTTGGCGCTGCTGGCCATCTACGCGCTGCTGGCGATTCCGCTGCACTCGTATTCGCAGCCGCTCATCATCATGAGCGTGATCCCCTTCGGACTGGTGGGTTCGATCGGCGGACACCTGCTGCTGGGCTTCGACCTCAGCTTCATGTCGATCGTCGGAATCGTGGCGATGTCGGGCGTGGTGGTGAACGCGAGCCTGGTTCTGGTGCACAGCATCAACGTCTGGCGCCAGGCGGGGCTTCCGTTGCGCGAGGCGGTTGCCAAGGCCGCCGTCACACGCTTCCGGCCCATCGTGCTGACTTCGTTGACCACCTTCGTGGGCCTGACGCCGTTGATGCAGGAAGAGAGCGTGCAGGCCCAGTTCCTGATTCCGATGGCGATCTCGCTGGCCTACGGCGTGCTCTTCGCCACCGTGATCTCGCTCTTCGTGGTGCCGTGCGGCTACCGGATCCTGGACGACCTGCACAATCTGTGGAATCGCAGGTCGCGCGAGCCGCGGCCCGCACCCCCTGCCACGGTGCTGCCGCGCACCCGATCGGCGTCCTGACGGCCGGGCTCAGCGCGCTGCGCGAGCCTCGACAAGCGCTTCGTAGCGGTCGAAGAAGCCCGGCGCCTCGGCCCGCGCGCGATCGAGCAGGGCCGGATCGAGTTGGTCGATCCAACGCTGGTTGCCCTCGGCGAGGTCGTCGGGCAGCGACGCCTGGTACTCCGCGGTCCACGGCAGCTCGAGCTGCGCGACGAGGCGTCGCAACGTCGGCTCGGTGGCGTCGCAGACTTCCTCGTAGGACGCCTGGAAGAAGCGCCCCGGGCGCAAGGCGGCCTCGCGTTCGATCGCCTCGGTGACGGTGCGGAAGTTGCGCGCCACCGCGAGCTCTCGCGGACCGTCGAGCATCTGGCGCCAGCCCGGGACGTGGACGCCGAACCAGCCGCCGCCGCGCCGTTCGCGCTTCACCGAACGGGCAGTCGTGGACCCGATCACCGCGCGCCAGTCGCGCAGCACGTGCACGAAGAGGGCGCCCGGGAACACCGTGTCGAGCCACTCGATCCGGAGCGAGAGGCGCGGGTACTTGGCGATGAAGCGCCGGGCGCCGCGCAGCCTCAGCAGCTGCTCGACCTGGGCGCGGTACCAGCGGATCATCTCGGGCGTGGCGTCGGACGCGGTCATCAGGTCGTCGTCGCGGGTGCGGACGGCGTCCCAGATCGGCTGCGCTTCACGCGGCCGGTCGTCCCGGTCGAAGCGGCCCAGCCAGTAGGCGAGGGTGGCCGAGCGGGGAAAGCGCTTGTTGGCCCGGTTGAAGTAGCCGAGGTCCGGGTGGCGGGCCAGGAGCTGATAGAGGAGCGTGGTCCCGCTGCGGTGCGGCCCGACCAGGAAGATGGGCTTCTCCGGTGCCATGCCGCCGGAGGGATAGTCGAGCACCCCGGGGCCCGCAAACCGCGCAGGGCTTCACTCTGCGGCGTGAACCGCGAAGGAGCGCCGCTCTTCGAAGTGGAGCGACTCGCTGTCGAAGTCGAGCTCCATCGAGTAGACGCCGGTCTCAGCGTGCTCGGGCACCGTCACGAAGGCGTCGACGACCCAGCGACCCGGCTTCAGCTCGTAGACGGGCTGGTGCTCGTGCACGATGGCGTGGCCCCGGAACAGGATTCGGGTCTGGAGCCGCCCTGACACGACCGCTGTCGGCGTCTCGGGGCACAGGGCGTAGACGATGCGGTGGTTGAAGTCCTCGCCGGCCCGCACGCGCTTGGGCACCAGCTGGACCTTCTCGACCCGCAAGAAGGGCAGTCGACGGCCGTCGCAGTCGTATTCCTGCCAGACCTGCTCGGGGAAGTCGCTGATGCGTTCGCCGGGATCGCGCAGGGCGCGCTGCACGGATCCCACCGTGTTGCAGGCCACCGCCGCCAGTGCTGCGCAGGCGATCCCGAGCCGCAGCCAGCCTCTCATCGCCGGATCACCCAGCCCGGTGCGGCGGGCACCGGTCGGTCCGACTCGGGCAACGCGCCCGGCGCAGGTGCGACGTCCACGACCTCCTCCACTACCGGAGCCACCTCGACCTCGACTTCGACGACGCGGGCGGGGGCCGCTGCGGCGACGGGCTCGGACGAGGCGAGCTGGGTCCAGGCCGGGGGCGGGGCTGCGGCCACCGCGCGCACCGCAACGAACGGGTCTTCCACGGGCGCTGCCGTTGCCAGCGCGCGGGCGGCGGACCGGTCGCCGTGCCAACCCACTCCCAGGCAGAGGGCGGCCAGCGCAGCGGCCGACATGGCCCGCCGCGCGCCGCCCCGCCAGCGCGGACGCGGCACGGGAATCACCGCGGTGGGCTCGAGATCGGGCGGACTCGACCGCGGCGGAGCGGCCGCCTCGCGCGGAGCCGTCGTGTTCACCGCGACGCCGTCGAGCGATCGCTCCAGCTCGGCGCCCAGGGCCTCGACGCTCTCGAAGCGCTCGGCCGGGTCCTTGCGCAGCGCGCGCGCCACGGCGCGCTCGATCGATTCGGGCACGTCCGGGACGACCTCGCGCAGCGACCGCGGCGCCCGCTCGACCTGGGCGCGCATCACCTCGAAGGGGCTCGGGCCGGTGATCGGCAGTGCGCCGGAGAGCAGCTTGAAGATCAGCACACCCAGCGAATACACGTCCGAGCGGGCGTCGATCTCCTCGCCTCGCACCTGCTCGGGCGACATGTACTCCGGCGTCCCGATCGGCTGGTCGGCCTGGGTCTGCCCGTCGAAACCGGCCGCGCGGGCCACGCCGAAGTCCATCACCTTGACCCCGCCGGCCGCATTCACCATCAGGTTGGAGCTCTTGAGGTCGCGGTGTACGACGCCGTGCTGGTGGGCGTGGTGGATGCCGTCGAAGGCCTGGAGCAGCAGCGGGATGGCGCTGCCCACCGACATCGGTCCACCGCGCTGGAGCCGCGCCTCGAGCGTCTCGCCCTCCACGTACTCCATCACCATCAGGTAGGCGTCGCCTTCGCGGTGGAAGGCATAGAGGGTCGCCACGTTCGGGTGGCTGAGCCGCGCGAGGGTGTGGGCCTCGGAGCGGAAGCGGCGCGTGACGTCCGAGCGCTCGGCGAGGGCCGCGTGGAGCACCTTGATCGCCACGGGCCGGTCGAGCATCAGGTCCACGCCGCGGTAGACCTGGCCGCAGCCGCCCTCGCCGATCTTCTCTTCGATGCGGCAGTTTCCCACGATCTTGTCGATCCAGGTTCCGGGCACGGGTGCTCCCTGGCGACGCCGCGGTCGAGCGCCTCCTGGGGCCTTTATCGGAAGCGCTCGCCGCGGTCCTTAGGAGTCTGGCTCCCCTCGGGGGCCCCGGGCGGGGTCGGAGACTGGAGGACGCAGAGCCAGCGCAGCCGGTTCAACGCCGCGGCCAGCTCGGCCCGGCGCGGCCGGGCGAGGTCGCCCGGGTGGCGCCCGCCGCTCCGGAACGGATCGAGGACGTCGAGACCGTGTTCGTCCAGGTAGCGATCGAGCGCCTCGATCACCTGGCGCAGGGTGCGCCGACCGTTCATCCAGCGCTCGCACGCCAGATGGAGGGCGCGTCCCACGGCGCGGGTCTGGCTCGGATCCAGCAGCTGCTCGAGTCCGCGCAGGTCCACCGTCTCGCTGCCGTAGAGCAGGGCGTCGCGGCCGCGGGCGTCGATGCGCACCTCGCGCCGGCCGCGGGATGCCTCGAAGCCCTCGGCCAGCGGGATCCGGGGCCGGACCGCGGTGAGCGGGCGTGTCGCCTCGCTGCGGCGCCGGCTGGGTTGCTCCGCCGCGATGCGGCGGGCCTCGACCGTGGCGTCGCGCGGCGCGAAGCACTCCATCAGCAGCACCGTGTCCGCCACGTCGAAGTAGTCGCCGCAGCCGCCCATGACCAGCACGGTGGAGACGCCCAGCGCGTCGTGGAGCTCGCGCACGCGATCCACGAAGGGTGTGATCGGCTCGCGGTCGCCGGCGACGAGCGCCTGCATCCTCGCGTCGCGCACCATGAAGTTGGTGGCGGAGGTGTCCTCGTCGAGCAGCAGCAGCGAGGTGCCGATCTCGAGTGCCTCGGCGATGTTCGCGGCCTGGCTGGTGCTGCCGCTGGCGTCCTCGCTCCGGAACGCGTCGGTGGGACGGCCCTCGGGAAGCGCTCCGATGAACGCCTCGATGTCCACGCCCTCGACCCGGCGACCGTCTTCGGCGCGGATCTTCACCGCGTCGGCCACGGTCACCACGTACTCGCGGCCGTCGCCCGGAACGTGGGGATGGACGCCACGCTCCAGGGCCCGCAGCAGGGTGGACTTGCCGTGGTAGCCGCCGCCAGCGATCAGCGTGACACCGCGCGGGATGCCGAGACCGGAGAGGCGATCGCCGCCTCCGGCCACCGGGTTCGGCAGGTCGAAGTCGACACGCAGGGCCTCCGGAGCGCGGAAGGGCAGCGCGCCCGGTCGCAGCGGCAGGTCGCTGGCCCCGCTCTCGCGCGGCAGTACCGCGCCGTCGGCCACGAAGGCCACCAGGCCGCGCTCTTCGAGGCGCGCGCGGATGTGCTCCTGGTTCTCCACACAGGCGACGAAGGCGCGGGCCTCCGTCTGCGGCAGCGACTGCCAGCAGAGTGCCGCGTCGGCCACCGCGGGCAGCTCTTCGCACAACAGGACCTCGGCCTCGTCGCCCAGCACGCGGCGCCCGGCGGCGGGCAGCCCCACCCGGAGCCGCAGCTCGAACCATCCGGGCCCGATCGCCAACGCGGTTCGCTCGAGCACTTCCTGCCCGCCCGCGTCGACGGTCACGCGGCCGCTCTTGCCGCTGCCGCGCGTGCCCGCCACGTGCTGGCAGATCGCCGCCCTCGCGCGACGGGCCAGGAAGTCGGCCAGCGCCATCCGTCGGGTCCGGCTCTCCGCCAGCGCTTCGGGAATGCCGGCGCGCGCGGCGTCCACCCGGAGCCGCAGCTTCGAGGGCGCGGCGAAGGGATCGCCCTGCACGTGATCGATGTGGAGCTCGATCTCCCCCAGCGCGTCCGTGCCGAGGGCGTAGCTGCCCTGGATGTCCTTGTAGGCCTTGTAGCCGCGACGGTGGATGCGCCGCAGGGTCTGCACGAGCCGGTCGGCGCCTTGCACGCGACAAGGGTAGCGCCGCGTCGCGTCAGTCGAAGAGCGTGGCCTGCCGCGCGACGCCGGGCCTTCGGAAGTGCTCGGTGCTCAGCACCGGTCCGGCCGCCGCGAGGTCCGCGCGCTGACGGCCCAATTCGAAGAGCCGGTCGATGTGCTCGGCGTAGCGGCCCTCGCCGAGCTGGCGCGTGCCGAAGCGCGGATCGTTCAGGCGGCCGCCGCGCACCTCGCGCACCCGGTTCAGCACCTTGCGTCGACGGTCCGGGTAGTGCTGCTGGAGCCACTCGTCGAAGAGCTCCTTCACGCCGTGGGGCAGGCGCAGCACGGTGCGTCCCGCGAAGCCGGCGCCGGCGCGGGCCGCGGCGGCGAGGATGGCGGGGATCTCGTGATCGTTGAGGCCCGGTACGATCGGTCCCACCAGCACGCCGACCGGTACGCCCGCGTCGGCGAGCTGCTCGATCGCCTCGAGCCGAAGCGCCGGGCTCGGCGCCCTCGGTTCCATGGCGCGGTGGAGGGTGGCATCGAGCGTTGTCACCGAGATCGAGACCGCCGTGCAGTCGAAGGCTGCCAGGGCCGCCAGACGGTCGGCGTCCCGGGTCACCAGACGGCTCTTGGTGACGATCTCCACCGGGTTGCGGAACTCGAGCAGCACGTCCAGGCAGCCGCGGGTGATTCCCAGCCGGCGCTCCACCGGTTGATAGGGATCGGTGACGCCCGAAAGCGCCAGCACGCGCGGCCGCCAGCCGGGCTTCGACAGCGCCTGTCGCAACAGCGCCGGCGCCTCCTGCTTGACCAGGATGCGGGTCTCGAAGTCGAGGCCCGCCGAGAAGCCCAGGTACTCGTGGGTCGGGCGCGCGTAGCAGTAGATGCAGCCGTGCTCACAGCCGCGGTAGGGATTGACGCTGGCGTCGAAGCCCAGGTCGGGGCTCTCGTTGGTGGCCACGATGGAGCGCGACGGGTCCTTCAGGAAGAGCGTCCGGCGCCGAGGCGCGTCGTGGCTCGCGCAATCGCCTGCCTCCTCGGCGAAGTCCGTCTCTTCCGCGTCGGGGTCGGCCTCGTAGCGAAGGGGCTCGAAGCGCCCGGAGCGGTTGGAGCCGGCTCCGCGCCCCTTCTCTCGCCGTTGGTTCGGGCTCGCCACGGGGCGAATATAAAACGAAAGTCCAGCTGGAATCAAGGCAGCAGCCAGAACAGGATGCTGGGGACGGTGACGAAGGACAGCAGCGTCGAGATGACCACCAGGCTGGCGATCTCCGCGGCCGAGCGCTGGTAGCGCTCGGCCAGCACGTAGTTGAAGACGGCCACCGGCATCGCGCAGTCGAGGATGAAGACGGAGCGCGCGATTCCCTGGAGGTCCAGCGCCAGCGCCACGCCCACCCCTACCGCGAGTCCGAGGCCGAGCCGCAGCAGCGACAGGGCGATGCCCCGTTGCCAGCCGCGGAACGGCAGCCGTCCCAGCGAGACGCCCAGGGTGAACTGGAGCAGCGGGATGGTGAAGGCGCCCAGCAGGGAGGTGGTGTTGTGCAGCCACTCCGGCACCTGGACGTCGAAGTAGAGCGCGCCGGCGGCGGCCACCGCGGCGCCGGCCAGGGGCGAACGCACCAGTACCCGCGCCGAGATCTCTCCCGACCAGATCCAGAGCCCCGCCGTGAAGTGGACGATGGCGGCGACGGCGTAGAAGCAGACGCCGTAGGCGAGGCCTTCTTCGCCGAAGGCGAACAGGCAGAGCGGCAGGCCCATGTTGCCCGCGTTCATGAAGATGACCGGCGAGAGGTAGGTCTGGAGCTCGAGCCCGACGAGCTTCAGCACCAGGGCGCCGATCGTGGCCAGCAGCGCCAGCGCCAGCAGCGTGGCCAGGGCCATCTCGAGCATGGCGCCGCGCTCGACGGTCAGCTCGGTGAGGCTGGCGAACACGAGACAGGGTGCGCCGATGTGGGTGATCAGCTCCGAGATCAGCTCGGTGTCGTAGCGACGGCCCGACCACGCCCACCAGAATCCGAGCGCCACGATCAGGTAGACCGGGGCCACGATGGACGCGAGCTGGGCGATCACGGCGTGTCCGAACCTCGCAGCCGCACCCTAGGGCGTCAGCAGCACCTTTCCCACGTTCTTGCGGTCCTGGATGTAGTGATGGGCCGCTGCCGCCCGCTCGAATGGGAAGCGCTCGGCCACCACCGGCTTCACGGCGCCCTGGCGGTAGGCCTCCAGCAACGCCTCCATCCAGCCCGCCACCCGGTCGCTCTCGTCCCACAGATGTCCGAGGTTCACGCCGAACACGCCCTTGTTGGCGTTCATCAGCGCGGGCGGGTTGAACTGGAGCCAGGGCATCGAAGCCAGCGCCCGCACCACGTC
>JBFGIM010000075.1:0-14148 GCA_041577695.1 Myxococcota bacterium | reverse complement strand
GAACGAGACGATGGGACTCTTCGAGAAACTGCGCGCCGAGCAGATCGACCTCATCGAGTGGGTGGACGACACCCGCTCGACCCTGGTCTGGCGATTCCCGCGCTACCACAACCAGATCAAGTATGGCGCGCAGCTGATCGTGCGTCCCGGGCAGGTGGCGGTCTTCGTCCGCGAGGGCGAGATCGCCGACGTGTTCGAGCCCGGCCAGTACCGCCTCGACACCAGGAACCTGCCGGTGCTCAGCACGCTGGCCGGCTGGAAGCACGGCTTCGACAGCCCCTTCAAGTCCGAGGTCTACTTCGCCAGCACGCGACAGCTCACCGAGCTGAAGTGGGGCACCCCGAATCCCATCCCCATGCGCGACCCGGATTTCGGACCGATCCGCGTGCGGGCCTTCGGCTCGTTCGCGGTGCGGGCGCTCGACCCCAAGGCGCTGTTGCGCGAGCTGGTGGGTACCGACGGTGTGGTGGAGTCCGAGGAGATCGGCATCCTGCTGCGCTCGATCATCCAGTCGGCCTTCGCCGACCTGATCGCTTCGACGGACCTCTCGGTGGTGGACCTGGCGTCCAACTACCGGGAGCTCTCCGAGCGGCTGCGCTGCATGGTGGCAGAGCGCGTCGACGACGAGTACGGCCTCGACGTGCCGCAGCTCTTCATCGTGAACGTGTCGGTGCCCGAGGAGGTCGAGCAGGCCCTGGACACCCGTTCGAGCATGCGCGTGATCGACGATCTGGCCCAGTACCAGCAGTACCAGCTGGCGCGCTCGCTGCCGACCGCCGCCGCCAACCCGGCCGGCGGCCTGGCCGGCGCCGGCCTGGGCATGGGCATGGGCATGGCGGTCGCGGGCCAGATGATGCCCGCGGCTCCGCCCGCCAATCCGACGCCGCCGCCGCTGCCGACCTGGCACGTGGCCCAGGGCGGGCAGAGCTCGGGACCGTTCGCCTTCGAGCAGCTGGCGCAGCTGGCCGCGGCCGGCACCCTCGGTGCCGAGACGCTGGTCTGGACCGCCGGGATGCCCCAGTGGTCACGCGCCGGCGACGTTCCGCAGCTCGCGCCCTTGCTGCGGGTCTAGCCGCGCGGTCGCCAGCAGCGAGGTTCCCAGCGGAACCGGACAACCGAGCCGGCGCTCCAGGCGTCCGGCGGCGGTGAGCAGCGCGTTCAGCAACGGCGACACCCGGGGAAACTCGAAGCGCTGCACGCGACCGAGCTTGCGCGCCACCCAGGCGGGCGGCACCGCGTAGCTGAAGAGCGAGCGCGTGCGAACCACGCGCCAGCCGCCCGCGGCCAGCTGCCGCCGCAGCAGCGCGCGGGTGTAGCGGCGTCGGTGGCCGCTCACCTCGTCCCAGCGGCTCCACAGGCTCGGCAGCGCCGGCACGGTCACCAGCAGGAGCGCACCCGGAGCGGCCGCGGCAGCCACCCGTCGAAGCGCCAGCACCGGGTCGTCCAGGTGCTCCAGCACGTCCAGGCAGGTGATGGCATCGGGCTCGAACGCGAGGGCGAGCGGCGCGTGCAGGTCGGACCGTTGCACCGGCAGCCCGGCCTCGCGGGCGCGGTCCAACGCCTCGGGCGTGCCGTCGATCCCCAGCGCGTGGCGCGGTCCGAAGCGATCGCGCACGAACTCGAGCGCCCCCCCGGCGCCGCAGCCGAAGTCGAGGTAGTCGAAGCGGCCGGGCTGCACCGCGGCGGCGAGCTCCGCCTCCAGGTGCGCCCGGCGCACCGCGAACCACCAGTACCCGCCCCGGTCGAGCTCTACCAGCTCGCGGGCGTGGTCCGCGCTGATCGGCCCCGGATCGGCCGCGCGGCCGTCCCTCACGAGGCCGTCCCCGCGTAGCGGCCCCGCCAGCGGTTCCACGCCACCCTCACCAGGTCGAGGGCCGAGCGCGGGATGTCGATCCACAACCGCACGCGCGTACGGGCGTCGTCGCGCCACTCCACCGGCACCTCCGCCACCTGCAGCTCGAGGGCCCGCGCGATCGCAATCATCTCCACATCGTAGCCCCAGCCCCAGAGACGCTGGCGGGCGGCGATCTCGCGCGCCGCGGAGCCGGTCATCAACTTGAAGCCGCAGGTGAAGTCGGAGACGCCGGTGCCCAGCGCCGCGTCGGCGATCCGGTAGAAGGCCGAGCCCAGTGTGCGCCGCAGCCATGACTGGGGGACCACCACGATCGCCCCCTCGCTGCGGCGCGAGCCGATCACCAGATCGGCGCCCTGCTCGGCGCGTTCGAGGAAGGCATCGAGCAGCTCGATCGGCACGGCGAGGTCGGAGTCGGTCAACAGGACCAGGTCGGCACGCGCCGTCTCGAGACCGCGCCGGACCGCGAAGCCCTTGCCGCGGTTCGGCTCGTGGCGCACCACCTCGAGCGAGAGACCGAGCCGCCGGGCCGTCTCGCGCGCGATGTCGGCGGTGCCGTCGCGGCTGCCGTCGTCGACCACCAGCACGCTCACGTCCCGCCCCTCGAGCGTCACCAGGCTGGCGTCCCTCAGGTAGTCGCGGATGCGCTCGAGGCTCGCCGGCAACCGCTGCGACTCGTCGAAACACGGAATCACGATGCACAGCGTGCGTGCGGCGGGCGTCACTTCGCTCACTCTTCCCCAGGGCCTGATCCCTGGCTGGCGGACCCGGGATCTAGTCGCGACGCCTGAACTCGGCGTAGTCGATCAGGGCGCGCAACGCCGACACCGCGCGGTGCGCGCTCGGATAGCAGACGCGGCCGGTCTCCCGGACGGCGATCGGCCCCGCGTTGCCGTACTCGCGGTCGGTATGGACCAGCTCCGTGCCGATCAACACGGGCTTGCCGTGTTGGCGGGAGGCGTCGCGGGCCGCCTCGGCGTAGCGGCGCTCCTGCCGCTCGTGGTAGTTCGCGATGCGCTCCAGGCCGTACTCCTCGAGGAAGGGCCCGCCGCGGAAGAGCTGTGCGGTGGCGGCCTGGATGCCGAGGCCGAGCTGGATCACCGCGTCCACGTCCGGGTGCGCGGCCACCAGGTCGAGCAGGGCCGGGACCGTATCCCGGGTCTCGCCGCCGGCGAGATCGATCGGGTTGTTGCGGCTCCAGCGCGCCGGGACCATGCCGTCGATCGCCGTGCGCACCTCGTCGGGTAGCGGGATCAGCTCCAGCCCCGCGGCGGCGCAGGCGTCGGCGGTGAGCACGCCCCAGCCGCCGGCGGTGGTGAAGACCACCACGCGACGACCCGCCGGCAGCGGCTGGGTGGCGAGCGTCGCCGCCCACTCGAAGGCGTGCTCGACGGTCGGCGCACGTAGCGCGCCGACCTGGCGGCAGACCCCGTCGAAGACGTTGTCGTCGGTCGCCATCGAGCCGGTGTGCGACAGCGCCGCCCGCTGGCCCGCCGCCGCGACACCGCCCTTGAGCAGCACCAGCGGCTTGCGCGCGGTAAGCCGGCGCGCCGCCTCCAGGAAGCGGCGGCCGTCGGGAATGCCCTCCAGGTATGCCACCACCACCTCGGTCTCGGGATCGACGGCGAAGTACTCCAGGCAGTTGGCCAGGTCGGTCTGGGCCGAGTTCCCCACCGACAACGCCTTGCTCACCCCGACGCCGGTCTGCACCGCGTAGTTGAGGAAGGCCGACACCAGGTTGCCGCTCTGGCTCACCACCGAGATGGGACCGGGCGGGGGATACGGAGCCACGATCTGCGCGCACATCGAGGCGGGCGTCGAGATCACGCCTTGGCCGTTGGGACCGACCATCAGCACGCCGAGCTCGCGGGCGGTGTCGACCAGCTCGCGCTCGAGGGCCAGCCCCTCCTCGCCCGCCTCGCGGTAGCCGCCGCTGGCCACGAAGGCCGCGCGCACGCCGACCTTGGCGCAGGAACGCAGCAGCTCCAGGTTCGCGCGCGCCGGCGTGCACACGAACACCAGGTCGGCGCGGCCCTGGGGAATCTCGCTCACGTCCCGGTAGCTGGGCTGGCCGAGGATCTCGGCGCCCTCGCGGTTGACCGGGAAGATCTCGCCCTCGAAGCCGAAACGGCGCAGGTTGTGCAGCGTCACGAAGCCGAACTTGCCGGGGTGGGTCGAGGCGCCGGCCACGATGATCCCGCGCGGGTGGAAGAGCGGCCGGAAGCGCTCGAGCAGGGCGGCCTCGTCGGGCGCGGCGCGGACCTCGCGGGCGGGCGCGGCCTCCCCCTCCACCACCAGGGCGTCGACCGCGACGGGCCGCCCGCGCACCACCAGCAGCGGGTTCACGTCCACGCTCTCCACCTCGGGGTGCTCCGCGCCGAGCCGTCCGAGCCCGACCAGGACGTCCGCGAGCGCTTCCCGGTCCACCGCCGGCTCGCCGCGGAACGGGCCGAGCAACGCCTGGGTGCGCAGGTCGTCGATCAGGCGCAGGGCGTCGGCGCGCTCGAGGGGAGCGGCAGCGAAGCGCACGTCGTCGAGTGCCTCGGCCAGCACGCCGCCGAGGCCGAGCACGACGCAGGGGCCAAAGCTCGGGTCGCGCACCAGTCCGGCGATCAGCTCGCGCCGCCCGTGAAGCATCTCGGCCACCAGCAGCGCGACGTCCCGCTCCTCCGGGCGGCGCAGCGCCAGCAGCTCGGTCGCGGCCCGCCGCACGGCGTCCGCGTCGGCCAGCCCGAGGCGGACGCCGTCGCGCTCGGTCTTGTGGGCGATCGAGGCGCCGCACAGCTTGAGGACCACCGGATACCTGATCGACTCGGCGGCCTCCACGGCGAGACCGGGGTCGGCGGCGAGCATCTCGCGGGTGACCGGTACCCCGTATCGGGCCAGCCATTGCTTGGAATCGTACTCCGAGAGCGATCGGCGCGGGTGTTCGGTCATGGCGGCGGCGTATGCTACCCAATTCCCGGACAGCAGGGCGAACGGGGGGAGCCATGCTGCTAGCGCTCGAGCACTTCTTCGTCGAGTACCTCGTACGCGGCCTAAACGCGGTCATCTTCTTCGACGTGGTCTTCTGGGACGCGCCGGGAAGCGCCGGCATCGAGATCCCGCTGGTCGTGCTGTGGCTCGTATTCGGTGCCACCTTCTTCACGTTCCGCTTCCGCTTCGTGAACGTGCGCCTGTTCCGCCACGCCATCGAATGCGTGCGCGGCGTCTACTCGCGTCCGGAGGACCGGGGCGAGATCACCCATTTCCAGGCGCTCTCGGCGGCACTCTCGGCCACCGTGGGGCTCGGCA
Organism: Myxococcota bacterium; assembly: GCA_041577695.1. GTDB lineage: Bacteria > Myxococcota_A > UBA9160 > UBA9160 > PR03 > JASJBO01. The sequence goes on along the minus strand of JBFGIM010000075.1, from coordinate 9,002 downwards.
ACATCGCCGGGGTCGCCGTCGCCATCGGACTGGGCGGCCCGGGCGCGGTGTTCTGGATGATCCTGGCGGGCATGCTGGGCATGAGCTCGAAGTTCATCGAGTGCACGCTGGGTCAGCGCTACCGAATCCTCCATCCGGACGGGCACGTGATCGGCGGCCCGATGATCTATCTGCGCGAGGGGCTGCGCGAGATCGGCTGGCCGCGGCTGGGCCGGGTGCTCGCGGTGGCCTTCGCGTTCCTGTGCATCGGCGGCAGCCTCGGCGGCGGCAACATGTTCCAGGCCAACCAGTCGTACCAGCAGCTGGCGTCGGTGCTGCCCTTCCTGGAGGGTCGGCTCGGCGCCGCGAGCTTCGGAGCGGTGATGGTGGTCGCCGTGGCCCTGGTCATCCTGGGTGGCATCCGGCGCATCGGCGAGGTGGCCGGCTATCTGGTCCCGATCATGTGCAGCTTCTACGTCTGGGCCGGCGTACTGATCCTGCTGCTCAACGCCGACCAGGTGCCCGGAGCCCTCGGGATCATCGTGACGGAGGCCTTCAACCCGCGCTCGGCGGCCGTGGGCGGCTTCACCGGTGTGCTGGTCCAGGGCTTCCGACGCGCCGCCTTCAGCAACGAGGCCGGCATCGGCTCGGCCCCCATCGCCCACTCCGCGGCAACCACCGAGGAGCCGGTGCGCGAGGGGGTGGTGGCGCTGCTCGAGCCCTTCATCGACACACTGGTGGTCTGCACCACGACCGCCCTGGTCATCGTGGTGACCGGCGCCTACCGGCAGCCCGACCTGGCCGGCATCCAGATGACCTCCTACGCCTTCTCCACGGTCCTGCCCTGGTTCCCGGTGATGCTCTCGATCACAGCCATACTCTTCGCCTACAGCACCATGATCAGCTGGAGCTACTACGGCGAGCGGAGCTGGGAGAGCCTCTTCGGCCAGCGCAGCACCGTCACCTTCAAGGTCCTCTTCCTCTTCTTCACCTGGCTGGGGGCGCTCTTCCCGCTGGGCACGGTGATCGATTTCTCCGACGCCATGCTGCTGGGCATGGCCTTCCCCAACCTGCTGGGTGCCGTGATGCTCTCCCGGCTGGTGCGGCGCGATCTGCGCTCCTACGAGCAGCGCCTGCGCGCGGGGACCTTCCCGCGCCACGACTAGCCCGCGCCCCCGGCCGTTCGTGTACCCTCCCCGCGCCGACTGGGAGGAGCGAAGATGGCATCCAAGGCTCGCGGGCCCGGCAGCCTGGATTGCGGCCGCCTGGGCGTCTGGACCTTCCTGGAGGGGCTGGACGCCGCTGGCGCGGCGTCGCTGGTCCGTCGCGTCGAGGAGCTCGGGTACGCGGCGCTGTGGCTGCCCGAGGCGCTCGGCCGCGATCCGTTCGCGACGCTCGCCTTCGCGGCCGCGCACAGCGAACGGCTGGTGCTCGCCACCGGCATCGCCAACCTGTATGCGCGCGACCCGATGACCACCCACGCGGCCGCCCGCACCGTGAACGACCTGTCCGGCGGTCGCTTCGTGCTGGGGCTGGGCGTCTCCCACGCTCCCGTGGTCACCGGCCTGCGCGGCCACGACTACGGCAAGCCGGTCACGACCATGCGCGCCTACCTCGACGCCCTGGAGAAATCGGTCTACCAGGCCGTGGGTCCCGACGCGCCGCCGGTCGTGCTGGCAGCGCTGCGACCCCGCATGCTGACGCTGGCGGCCGAGTGCGCCGCCGGCGCCCATCCCTACCTGGTGCCCCCGGAGCACACCGCGCGAGCGCGGGAACTGCTCGGACCCGACCGCTGGCTGGCCCCCGAGCAGAAGGTTCTGCTCGAGACCGACCCAGCCAGGGCGCGGGCGATCGCGCGCGGCAACGTCAAGATGTATCTCCAGCTGCCCAACTACCGCAACAACCTCGAGTGGCTCGGCTTCGAGGACGCCGACTTCCAGCACGGCGGCAGCGATCGGCTGGTCGATGCACTCGTGGCCTGGGGCGACGAGGACGCGCTGCGCGCCCGGGTGCAGGCCCACTACGACGCAGGCGCCGACCACGTGTGCATCCAGCCGCTCCATCCCGAAGGGAAACCGGTACCCCACATGCCGACGCTGGAGCGGCTGGCGCCGGGGGCCCGCTAGCCATGGGCCGGCGACGCCGCTTCTGGGGCTGGGGCTGGGAGGACGCCGGGCCCGACGCCGAGCAGCAGACCGCCATCCTGCGCGGGCTCTCCCAGCGCTTCGATACCGAGTTGAAGGCGGTGGCGCCGCCGCGGGTGGAGGACATCGCGCTCGCCGCCCCGCGTGTGGCCGCGCCCGGCGCGCTCGCAGGGATCTTCTCCGAAGCGCCCTACGACCGGCTCGGCCATTGCTACGGCAAGTCGTATCGGGACACGATCCGCGCCCTGCGCCGCGACTTCACCCCGGCGCCCGACTGGGTCGCCTTTCCGCGCCACGAGCGGGACGTGGCGGCGGTGCTCGACTGGGCCAGCGGCGTCGGCGTCGCGGTGATTCCGTACGGTGGGGGATCGAGCGTGGTCGGTGGCGTCGAGGCGGCCGTGGGCGACAACTATACCGCCGCGGTCTCGCTCGACCTGGGCCGACTCGACCAGGTGCTGGAGATCGACCGCACCTCGCGGGCGGCGCGCATCCAGGCCGGCATCTACGGACCGGCGCTCGAAGAGCGGCTGCGCCCGGAAGGTCTCACGCTGCGCCACTTCCCGCAGTCGTTCGAGTTCTCGACCCTGGGGGGCTGGATCGCCACGCGCTCCGGCGGCCACTTCGCCACGCTCTACACCCACATCGACGACTTCGTCGAGTCGATCCGCGCGGTGACGCCCACCGGCGTCAGCGAGAGCCGCCGGCTGCCGGGCTCGGGAGCGGGCCCCAGCCCGGACCGGCTCTGGATCGGCTCGGAAGGGATCCTCGGCGTGATCGTCGAGGCGTGGATGCGGCTGCAGGACCGGCCGAGCTTCCGCAGTGCTGCGGCGGTCCGATTCGCCGGCGAGGATGGCTTCGCCCGCGGCGCCGAGGCGGTGCGGCAGCTGTCCCAGGCGGGACTGCACCCGGCCAACTGCCGGCTGCTCGATCCGCTGGAGGCCGCCAACTCGGGCGCGGCCAGCGGCGGCGACAGCGTGCTGCTGGTGGCCTTCGAATCGGCGGACCACCCGCTGGACCCCTGGATGGCGCGCGCCCTGGAGCTGTGCGCCGACGCCGGCGGCGCCCTTCCGCCCGAGGGCGCCCGGACGCGGAGCGGCGGCAGCGGCGCGCGCGAGGGCGCCGCCGGGGCCTGGCGCAACGCGTTCGTCAACGCGCCCTACCTGCGCGACCTGCTCGCGTCGGCATCGGTGATCTCGGACACCTTCGAGACCGCGATCCCGTGGAACCGCTTCCCGGAGTTCCACGCCGGCGTGATCCAGACCGTCGGCGACGCGGTGCGCCGCATCTGCGGCTCCGGGACCGTGGCCTGTCGCTTCACCCACGCCTACCCGGACGGTCCCGCGCCCTACTACACCGTTCTCGCGCCCGGGCGGCCCGGCGGCGAGCTCGAGCAGTGGGACGAGATCAAGTCGGTCGCCATGGACGCGGTGATCGCCCACGGCGGCACCGTCACCCACCACCACGCCGTGGGGCGCGATCACCGACCCGGCTACGACCGCCAGCGACCGGAGCCCTTCGCGCGCGCGCTGGCGGCTGCCAAGGCCGAGCTCGACCCGGGCGGGGTGCTCAACCCCGGCGTGCTGATCGACCCGCGTCGCGCCTGAAGAAGACCGAAGAAACCGGCTAGACTCGCGAGCGTGGTCAACGTCAACGAGAACTACCGCAAGCTCGCCGCCGGCTATCTCTTTCCCGAGATCGGCCGCCGCACCCGCGCCTTCGCCGAGGCGAATCCCGACGCGCGCATCATCCGGCTCGGCATCGGCGACGTCACGCTGCCCGTGGCACCCGCCGTGGTGGAGGCCCTGCGCGACGCTGCCGAGGAGATGGGCCGCCCGGACGGCATGCACGGCTACGGCCCGGACCAGGGCTACGAATTCCTGCTCGACGCCATCCGCGAGCACGACTACGCGTCGCGCGGCGTCGAGCTGACCCGCGACGAGATCTTCGTCTCCGACGGCTCGAAGCAGGACAGTGGCAACATCCAGGAGATCTTCGGCACGGCCTGCCGCGTGGCGGTGACCGACCCGGTCTACCCGGTCTACGTCGACACCAACGTGATGGCCGGCCGCAGCGGCAGGGCCGACGACAAGGGGCGCTACGCCGGCATTCTCTACCTGGCCGCCACCGAGGAGAACGGCTTCGTGCCCGACCCGCCCGCCGAGGCGGCGGACCTGGCCTACCTGTGCACGCCGAACAACCCGACCGGTGCGGTGGCCTCGCGCGAATCGCTCGAGCGCTGGGTCACCTGGGCGCGCACCCACCAGGCGGTGATCATCTTCGACGCCGCCTACGACGCCTTCATCCAGGACCCGTCGCTGCCCCGCTCGATCTACGAGATCGACGGCGCTCGTCAGTGCGCCGTCGAGATGCGCAGCTACTCGAAGCGCGCCGGCTTCACCGGGCTGCGCTGCGCCTACACCGTGGTGCCCAAGGCCTTGCACGGGACCACCGCCAGTGGCGAGCGGGTGGCGCTGAACGGGCTCTGGGCGCGTCGCCAGGCCACCAAGTTCAATGGGGTCCCCTATCCGATCCAGCGCGCCGCCGCGGCGGTCCACTCGCCGGAAGGGCGCAAGCAGACCGGCGAGCAGGTGGCGTTCTACATGGGGAACGCGCGGCTGCTGCGCGAGAGCCTGACCGCCGGCGGCTTCCGCGTCTTCGGCGGCGTCCACGCCCCGTACATCTGGATGCGCACGCCCGGGTCGCTCGACTCCTGGGGCTTCTTCGACCAGCTGCTCGAGCGCTGTCACGTGGTCGGCACGCCGGGCTCGGGCTTCGGCCCCGCCGGCGAGGGCTACTTGCGCCTCTCGGCCTTCAACAGCCGCGAGAACGTCGAGGAGGCCATCGGGCGCATTCGCGGCGCCTTCGCCTAGCGCGCTGTGCCCCGGCCGGGCTAGTGCTCCAGCTTCTTGTAGCGGATGCGGTGGGGGCTCTCGGCGTCGGCGCCCAGGCGGCGGCGGCGATCGGCCTCGTACTCCTCGTAGGAGCCCTCGAACCACTCGACGTGGCTCTCGCCCTCGAAGGCGAGGATGTGGGTGGCGATGCGATCGAGGAACCAGCGGTCGTGCGAGATCACCATCACGCAGCCCGCGAACGACAGCAGCGCCTCCTCCAGCGCGCGCAGGGTGTCCACGTCCAGGTCGTTGGTGGGCTCGTCGAGCAGCAACACGTTGCCGCCGCTGCGCAGCAGCTTCGCCAGGTGCACGCGGTTGCGTTCGCCGCCCGAGAGCGCGCCGACCGGCTTCTGCTGGTCGGGACCGCGGAAGCCGAAGGAGGACACGTACGCGCGCGACGCGATCTCGCGCTTGCCCACCTTGAGGAAGTCCTGCCCGTCGCTGATCTCCTCCCAGACACTGCGCTCGGCCTGGAGCGCCTCGCGGCTCTGGTCCACGTAGGACAGTACGGCGGTCTCGCCCAGCGTGAGTGAGCCGCGGTCGGGCTTCTCCTCGCCGACGATCATGCGGAAGAGCGTGGTCTTGCCGGCGCCGTTGGGGCCGATCACGCCGACGATGCCGCCCGGCGGCAGCTTGAAGGAGAGGTCGTCGATCAGCATGCGGTCGCCGTAGGACTTGGTCACCGACTCGGCCACCACCACCACGTCGCCCAGCCGCGGGCCGGGCGGCACCGCGATCTCGACGGTCTCGGGCAGGCGGTCCTCTTCGGCGGCCCGCAGCTCCTCGTAGGCGCGCAGCCGCGCCTTGCTCTTGGCGTGGCGCGCGCGCGGCGACATGCGCACCCACTCGAGCTCGCGGTCGAGGGTGCGGCTCCGCGCCGATGCCTTCTTCTCCTGGGTCTCGAGCCGTGCGCGCTTCTGCTCGAGCCAGGACGAGTAGTTGCCGCGGAACGGGTAGTAGGCACCCCGGTCCAGCTCGAGGATCCAGTCGGCGGCGTTCTCGAGGAAGTAGCGATCGTGGGTCACCGCGATCACCGCGCCCGGGTACTCCTTCAGGTGGCGCTCGAGCCAGGCCACCGATTCCGCGTCCAGGTGATTGGTGGGCTCGTCGAGCAGCAGCAGGTCGGGCTTCTGGAGCAGCAGTCGGCACAGGGCGACGCGGCGCTTCTCGCCGCCGGAGAGCACGCTGACGTCGGCGTCGCCCGGCGGCAGGCGCAGCGCATCCATGGCGATCTCCAGGCGCCGCTCCAGCTCCCAGCCGTTGCTGGCCTCGATCCGGTCCTGGAGACGGCCCTGCTCCTCGAGCAGGGCGTTCATGGCCTCGTCGTCGAGGGGCTCGGCGAAGCGGGCCGAGATCTCCTCGAATTGCTGGAGCAGCGCCCGGGTCTCGGCGACGCCCTCCTCGACGTTGCCGAGCACGTCCTTCGTCGGATCGAGCTCGGGCTCCTGGGCCAGGAAGCCGATGCGGGTGCCCTCGGCGGCGCGCGCCTCGCCTACGAAGTCGCGATCGACCCCGGCCAGGATGCGCAACAGGGTGCTCTTGCCGGTGCCGTTCGGCCCGACGACGCCGATCTTGGCGCCGGGCAGGAACGACAGCGTCATGCCGTCGAGCACGGTGCGGTCGCCCGGCAACACCTTGCGCAGATCCTGGACCGTATAGACGAATTCCGGTGCCACTCGTGCCTCCCGCGGCGCAGTCTAACGGGCGGCGGGCGGGGGCGGTATATCGACGGTACAGTGGTCGGCCGCGATCGCCGAGGACCGTCCGATGCCGCCCCGCCCCGCGCCGCGCTCGACCGCGCTGCTGCTCATCATCGCGCTGCTCTCGCTCTCGCCGCTGCTGCTGGCCGCGCGCCGGCGCACGTCCCACCCCGAAATCCTGATCGTGGTGAACGACAACAGTCCGATGTCGGTGGCGATCGGAGAGGCCTATCGCGTCTCTCGCGGCGTGCCCGTGAGCAACGTGCTGGCCCTCGACATCCCCACCGTGGACCCCACGCTCGGCACCAATACCCACGAGACCTTCGGCGTCAGCAACACCCAGACCCACGTGCTGGATCCCATCGAAGACTTCCTGGTGAACAACGGTCTCGAGGACCAGATCGAGATCATCGTCACCACCAAGGGCGTGCCGCTGCGGGTATGGGGCGTCGATTGCAGCGCCAATCCGCCGCCCGGCGTGATCTACCTGCGCGACTGCACCCAGGCCTCCGTCGACGCGGAGATCTCGCTGCTGGGCAGCACGGCGGTGGGCTCGCCGGGGATCGGCGCCAACGGCGAGATGGTGAATCCCTACTTCGGCTCCGACCAGTCCTTCGCGGCGTGGCGCGATGCCAACCCGGGATCGCCGCTCCGCTACATGGTGGCGCGGATCACCGGACTCCAGACCCCCACGGCTCCGTCGGGTGTCCCGTCGGACGTCGAGCTGCTGATCAGCCGCGCCAAGGGAGTCGTGATCGGCGGCGCGGTGCTGATCGACGAGGACCCGCTCCAGGGCGCGGGGCTGAGGCCGGCGAACCTGGGCCTGCTGGGAGCCACCGCCGGCATGCTCCAGGCGCTGGGCCTGAACGTCCAGCACGACACCACCTCGACCTTCGTCTCCAACAACAGCGGCCTGATCGGCTACGCCTCCTGGGGCAGCAACGACAAGAGCGACGCGGGGGCCCCCTTCTACGGCCTGGTCGGCGGCAACAACTACCCCGGCAGCTTCCAGCCGCGCGCAATCGTCACCGACATCGTCAGCACCAGCGGGCGCACCTTCACCGCGCCGGTGACCTATGGACAGTCCACCCTCGCCGACCTGATCGCGCTCGGCGTGGCGGGAGCGGCGGGGAACACCTGGGAGCCGCTCATCGGCGGCGTGGCCCAGCCCCAGCAGCTGCTGCGCCACTATCACCAGGGCGCGTCGGCCATCGAAGCCTACTACCGGAGCGTTCCGTATCTGGGCTGGATGAACCTCTACGTGGGCGATCCGCTCACGAAGGCCGGCACCCCCTACCCGGCGTCGAACGACACCGACGGCGACGGGGTGCTCGACGTCGTGGACAACTGCACCCTCGTCCCCAACCCGGACCAGCGCGACACGAACTCGGACGGCTACGGCAACCTCTGCGACGCCGACGTCGACGGCGACGGCGTGGTCACCACGTCCTGGGGCGTGACGGTCCCTCCCTCCGCCCGCGGCGACCTCGAACGGATGCAGCTCGACCTCTCGAACCCGAACCACGATCTCGACGGCGACGGCGACGTGGACAACGACGACTTCGGCTGGGTCGTGCTCCGGCTCTTCTTCCCCCCCGGCCCCAGCGGCTACCACCCCTAGCGTCTCAGCAGCTCGATCAGGCTCGAGGTGTCGGCGCGGCCCAGGCCGCGTTGCTGGAGTCGGCCGTAGAGCTGGTCGACCACGGCGGCCACCGGCAGGCGCGCGCCGTTCGCGCGGGCCTCGGCCAACGCGATGCCCAGGTCCTTGCGCATCCAGTTCACGGCGAAGCCGAAGTCGAAGCGACCCTCGATCATCGTTGCGGCGCGATGCTCGAGCTGCCACGAGCCCGCGGCGCCGTGCCCGATCACGTCCGCCACCGCCGCCGGATCGAGGCCCGCGCGCTCGGCGAAGGCGAGCCCCTCGGCCAGCCCTTCGAGCAGGCCCGCGATGCAGATCTGGTTGACCATCTTGGCCAGCTGGCCGGCGCCGCTCGGCCCCAACAGGGTGGCCCGCCTGGCGTAGCAGGTCAGCAGGGGCTCGACGCGGCGGAAGTCCGCCTCGGCGCCGCCGGCCATCACGGTGAGCGCGCCGCGCCGCGCCCCCTCCTCACCGCCGGAGACGGGTGCATCCACCAGGCCGACACCGCGCGAGGCGGCGGCGGCGGACACCTCGCGGGTCACGGCGGCGGACACGGTGGTGTGATCGACGAGGACCGAACCCGGCGCCATGCCCTCCAGAGCGCCGTCGGGTCCGGTCGCGATCGCGCGCAGCGCGTCGTCGTCGCCGG
>JBFGIM010000074.1:0-14288 GCA_041577695.1 Myxococcota bacterium | reverse complement strand
GCTGCCGGCGCTCGCGCAGCAGCGGCAGCGCCATGCCGAGCGCCGCGCCCAGGTAGAGCAGGCCCGCCAGCTGGAAGGCTCCGAGGCTCTCCAGCAGCAGCTTGCTCGCCGGCGTGGACGCGCCGAAGAGCACCGCCGAGAGAAGTGCGAGGACGAGGGCGTACAGGGTGGCCTCCGTCGAGAGGGTATCCCGCCGCTTCGAAGCTGGGGTAGGATCCTTCTCCCGTACGAGAGATCGTCCCGTGTCCACAGCTCCGATCGCCCTGGCCACACTCGTCCTCTTCTGCGCCGCTCCCGCCGCCGCGGCCGAGAAGAAGCTCCTGTGGGGCGATACCCATGTCCACACCTCGAACTCCTTCGACGCCTACCTGAACCGCAACATGACCGCCGACCCGGACACGGCCTATCGCTATGCGAAGGGCCTGCCGGTCGTGCACCCGGGGAACCGCGCGCGGGTGCAGATCGAGACGCCGCTCGACTTCCTGGTGGTGGCGGACCACGCCGAGTACCTGGGCGTGATCCGCCACATCGTCGAGCGGGGGATTCCGCGCGAGGGGATGGGCCCCGTGGATCGCCTCAAGGCCTGGTACGCCGAGCGGTGGCTGCGCGGTGTGGTCGAGGACGACGAGGGGCAGTCGGCGTTCACATCGCTCCTGCCCGACACCAATGATGTGGAGCAGGCGGCGGGCAGACCGCCCTCGCTTCCGATTCCGGGCGCCGCGGCGATGACGCGGACCGTCTGGCAGGAGATGATCGAGGCGGCCGATGCCCACGACGCGCCGGGTCGCTTCACGGCGCTGATCGGCTGGGAGTGGAGCTCGATCCCGGGCGGCGCCAACCTGCACCGGGTGGTCTTCACCAGCGCCGACGCCAGCGTGGCCGGCAAGTTCCTGCCGTGGGCGTCCTCGGACAGCATGTACCCCGAGGATCTCTGGAAGTGGCTCGACGAGACCTCGGCCGCAACCGGCGCCGAGTTCACCGCGATTCCCCACAACTCGAACATCTCCAAGGGCTACATGTTCCCCGCCGAGAAGCGATTGCGCGGCACGCTCATCGACGAAGCGTGGGCGGCGCAGCGCGCCAGGTGGGAGACGGTGGTCGAGGTGACCCAGATCAAGGGCGACTCGGAGACCCACCCGGAGATCTCGCCCGACGACCCCTTCGCCGACTTCGAGCTCTATCCCTACTACATCCAGCAGAACCCGCCGCCGTACCAGGCAAGGCCCGGCGACTACGTGCGCGAGGGCCTCCGCACCGGGCTCGCGATCGAGGAGCGCATCGGCTCCAACCCGTACCGCTTCGGGTTGATCGGCTCGACCGATGCGCACACCGGTCTCGCCTCGGCCGAAGAGCCGAACTTCTGGGGAAAGGTCCCGCGCGACTCGACGCCGGAAGCCAAGGCGGACGACTGGCGGCGCGCCGGCGGCCCGACCGGCTGGGCCATGTCCGCCTCGGGGCTGGCGGCGGTGTGGGTCGAGGAGAACACGCGCGACGCGATCCTGCGGGCGTTCAAGCGGCGCGAGGTGTACGCGACCACCGGGCCCCGCATCGCCGTGCGCGTCTTCGGCGGCACCGGCTTCGCGCCCGGCGACGAGAACGAGCCCGACATCGCGGCCGTGGGTGCGGCCGGCGGCGTGCCCATGGGCGGCGAGCTGGTCGCGTTGCGAACGGCTCCGTCGTTCCTGATCCACGCCGCGATGGACCCGAAGAGCGCGCCCCTCGACCGGGTGCAGCTGGTGAAGGGCTGGCTCGGGGACGGCGTCACCCACGAGAAGGTCCACGACGTGGTCTGGTCGGGCGATCGCGTCGCCGGAGCCGACGGCCGCGTGCCGCCGGTCCCGGACACGGTGGATCCGACCACGGCCACCTACACCCACGAGCACGGGTCCGCGACGCTCGCCGCGGTGTGGACCGATCCGGACTTCGACCCCGAGCAGCGCGCCTTCTACTACCTGCGGGTCCTCGAAGTTCCGACGCCGCGCCACTCGCTCCGCGACGCCGTCGCCCTCCAGATCGATCCGAAGCAGACCGGGCGTCCGCTCTCGATCCAGGAGCGCGCCTACACCTCGCCGATCTGGTACACGCCCGTGCAGTGAAGGTGCCCGCAGGAGATGGACCCGCCCTCGCTTGACGGACCGCGGCGAAAGGCTGAAAGTCTGCGCCCGCACAAGTCGCTGCGACGGAGCGTTGCTGGGAGCCACTCGTTTGCTACGAACCCGAGCCACCAGGAGGGCATCCGTGAGACGGTTCGTCTGTGTACTGCTCTTGACACCCTTGCTGGGCTGTTCGTTCCTGCTCCCGAAGTCCGAGCAGCGGACCGAGGTCGAGTGGACCCACTTCGAGGACGCGAAGGCCGCCTATGACCAGATCGTCGAGCATCGGACCACCGCGGAGGAGCTCGGCACCCTGGGATTCGAGCCCATGCTGGCTCCGAACCTACGGCGCTTGAGCTACCTCGAGCTGATCCGGGAGCTCGTTCCGATCGGACCCCTCGCCCACGAACACCTCCCAGAGCCGATTCGTGAGTGCATCGACGCGCGCGACCAGTGTCGCGGCGTCGCGCTCGACCTGTCCGTGCGCCAGGAGAAACGACTCGGCTTCTGGCTGCTCGACGTGCTCAGCTTCCGGCGCCAGGAACGGACCCGAGGCTGGGACTTCGGCGCCTCGCTCGTGCTCGTGAACGAAGTCGTCGTCTACAAGACCTGGAACGGTACGCCCGACGTGGACGAGTACTCCGATCGCATCCGTCCGCTTGGACCGCTCCAGGAGCCTTTCGAGTTCCTGCTGGCCATCTTCGGACCGTAGGCCTCGGCGACGAATCAGAGCGTATCGGCCCGCTCCTCCGAGGCGCGGGCGCCCAGGTTGCCGTAGCGGTGGTAGTCGATCGAGAGGCTCTGCTCGCGGAGGTACCAGAGCAGCTCGACCCGGCCCTCGGCCAGCACGGGTGCGTCAGCGACGTAGCGACCCGTTGCCGCCACGGCCTCACGTACCACGCTGGGCACGCGCTCGGGACCCGAGTAGCGCACGCGCTCGGTGCGGCCCTCCCGGATCGCGCGCGCCAGCGCCTCGTCCGACTCCTCGACGAACTCGATCTCGGCGGCCCAGTCCTGGGTGAGCTCTTCGAGCAGGTCGAGGGCGGGATCGGCGTACCCGGGCGGCAGGCTCACCGTCACGCGACAGCCCGCCGCCCGTGCGGCACAGACGCGCCCGAACAGCTCGAAGAAGCCATCCTCGGCTTCCACCCGCACGCGGAGCTCACGGACGGGTCGGTAGCGCCGGAGGTTGTCCTGGCCGATCAGACCCGCGTGATCGTGGCTGCGGCTGAACTCCTCGCGCACGTGTCGGTCGTAGCTGCCGATCGCCGCGATCGCGCGCCGCACCTCGGCCTCCGGCCAGGGGCTCTGCCCGGCTTCCAGGCGCCCGGCCAGCGCGCGGCGAAGCGCGTCGAGCGGAGGGTCGGCGACCGCGTCGGAGCCCGGCGGCTCGCCGGTCGTCTCGAAGTCGATGAACTGGGCCACGTAGTTCGGGCCGCCGGCCTTGATGCCCGGTCCGAAGGCGGACTTTCCCGTGCCTCCGAAGGGCTGGCGCAGCACGATTGCACCCACGGTCGTGCGGTTCACGTAGAGGTTGCCCGCCTGGATGCCCTCGACCCAGAGCTCCTGCTCGCGATCGTCGAGGCTTTCGAGACCGCTCGTGAGTCCGTAGCCGGTCTGGTTCACCAGGGCGATGGCGTCCGACAGGTGGCGGAACTTCATGACACCGAGGACGGGTCCGAACAGCTCGGTGACATGGGTGAAGCTGCCCGGCTGGACGTCCCACTTGATTCCGGGCGTCCAGAGCTGGGTGTTGCCTCCCACCTGTCGCGGCATCGACGCCCAGGACTCGCCGGGCTCGAGCTCTTCGAGGCCCCGCTCGAGCGGCCCACTCGGGGGTCGGATCAGCGGGCCCACCCGGGTCGAAAGCTCCCACGCGGAGCCCACCGCCATGCTCTCGGCTGCATCGCACAGCACGCGGCGGAAGTCGGGGTCCTCGTAGACCTCCTCCTCGAGCAGCAGGAGCGAGGTCGCCGAGCACTTCTGTCCGGCGTGACTGAAGGCGGAATGCACCACGTGTTTGACCGCGAGGTCGCGGTCCGAGAGCGCCGTCACGACCGTCGCGTTCTTCCCCCCGGTCTCGGCCACGAGGTGCATCTCGGGCCTCATGCCGAGGAAGAGACGCGCCGTCTCGGTCGCACCGGTGAGGATCACCGCGTCCACGTCGCCGTGGCGCACCAGACGGCTCGCCCCGGCCGCCTCCGGGCAGGGCGCGAACTGAAGCGTCCGCTGCGAGATGCCCGCGCGCCAGAAGCAGCGGCAGAGCTCCCACGCCACCAGAACGGTCTCCGGCGCCGGCTTGAGGATCACCGTGTTGCCGGCCGCCAGCGCCGCTGCAATGCCTCCGCACGGAATCGCGATCGGGAAGTTCCAGGGCGGTACGACGACCACGACGCCCTTGCCGCGCGCGGCCAGGCCCGGAAGGGTGTGGAAGTCCTGCGCCGTGTTCGCGTAGAACTCCACGAAATCCACCGCCTCCGACACCTCCGGGTCGGACTCGGTCAGGATCTTGCCCGCGTCCGCCAGTGTCGCGCCCATCAGGTCCGCGCGCGCGCCGCGAATCTCGTGGGCCACCTCGCGCAGCAGTGCAGACCGTTCGGCCTGCGGTCGGGAGCGCCAGCCGTCCCGATCGGCGCGGGCGCAGGCGACGGCGCGCTCGACGTCGTCGACGCCAGCCTGCCGATGACGTCCGACCCGCGTGCCGGGACGCGATGGATCGAGGCACTCGCCGCACTCGCGATCGTCGAAGATCTCCTCCCCGTCGATTACGATGGGGATCTCGGCGGCCGCGTCCCCGCAGCGGTTCCGCCATCCGTCCAGGAGGCTCTGCGCCCAGGCCGCATTGGGGGCCAGGGACCAGTCCGTGTCGGGCTCGTTCACGAAGCTCGGCCACGACCGCTCCGCGGGCCGCGTGGGCGGGCGGCTTCGATCCTGGCTGCGCCGCGGCTCGTCGGAGACCGTCTCGATGCGGTCGAATGCCTCCAGGAAACCACGCTCGAGCCGGTCCCACGCCTCGCTGCCCACGTGGATGCGGAACGCGTGGCGCAGGAAGTTCTCCGGCCCGGTGTTCTCGTCCAGGCGGCGGAACAGGTAGCCGATCGCGTGGATGAAGTTCTCCTTGCCGCAGGCGGGCGCGTAGAGCAGCACGCGTTGGGTCTGTTCGAACAGTGCGCGACGCTGGGCATTGGCCATGCCCTCGAGCATCTCGAACTGGATTCGATCGAGTGCGTCGTTCTCGACGGCCAACACCAGGCCGTATGCGAGATCGAAGAGGTTGTGAGAGGCGATGCCGAGGTGGACCGCCCCGAGATTCTCGCGCTCCATCCCGGTCCGCAGCATGCGCTTGTAGTTCGCGTCCGTCTCGACCTTGGTCTTGAAGGGCGCTTGCGGCCAGCCGTGCAGCGAGGCCTCCACCCGCTCCATGTCCATGTTGGCGCCCTTGACCAGCCGGATCGTCACGGGTGCGCCCCCGGCGGCGACCCGACGGCGCGCCCACCCGTTGATGTCGCGCTGGACGCGGTGCGCATCGGGGATGTAGGCCTGGAGGGCGAGGCCCGCCTGGACCTGCTCGAGACCCGGGCGGTCGAGCGTGCGCATGAAGGCATCCGCGGTGAGCGTCATGTCGCGGTACTCCTCCATGTCCAGGTAGACGAACTTCGGCACTGCGGTTCCGTCCGCCCGGGTGAAACGGAGCTTCGACGCGGCCCGATAGAGGAGCTCGAGCCGGTCGCACAACGCCTCCACGGTGTGCTCGCGGGCGCTCGCCGAGGTCTGCGAGTAGATGGTCGAGATCTTGATCGAGATGACCTCGATCTCCGCAAGCTGCAACGCTTCCAGGTACCCGTGCAGGCGTCGCTCGGCCTCCGCCTCGCCCAGGAGCGCCTCGCCGAGGTAGTTGACGTTCATGCGCAGACCCTGCTCGCGGCGCGACGCGAGGTGCGCGGCCAGCAGCTCCCGCTCGGCGGGCAGGATCACGTTGGCCGTCTCCCGGTGCATCTTCTCCTTGACCAGGGGCATGGCGACGCCGGGCAGGTAGTCGCCGAAGGACTGGAACCCCAGGAGCAGCGCCCGGTCGAGCGGGCTGAAGAAGCGCGGGATGCCCTGGACGTCCAGGATGTGCGTGAGCTGCTCGGCGGCCCGATGCGGCCTGCGCGAGCGGAAGGCCTGATCGGTGATCTGGACGAGCGTCTCCTTGTCGCCGACCCCCCGGATCATCCGATCCAGCTCGGACTGCTGGCGACGCTCCGGCGCGGTCTGCAGCTGCGCGGCGCGCTCCTGGAGCAGCCGGGCCAGAAGGACCGCCCGCTGGACGCTGGCCGGCTGCTGGGAGGAAGGGTCGATCTGGAGGCCCTCCAGCAGCTGGCGAAGGCGGCGCGCTTCCGGGTTGCTCATTCCTGCCCGCTAGCCCGACGTCTCGGGCGGAAGCTCGCGCAGGCTCTTCTGCACCAGCTCGTCGAGCTTCGAGGCGAAGCGCGAGCGGTCCTTGCCCGAGAGGGGCGCGGGGCCGCCGGTGGTGACGCCCGCGCCGCGCAGGTGCTCCTTCAACGCGCGGGTGGCCAGCAGGCCGCCGATGGATCCGTCGTCGAACTCGCGGCCGGTGGTGCCGAGCACGCGCGCACCGGCTTCGAGGCAGCGCGCCGCCAGCGGAAGGTCGGCGGTCACGACCACGTCGCCGGGCCGGGCGCGCTCCGCGATCCAGTCGTCGGCGGCATCGGGCCCCTGTTCCACCAGGATCAGCTCCACGCCCATGCCCTCCGGCACGTAGAGATGGCTGTTCGACACGACGGCCACCGAGACCCCGTAGCGCGTGGCCACCACATAGGTCTCGTCCTTCACGGGGCACGCGTCGCCGTCGAGGAAGATCGCGGTCATGCGACGAAAGGCTGCCCCACGACCCATGCCGGGACAAGGGCGCTAGCCTCCACGCAATGTCACCGGGGAGCCGGACGAGGAGGAAGGCAATGAGGGGTCTGGGACGGATCGCAATCGTGGTGACACTCGGGGTCGGCGTGGCGGTCGCCGCCTTCGCGTGCAGCGGCGCGCCGGAAGACGGAAGCCCGGGTCACGGCATCGTGCAGGGCGTCGACGCCGAGGGTCGCAAGGTGATTCTCGATCACGGTGACATCCCGGGCCTGATGAAGGCGATGACCATGACCTTCGAAGTGGCGCCGGGTGTGGCGCTCGAAGGTCTCGAGGCCGGCGCCGAGGTCGACTTCAAGGTGAAGGAAGAGGGGGGGACGTATACCGTGACGGAGATCCGCCGCTCGGGTCCCTAGGCGGGGATTTGAGGCCGGAAGTTGCTCGTGCGCTTCCACCGCCGGGCACCCCGCTGATCCAGAATCCCAGCATACCCAGACCTGTTTCCTGAAACGCGATGCCCCGCTCGGGTGTATGGGGGTCGTGGATGGGATGCAGGTCTCCGGAATGTGGGAAGTTTCCATGGTGCGCTCCAGCTCGCGACTGCCGGACGATCCGGCCCCGACCGACGCGCTCACCGAAGGTCGGCTGCTGGTTCGCCATCGCGAGGGAGAAGCCGAGGCCTTCGCCGAGCTCGTGGCCCGCTACCGGGCGCCCGTCTTCGGCTACCTGGTGCGCTGCGGGGTCGAGCCCGCCGCGCGCGACGACCTGTTCCAGGACATCTTCCTCAGCGTCCACAACGCCGCCGGCAGCTACCAGCCCGAGCGCCCGCTGCACCCGTGGGTGTTCACGATCGTGGCGAACGCCGTTCGCAACCACCGGCGCCGCATGCGCGTGCGGCGGCTGGTGTTCCCGGCCTCGGCGCCCGAGGAGGCGCCCGCGGCAGATCCCGACGGCTACCAGCAGGCCGAGGCTCGCGAGACCGCGGGTTGGCTCGAGCAGGCGATGGATCGGCTCCCGCTGGCGCAACGCGAGGTCCTGGTGCTCTGCGCCGTGCAGCGCCTCGACCAGCAGGAGGCCGCCGAGATCCTCCGGATCCCCGTCAACACCCTGAAGACCCGGCTGCGCCGCGCGCGCCTGACGCTGGCCCGGGCCCTGGCCCGGCGCAACGCCGCGGCCGTGCGAGAGGAGCCGTCATGAGTTCCCGCTGCCGCGAGATCCAGTCGCTCCTGGCGGATGCGGGACCGACTGCACTGCAGGCCGACGAGAGTGCGCAGGAGCACCTGGTGTCTTGCGAAGAATGCTACGCGCTGCTCCAGGCGATGGGAGAGCTCGATGCGGCCTTCACTGCGCTGCCCGCGATCGACGCACCGGATGCGGCGGTGACCCGAGCGGTGGCGAACGCGCGGAGGCCCGCGGAGCCCGCGCCGGCGACGCGGCGCCGCTCGGGCCCCGGCCGAACTTCGCGGTGGGCTGCGGCGCTGCGCCAGCCGAAGTGGATCGCCACCGCCGCCACCGTCTGCGTCGTGTTCGTCGTCTCGGGTCGGCTGCTCCTGACGCCAGAATTTCGCGATGCGAGCACGGAGAGCGCCTGGCCGTTGGGCGGGCTCACGGGGAGCGACGAGTCGGACCCCGTTGTCGGGAACATGGAGAGCGTGCGGGAGCTCCCGGCCAGCGAGGCCACGGAGCCGCCCGCAGCGGATGCTGCCAAGCCCTCCAGCGAGGACGTCGAGCTCGACGACATGCGGACCGGCCAGCTCAAGGCGCTCGGCTACGTGAGCGACGCCCCGGAGCTGCGCGGGCCCGAGGAGGCGAAGCGGAAGGCCGGACTCGCCGGCGAGGCGGATGCCCAGTATGCGAGCCGCGACCTGCTGGCCAAGCTCGACTACTACAGCACCCAGAGCCGCAACCAGCGCCTCAACGAGGCCTTCGGCTACCGGAGCGACGCGGGCGTCCCGAGCGAGGCGGACGCGGAGCGGCGGCGCCTGACGGAACCCGGGACCGGCGGGAAGATCCGCCGCTTCATCGACGTCGGACGGCTGACCCGGGAAGGCAGCGGATCGCGCGACAAGAACGAGCCCGCGCGGGCGCCCGTCCAGCTCTCACCGGCACAGCGCTTCCAGCAGCAGCGCCGCTCGCTCGAGCAGTTGGCGTTCCAGACGCCGCGCGGCTACTGGGCCAACACCTACGTGCCGGGCGACCCGGTGGTCCGCTGGCTCGAGGCGCGCCTCGCCCAGCAGAGCCCCGCGGCGCTCCAGGCGCAGTCGGCCACTCCGCTGGTGCTCGAGGCGGCCGCGCGACAGAACGACCTGCTCTTCGATCCTCCCGACCACGCCGCCATGGCCGTGGTGCTCAACGCCGACCGCAACGGCCTGGATGGTGAGGGGCGCGTGCTGGTGCAGGTGGGGCTGCGCGGAACCGAGCGCCACCGCGGCCTGCGTCCGCCCATGAACGTCGGCGTGGTGCTCGACCTGCGCGGCGCCGTCTCGCCCGAGACCGAGCGCTCGGCGCGAGCCCTGGTGGACGCCTTCCGCTCGGCCCGCGACGTGGGCGACCGCTTCAGCCTGACCGTGGCCGGGCGCCCCGGCGCAACCGTCGTGGAGGCCGAGGGCTTCCGGCACGGTCCGCTGTCGGTGGCCCTCGACGAGGTCTTCGGCGACGACCTTCCCAAGGCGGGCGCGCCGGTGTTGGGGCTCGAGGAAGCGGTGGCCGCCGCCATCGAAGACGTGCGCCGTGGCGACGATCCCGCGTCGCAGCTCGGCAGCAGCGTCGTCGTGCTGGTGACGGCCGGACCGCTGGGGGACGCCGCGGCACCGCTGATCGCGCTCGCCCAGGACAGCGCCGTAGCGGGGGTGCCGATCAGCGTCGTCGCCATCGGAGAGCAGATCCAGCTCGAGGAGATCGAGCGCCTCGTCCTCGCCGGGCAGGGCAACCGGCGTCTGATGGGCGCGCCGGGGGACGCCGAGCGTCTGGTTCGGAGCGAGCTCACCTCGCTCAGTCGGGTGATCGCCCGCGCCCTGCGCCTGCGCATCCGCCTCGCCCCGGGCGTGAAGCTGGTCGAGGTGATCGGGTCGGAGCCCCTCGATGCCGCCGATGCCCAGAACGTGCGCGCGGCGGAGACGAGCATCGACCGGCGCCTGGCGCGCAACCTCGGCATCGAGGCCGACCGCGGCGAGGACGAAGACGGCATCCAGATCGTGATTCCCGCCTACCACGCCGGCGATGCCAGCGTCGTGCTGCTCGACGTGGTGGCACCGGGGCCGGGGCCGATCGCCGACGTGACGGTGCGCTACAAGGATCTGGTTCACCTCCGCAACGGCGTGGCGCGTGCGAACCTGACCCTCCCGTCCGGTGAAACCGAGGCGGGCCCCCTCGAGCGCAACGTCGTCAAGAACCTGCTGGCGGTTCGCCTCTCGGAGGCGCTCAAGGAGGCCGGGCGTGCGCTGCTCCGGGGCGACGACGCCCGCGCCATCGCCGAAGTGAACGGCGTGCGCGAGCTGCTCGCGAGCTTCGCCGCCGAGGAGAGCGGCTTCCAGAACGACAGCGACGTGCAGCGAGACATCGCCATGCTGGGCGAGTACGCCGCGCTTCTCGAGCCGGGGCTGCTCCGCCTTCCGGAACCCCGCAACTACCTGGCCGATTCACTCCAGCTCGCCGGTTATCACCGGACCCTTCCGCGCCTGCCCCTGGAGTAGCCGCGCGAACCACGGAGAACGAACCGATGAAGATCACCGCCCTCGGACTCGCCGCCTTCCTGACGCTCGCAACCGCCGACCCGGCGCTCGCGCGCGAAACCCCCAACGGCGAGGTGCAGATTCCCCTCGCGATCTACCAGCAGCTGGTCGAGGCCGCCAAGCAGCCGCGGCGCGCGCCGAGCGGCTTTGCGCTGGGCAGTGCCGAGGTGGACGTCCGGGTCGAGGAGAATGCCGGGCGCGCCAGCGCCGAGATCCGGGTCGCGCTGGACATCCAGGTGTTCGAAGACCAGTGGGTGCTGGTTCCGATCCTGCCGCCCGCCACTCCCGTCGGCACGGTCACCGTGGACGGCAAGCCGGTCCAGCTGATGAGCACACCGGCGGGCCTGGCGTGGGGCGTCCAGGCCCCCGGCTCCTACGCCATGAAGCTCCACTACACCGTGGATGCGGTCCGCTCGAGCGCGGGCTTCACCTTGCCGCTCCCGTTGCCGGAGGCGGCGGCGACGAAGCTGCGGGCCAACCTGCCGGGCGACGGCCTCGAGGCGTCGGCGATTCCCGCCGCGGGCGTCTCCGTCCGCTCCGACGGAGGTCGCACCACCCTCACCGCAACCGTGCCCACCACTCCGGGCGTCCAGCTTTCGTGGCGCAGCCTGGCGCGGGAAGGACACACGCTGAGCCGTGCGGTCTACTCCGGCACGCTGGTGGGCGACGCGATCGAGTGGACGGGTGAGCTGAGCGTCGAGCTTCCCAGCAACGAGCCGGTGACCCTCGAGCTGCTGCCGGTACACGTGACGCTGGACGAGGTGAAGGTCGACGGCGCTGCGGCGCCGGTGGCGGTCTCGGGCGGCTCCTTCGCGGCGGTGGTGCGCGGGCGCGGCGCGCACCGTGTCTCGCTCTCGTTCCAGGTGCCCGTACAGCGCGGCGACGGACCGCCCCAGGTCCGCCTCGAGATTCCGCAGATCCCGATCTCGCGCTTCGAGCTCACGCTGCCCGGTCGCAAGGAGGTGACGGTGCAACCGGCGTCGAACGTCGCGCAGCAGAGCGACGAGAAGTCGACCCGGGCCACCTTCAACGTCCCCATGACGCGCCATGTAGAGCTGTCGTGGACCGAAGCAGTCCCCGAGGATCTCGCCACCGAGACGCGCGCCCACGCCAGCGTCTTCCACGCGTTCCACGCCGAGGAAGGCGTCCTCTACGCCATGGCGCTGCTGGAGCTCGAGGTCGCCCGCGGCGAGCTGCGGGCCGTCGAGCTCGAGCTTCCCGGAAACGTGCAGGTGAACCGCATCCAGTCGGGGAGCGGCGGGATCTCCGACTGGCGCGTCACGTCGGAAGGGGAGGGCGCGTCCCAGCTCGTGACGGTGTTCCTCGACCACCCGCTCACCGGAGCCCTGCGTCTGGCCGTCGACTACGACCGCTCGCTGCCCGACGGCGGCGCGCCGGACCAGGAGTTCGCGATTCCCCTGCTGACGGCGCGCGCGGTCCAGCGCCAACGCGGCATGGTGGCGTTGCTGTCGACCTCCGACGTGGCGCTGCGGCCCGAGACCCTCGAGGGCATCACGCGCGTGGGCGAGAACCAGCTGCCGGCGTTCTTCCGCGAGCGGCTCGACCGCACCGTGGCCCACACCTTCAAGTACGTCGAGACCGGTCCGACGCTGCGCGTCGCCACCACCCGGCCCGAGCCCTCCCTGGCCAAGTTCGACGCCGAGGTGAACACGCTGATCTCCCTCACCGACGTCACGCTGAAGGGGTCGGCGAGCGTCGACGTCAACGTCAAGTCCGGCGGCCTCGCCAGCCTCCAGCTCGAGCTTCCCCCCGATGTGAACCTGCTCAGCCTGTCGGCGCCCTCGCTGCGGAGCCACCGCGGCCAGGTCGAACGGGGCCGCCAGCGGGTGGATGTCGAGTTCACCCAGAACATGGAGGGCCAGTTCCGGGTCACCGTCGTCTACGAGCGCATCACGACCGATGCAGACTCCGAGCTCTCGGTCCCGACGCTGCGCGTGGTGGGGGCAGAAGTCGAGCAGGGCCGGATCGCCGTGGAGGCGCTGGCGGCCATGGAGGTGCAGACCGCCACGGCAGACCAGCTCTCCTCGGTCGATCCGAGCGACCTGCCCCAGCAGCTGATCCTGAAGACGACCAACCCGATCCTGCTGGCCTTCAAGTACGTCCACGTCGATCCGCCCCACGCGCTGGCGCTGCGCATCACCCGCCACCAGGAGATCGCGGTCCAGAGCGCGGCGATCGACCGCGCCGACTACCGCACGCTCTTCACGGCCGACGGGCTCGCGGTGACCACCGCGCGCTTCACGGTGCGCAACAGCCGCAAGCAGTTCCTGCGGGTGCGACTTCCGGCCGGGGCCGAGGTGTGGTCTGCCGCGGTGGACGGCAGGCCCGAGAAGCCCGCGCTCTCCGAGTCCGCCGAGGGCGAGGACGCGCACGGGGCCGGGCCCGAGATCCTGATCAAGGTGATCAACTCCGCCGAGGGGTTCCCCGTCGAGCTGGTCTACGCAACGCCCGTCGCGAGCATGGGATGGGTCGGACGCGTGGGCGCCGCGTTGCCCAAGCCCGACATGGTGGTGACCCGCTCGCGCTGGGACGTCTACCTGCCGGACCGCTTCCGCTACGCCGAGCCCGACGGCAACATGGATCTGGTCGAGACCGCGACACCGATTTCGGCCGCCGCGCTCCAGGCCGAGCTCGACGCGATCGAGCGCGCCGGCGTACGCCCGGTGCCGTCGCTGCCGATCCGCGTTCCGAGCGCGGGGGTACACCTGGCCTTCGAGAAGCTCTACGCCAACCAGGCCGAGGACGACGCGGCCTTCGCCGTTTCCTACGCCACGGTGGGGACGGCCCGGCTCGGCCAGGTGCTGTTCGCGTTGCTGGTGCTGGCGAGCGCGGGCTTCCTGGTCTACCGCGGGCGCGAATGGTGGGCGGGGCGCGCGCGGCCCTCGCCGCCGCCGGCTACCGTCTTCTAGACTCCAGCCGGCACGGCCGGTCGGGGCTTGACTTGAAGTCCACTTGAAGTCGTATCTTCTGGCCTGCGCCCACGGAGGATCGGATGTCAGGAGACGACGACCGCAGGCCCCAGGACCCGATCGGCGAGCCGGCGGTCTGCGCACTGCCGCCCGACCAGCTTCGCGAGCGGATCGACACGCTGCGGCGGGAGCTGCTCCCGCAGGTCGTCCGGGCCGAGGAGCTGCCCGGGGGCTCGGGAATCGCGATGGATTTCGCCGCGAGCGGGGCCATGCAGCAGCAGCTCGACCGGCTCGTCGACTTCGAGCGGCAGTGTTGCAGCGGGCTCGAGTGGAACGTCGGGCCGTCCCCCTTGCCCGACCGGCTGCGGCTCACCGTCGCCGGGCTCGCGCCGGACTCCGTGTTCTTCCGCGCGCTCGGATTGCGCGTGGATTCGGAGGCAGGTGCAGAGCCCGACCCGAAGGCCGGCCCCGGCGCGGTCGGCGAGGTCGGCGGCGGGCGCCTCGCACGGCTGGTGAAGGCGGGCGGGCTCGGCTTCGGCGCCGCCTTCTTCCTGCTGTGCGTGCTTCCGATCGGGCTCGCTGCGGTGGTGGGCGGCGGCCTGGCCACGTCGCTGCTCCGGCTCGACGACCCGTGGATCATCGCCGTGGGGTCGCTGGCGCTGGCGGTGCCGGCG
>JBFGIM010000073.1:0-14374 GCA_041577695.1 Myxococcota bacterium | reverse complement strand
GGTATGGTGCCAGCCCTCACGGCGTGCGAGTGTCGGGCTCTCGAAGGTGCCATCGTCGGCGACGAGGGTGCAGGTGCCGGCCCCGGTGTTGTGGTTCTGGAAGTGGACGGTCTGACCCGTCGCGATCGTGAGCAGCTCGGGCCGGGCGCCGCCGTAGGACACCTTGACCGTCGGTCCGTGTGCGTGTGCAGCCGGAGCGGCGAAGACGAGCAGCAGGAGTGCAACCCAGAGCCGGCGGGTCATCGATCCTCACGGGTGTCGGTGCAGGGTCGTCGGTGGATGCGACAGCGGGCCGCGGAGGTAGGAGGATATCGTGGGCGTCGAGGACAACAAGCGCGTGGTGGCGCAGCTCTGGGCAGCGCTCTACCGCAAGGATTTCGACGGCGTCGCCGCATGCATCGCCGAGGACGGGCACTACGAGGACGTGCCGGCGCCCGACGCCGGCGCCACCGGACCGGCCAACGTTGTCAAGCGGCTGCGGGTGGGCCTCGACCCCGTCGTGCGCTTCGAGCACGAGATCCGCCGGGTGGTGGCCGAGGGTGAGAGCGTCGTGGTGGAGCACACCGAGACCTGGCACTTCGAAACCGGCGAGTCGCTGCGCAACCCGTTCGTGACGATCCACGTGGTGCGCGACGGAAAGATCGCGCTCTGGCGCGACTACTGGGACCTGAACGGGATGATGAGCCAGGCGCCCCGGTGGTGGATCGAGCGGCTGGCCGGACACACCGAAGCGGAGTGGAGCTAGGCGCCTTCGGGGCCTTCTTCCGCCAGCCAGGCCTCGGCCCGCTCGCGGGTGCGGAAGGCATCCAGCGGAAAGCGGTGGGCCGCAGCGAAGAGAGCGGCGCGGCGGACGCTGCCGAAGAGCGGGGGCCGCGACGAGAGCAGCGCCACCCGGCCCCGGTAGCGCTCGCGGAGGGAAACCAGGCAGAGGGCCAGGCCCTCCACGTCGAGCTTGCTCGGGATGGTCTCCACGTCGCTCAGGTCCACGAGCACGCTGTAATCGGGCTTGAATGCGGGATCGCCCGCGAGCTGCTGCAGGGCCCTGGTGGCCGCCGCCAGGTCCGGAGCGACACCGAGGATGCAGGCCCGGCCCTGCCGCGCATCGATCTCGTAGGGGGCTGCCATGGGTTCGCACCTGTCCGGGTTCGAGCAGAACCCGTGCCGTTCGGGGGTTCAGGTTATCACATGGCGGGTACGGCCCGAACGCGATTCGAAGCGAACCGGGCGGGACGAGCCGCGCTCGGTGGAGACGCGATGAGTCTCGACAGGTGGCTGGCGGCGCGGGGTTCTCGAGAGGCGGGGTCGGAAACGGGAGGAGCCCCACCCGAAGGCGGGGCTCCCGCCCGCTACCAGCGGTTGCCGGGACTGCGGCGCTGCCGCTCCTCGGCCTGGTTCACGCGCAGGGCGCGCCCAGAGTGATCGCGGCCGTTGAGCTCGGCGATCGCCTTGTCAGCATCGGCGTCATCCATCTCGACGAAGCCGAAGCCACGGGAGCGACCGGTTTCACGGTCGGTGATGACGGCAGCGGAGTGAACGCTTCCGAAGGCCGAGAACAAGTCCTTCAGCTCGGCGTCGTTCGTGCTCCAGGCAAGGTTTCCGACATAGATCTTCTTCACGAAACTGGATCCTCGCGCCCGGATCGCTCCGGGCAGACAAAATGGGACCGCGACGCAGCTCTGTTGAGCACGGCACAGACCCGTACATGGCTCCCATCGAACCCCGTGTCCGGATGGAAGTGCTTCGAAACCGACTCTTGGACCGACTTGCGAATGGGATGAAACTCGAAAGGAAATCGGGCAGGAATTGTTCCTTGGCGGCTTTAGGCTAGAGGATC
The DNA here is from genome assembly GCA_041577695.1 of Myxococcota bacterium. Classification (GTDB taxonomy): domain Bacteria; phylum Myxococcota_A; class UBA9160; order UBA9160; family PR03; genus JASJBO01. The sequence continues at coordinate 12,540 of JBFGIM010000073.1, read as the reverse complement.
CCCTTCCCGGCCGCCACCTTGGCGACGTCGACGGGCGAGGAGGAGGCTCTTCCGTCCCCGGCCTCGAGGGTTCGCCCGTAGTAACGGCGGGCCCCGCGGGTACACAACAGGGCGATTCCGAGCACGGCAAACGACGCTACGGCGACGACGTGGGGCCAGTTGCTCATGGTGGAGCTGCCGTCGCGCCCGAAGTCGCGGAGCACGCGCCAGATGGTGAGGTCGGGCGCGAGGACGATGACCACGAGCGAACCGCTGGCGATCAGGGCGCAGATCCGACCGGCGACCCGGCGCGACAGGATGCCGACGATTCCGAGGACGGACGCGATTACCGGCAGGTAGACGTAGTGGAAGTCGCCCAGAATGCTCAACATGGGCCGCACCCGACCCGGCTCCGGAGCGTTGAGCCCGGCGAGGAAGCGCGTCACGGCGGCACCCAGTACGTAGAAGTACAGCAGCAGGTTTGCCGCCAGGGCGGCGTAGCCAGCGGTCGAGCGGGGGCCCGGACCGTGGTGCCAGCCGGGCACCGGGTTCGCACGACGGTGATGCAGCTGCAGCATCCGGCGCGTGAGCACCGCGATGAGCGGCCCCAGGCCGAGAACCATGGAGGCGGCGATGGTCTTCCAGCCGGCCCCGAGGACCACGACCGCGGTGCCCCAGGCCGTCCCGATCATCAGCGATACCAGCAGCATGCGACCGAATGAGGAGCGGGCCGAGAGCACCGATGCACAGGAAGGACAGTGGATCCGGAACGGGTTGAAGATCCGACTGGCGTCCCGTATCGAGAAGCGGTGATGGCAGGCCGGGCATCGCATGGGAGCGCCTTATCGGAGCGGCGGAGGATTCGCTTGACTGGCACCCGAGCACGCTGCTGCCCATCCTCTTATACTCGCTGTTCGAGGGCATGCGAGAGGCGACGATCCTGAACCCGCGACATCATCAGAGCCGCGACTCATGAGCGAAGCCAGACAGTGGCGTCGCTGCAGCGCGTGCAAGAAGCCCATCGCACTGGGCGCCGATTACTACGCCTGCAACGTATCCACGTGCAACCGCAAGCGGACGGCGCTGGCGTTCTGCTCGGTGCCTTGCTGGGAGGTCCACCTGCCCGTGGCCAACCACCGCGAGTCGTGGGCCGTGGAGAAGACGGCTCCGATGACCGCCGACGCGCCAGCCACCGCCCCCGGCCCGGCGCCCGCCAGCGTGGCGCCGGTGGAGAAGAGCGGCCGCCGGCGCCTGGTACGACCCGATCGAGGCGCCGGCTCGCCGGCCGGCACACCGCACGAAGTGCTCATCGTCGCGAGTCGGCTGAAGGACTACATCCGCGAGCGCTCGGGCTACAACACCTCGGACCGCGTACTCGACCCGCTGTCTACGATCGTGCGGCGCATCTGCGACGAGGCCATCGAGCGCGCCCGGCGGGATGGGCGGCAGACCGTGCTCGACCGCGACATCCCGGGCGAATAGTCCGTCTCAGCGGCCCAGCGGCAGCACCAGGGTCCAGGCGCCTTCGGCCTGTCCGTGGCGGCGGAAACCCAGGCGCTGGTAGAGGCGCAGCGCGGGATTGTCGCTCTCGACGCTCAGGCTCAACCGCCTGAGCTTCTGTTGGCGAGCGCACTCGATCAGCGCCTCGAGCAGCGCCGTCCCCACGCCCCGACCGCGCGCGCCGGGCTCCACCCCGATGGCGAGCTCCGGCGTCGCGGCATCCACGAAGCCGTACGAGTGCTGCTCGGCCGTCCACAGCCGATACCAGGCGGCGCCCACCGGAACCGCGTCGCACTCGGCGATGACGGCCGTGTCGCCAGCCCGGCCCCAGTCCGCGAGGAGATGGGCGAGGTCGGGGCGGGTCAACGCCGCATCCACTTCGGGTCGAGGTATACCCGGCCGCCAGAAGGCGGCCTCGACCAGCATGGTTCGCAGGAACGCGTGGTCCGCCGGCGTGCCCCGACGCACCGAGAGGACGCCCGCCGCGGCCGTCAACTCGCCAGGGGCTCGAGCCCCTTCTCCTCGGACTCGCCGAGCTCGGTCGCCATCAGCGAGCGGACGCGCTCGGTCAGCTGTTCGACCGAGAGGTGCTCGAAGCTCTCGGGCGGGATCGGGTCGAGCACGCGGATCTGGATCGGATGGCGGCCCTGGAGCACGAAGCCGCGCTTGGGGAGCGCCTGGGCCGTGCCCTGGACCAGCACCGGCTGGATCGGCGTGCGGGTCCGTTTGGCCAGCTCGAAGGCGCCCGGCTTGAAGCGGCGCATGCGTCCGTTGGGCGAACGGGTGCCCTCCGGAAACATCATGATCGAAGAACCTTCGCCGAGCGTGCGCTCGCACTCGGCCATCATCTGGATCACGCTGGCCCGGTCGCCGCGCTTGAGCTCGATATAGCGGTTGAGCCGCATGTTCCAACCGATGCACGGAATCCGGAAGTTCTCGATCTTCGACACCCATTTGAAGTGCACGAAGAGCCGGAACAGCACCAGTATGTCGAGCAGCGACAGGTGGTTCGCCACCATCACGACGGGTCGGTCGTCGAGGATGCGCTCACGTCCCACCACGCGCACCATCCAGATCGGGTTCAACCAGCTGTAGAGCGAGGCCCAGGTACAGGTGAACAGGTGCAGCACCCGCTTGCGCGGATCGAACGGAAGGGTCACCGCCCAGACCAGGACTGCGACCGGGAACAGCAGGATCGAGCTCGCCACCATGAACAGCCAGAACGCCGTCGAGTAGATCCTGCGCAGCATCGCTGCCTCCGCTAGGCCTCGACCGCGCCGCGACCTGCCAGCGCGGCGCGAAGGGCCTCCACCCGCTTGCGGTTGACGCCGAGGTCCGAGTGACCCAGCCGCGAAGCGGAACGCACCGCGACGATGCCCTGCTCCGAACGCAGATGGAGCTCCAGGTCGTCCACGAAGCCGAGCAGCGCGCTCTGGCACTCGGCGTGGAGATAGTCGTCGCCCTCGGTGACGATGCGGGTGCGCGGCAGCTGCGCCACGACCTCGCGCAGCACCCGCCAGGCCTCGAACGGCGGCGCGGCGAGCCGGAAGGGCTCGACCCGATGCGAGATCCGCTCGGTGTCGCTCGACACGCAGTTGGGAGACGAGGGGCACGGTGCGAGACGCGCCTCGCACACGCCCAGATGCGCCGGGCGCTTGCCCGCCAGGGAGAAGATCGGCATGGCTGGCAACGCTATCACCGGGCGGTGGAAGCGCCAACGGACCGGAGCAGCGCCACCAGCGGCGGTCCGAACACGATCAGCCCCACCACCACCGACCCCGCCGCCGCGATCAGCACCCCGCCGGCGGCGGTATCCTTGGCCCGCTCGACCAGCGGGTGGAACTCCGGGGAGGCGACGTCGCACAGCGCCTCGAAGGCGGTGTTCAGCGCCTCGGCGGTCCACACCGTCACGATCGCCAGCGTCACCGCGAGCCATTCGCCGCGCCCGATCCCGAACCCCAGCCCCGCGCCCACGACCCCTACCGTGGCGGCGGCGTGGATCCGCGCGTTGGGCTGGGTGAGCAGCATCCGTCCGACTCCGCGCAACGCGAAGCGGATACTGCGTAGTCTCGCCTCCATCGTGAGTCCGACCATGGCAATGGTGACGCCCAGCATGGCACGGGGCCGGCGCCCCGCGCTACCCGGTGCTCAGATCGAGGCGCCCTTGCCCAGGTTGCAGCTCTTGCACAACAGCTGGAGGTTGCGCGCCGAGGTGGCACCCCCGCGCGACACGGGGATGATGTGATCGAACTCGAGGTTCTCGCGGCCGCCGCAGCCCACGCAGCAGCCCTGGTCGCGGCGCCACACCTCGGTGCGCACCGCTTCGGGAATCGGCTGGCGGGTGGTCTGCTCGAAGGGCAGCGGAGAGGCCGGCGTGCAGAACAGCACGTCGACCTCGGGATCCCGCTCGGGATGGCGCTGGCCGTAAGCCTCGATGCGCGCCTGGAAGCGCTCCTGGAGCGGCGCTGCAGCGGCCGCCTCGGGGCGGCCCGCCGGCGCCCGCATCCGCTTCTGGCAGTGGAGGCACTCGTAGTGGAGTGAGCGCGCGCTGGGGTTGATCTCCAGCAATCGCATCTCGGACTCGTGGCAACGGGGACAGGGCTGGACCAGGAAGAGGCCGGCGGCGGCCGCCGCGAGCTCCTCGCCGAGCCGCTCGATCTCGCCCCGCAGCCGGCCGTGGCGCAGGCGCACCAGCACCCACGCCACCAGGAGCGCCATCGAGATGCCCGCGAGCCACTCGGCCATGGACCGCCTCCCTCGCCCCGGGGCGATAAGGATCGGATCGGCGCGATGCATGCCGGACCTGAGTCCGGGCCGGGTGGCTGCGCCCGCGCCGGGAATTCGTCATCGTCCCACCGGACGATGCGAGGAGGAGCCGGCGTGAAGCCCGAGGAATGCGTTCTCTACAGCGGGGCGGCGGGGGGGGCCGAGTCCGCCTTCGGCGCCGCCGCCGAGCGGCGCGGCATCGAGGAGGTGAACTTCACCTTCGAGGGCCACAAGGACGCGCGCACGCGGGGCATCCGTGTGCTCACCCAGGAAGAGCTGCTCAAGGGCGACGTCAGCCTGGCCTACGTCGGCAACCTGATGCACCGCCACTACCGCGACACGCCGCTCTTCAAGAAGGTGCTCCAGAGCATCTGGCACCAGGTGAACCACGGCCAGGAGATCTACGTCGTGGGCAAGATCCTGGACGACGGCACCGTGAAGGGCGGCACCGGCTGGGGCGCCGAGTTCGCCAAGCTCTGCAACAAGCCGCTCTTCGTGTTCGACCAGGAACAGGACGGCTGGTTCCAGTGGAACGGCGACCAGTGGGCCGCTCACGCGGGACCGGTGATCACCCACCGGCGCTTCACCGGCACCGGTACGCGCTTCCTAGAGGAGAACGGCCGCGCAGCGATCGAGGCTCTCTTCCAGCGCTCGTTCCAGTAGCCGGCCCGCGCCGGCCGGCTAGCGCACGGCCTCGAAGGCCCACTCGAACTCCCACTCGTCCTCGAGGGCGACTCCGCCGGCCCCGCACAGCGGGATCGATGGCTTGAGGCGCCGCGATTCGGCGACCGCGCCGCGGTGCACCGCAACCCGGCGCATTCCCATGTGCTCGTAGAAGCGGATTGCGTCCACGTTGTCGTTGGTCGTCACCACCCAGAGGCGGCGGCAGCAGCGCTCGAGAGCGGTCTCTCGTGCGGCCTCGAGCAGCGCGCCTCCCACACCGGTGCGCCGGTCCGTCGCCTGGATCGTCACGACTTCGAGTTGCTGCGCGTCGATGTGGTAGGTCAGCAGCCCTACCTGGAAGCCGGCGCGTTCGGCCACCAGGCCCGGCAGCCGGTCCGCCCGGTGCAGGCGCCCCCGCGACGCGATCTCCAGCGAACCCCACACCGCGGTGACGGATTCGACCAGCCACGGATCGTCCGCGGACGTGCGCGCGCGCACCCGGAGGCTCACGGGCCCGCCCGGGGCGCCTCGACAAAGGTCCAGCGCTGCTCGGCGGCCTTCGCTGCGGTGTCTTGCATCGTGCCTCCAGCGCGCCCGCTACGCGGTCGCGACCAGTCGATAGCCGAGGTCGAGAGCCGACTGTGAGAGGACACCGGCGCAGCGGCGCTGCCACGCGCCCGACTCCAGGTCGCGGCGCAGGCGCTCCAGACCCGGCCCGACCTCGTCGCGCAACCTCGAGAAGCCCGAGATCGCGGCGCGCACGCGCGGGTCCAGGTAGGCCGCGGGCCTCCGCCAGTACGCGCCGAGGAAGCCGTCGGTGCAGTCGTGGGGCACCGGCACCACCGACACCTCGATGGGACCCAGCTCGCGGCGCAGTTCCTCCATGGTTGGGAAGAGCGGACGGTCGAGCTCGAGGATCTCCGGAAAATAGTCGAACAGCCAGAACTCCGGCTCCGATGGCTCCCAGGTCAGGATCACCACCCGGCGGCGCGACGCGCGGCGCAGCTCCTGCAATCCCTTCCGTTGGTCGGGCCAGTGGTGCAGGGTCAGCAGCGCGAGCGAAGCGTCGAAGGCCTCGTCGTGGAACGGGAGCGCAACGGCCGTGGCCTGCACCGCCGGTGCAGCCTCGGAGGGGCGCTGATCGATCATGGTGCGCGAAGGCTCCACCGCGACGACGGGCCGGTCGCGGGGCTCGTAGGAGCCCGCGCCCGCACCGACGTTCACCACGCTCGACGCCGAGCCGAGTCGCGCCAGGATCACCCGCTCGATGCGCGGGTCGGGCCGGCGGTAGTCGCGGTAGCCGCGACCGATCTCGTCGTAGAGCTCGGTCACTCGGGCGCCCAGGGGTCGTAGGTTCCGAAGCTCCACAGGTGGCCCTCGGGATCGCGGCAGCTGTAGCCGCGCCCGCCGTAAACGGCGTCCTCGATGGCGACCGCGATCTTGGCGCCAGCGGCCACGGCCCGCTCCAGGTGAGCGTCGGCGTCCTCGACCACGATGTACGGGCTACCGGTGCCCCGCCCGGCCGCGCGCGCCGGCGTGGTGACGTGGCGGCCGAAAGCGTCGTCGCGCATGGAGCCCACCATCACCATGCCGTTGCCGAAGACGAGCTGTGCGTGGACGACCTCGCCGTCGTCGCCCGGGACCACCAGGTGCCGCTCGAACCCGAAGGCCTTGCACAGCCAGTCCACGGCCGCGGCGGAGTCGTCGTAGCGCAGGGTGGGGATGACGTTCACGCGGGTGGTCTTGGGACCGTTCGCCATGGGGGGCACCTCCTGGGATCGACCCATTATCGCCCCGCGGCGGATCCGAGAACAAGCACGACGGTCGGTCTGCTATTCCCCAGGGTCGCGCTCCGGTACCGCGAAGCGACGGGCGGCCTCCAGGAGCTGCTGATTGTCGGGCCGTATGCGGTAGTCGGGATTCGAGTAGAGCCAGCGGATCGTGCCGCCGGCCTCCACCAGGAACACGCTCGGCACCGGCAGCTGGTGGTGGGTCCGGCCCGAGGCCGCCTCGAGATCGATTCCGAAGCGCCGATAGCGGGCGAGCTGCTCCGCTGGCACCTGGAAGGCGATGCCGAAGGCGCGGGCTGCGTCCAGGGCGCTGTCAGAGTAGAGCTGGTAGCCGAGGTCCTCCACCTCGAGACTCGCGATCATCTTCTCGGGCCGGTCGGGACTCAGTGCCACCACGTCGAAGCCGAGCTCCGCGAGCTCCGGCTTCACCTTGCGCAGCTCGCCGAGCTGCGTGTTGCAGTACGGTCACCAGCCGCCGCGGTAGAAGACCAGGAGCGCGCCGCGGTCGCGGACGAGCCGGGAGAGATCCACCGACTCGCCGCGCACCGTCTTCACGCGCACCGCGGGCACGACGCTCCCCACCGGCAGCGGCTGCACCGCCTCGGCGGAGGGGTGCGCGCGCCCCTCGGCATGAGCCGTTGCGGCGGAAATCAGCAGCAGCAACGTCGAGCAGGTCAAGAGTGCACGCATGGACCGAGGCTAGCCGACGGGCGGATCGGCACACATTCGTTTCTGGCCCGGGGGTAGGATGGCGTCCCAAACCACCGTGAGGAGGTCCTCCGATGTCTGCCAACCCCCCGGAGAACATGACCCGGATCACGCCGTACCTGCTCTACGAAGACGTGGCCGGCATGCTCGACTGGCTCAGCGCCACCTTCGGCTTCCGCGAGCGCATGCGCATGCCCGGACCCGACGGCAAGATCATCCACGCCGAGCTCGAGCTCGCCGACGGCGTGCTGATGCTCGGCTGCCCGGGTCCCGAATACCGGAACCCCAAGCACGTCGGCCACGTGACCCAGACGCTCTACGTCTACGTGGACGATGTCGACAAGCACTACGAGCACACCGCGGCGGCCGGTGCGAAGATCCTCGAGGAGCCCGCCGACCAGTTCTACGGCGACCGTCGCTACGGGGCGGAGGACCCGGAGGGCCACCACTGGCACTTCGCCCAGCACACCCGCGACGTGGCGCCCGAGGACATGGTTCCGCCCTCCTAGGCGCGCAGCGCGCTGCGGCGCACCTGTACCAGGGCGAGGCCGATCAGCATCAGGGCGATGCCCGCCACCTGGTGCAGCGCCAGGGCCTCGCCGAGAATCGGAATGGCGAAGAGCGCGGTGTAGATCACGCCCGACGAGGCCAGCAGGCTGGCCTCGAAGGAGCGGAGCGTCCGCAGCACCCGGTTGAAGACGGCGAGCGTCAGGGCGACGCCTACGACCCCGTTCAGCACGACGATCGCCCAGTGCTGCCAACCGACCACCTGTGGCGGCCAGTCCAGCGCGAGCCCGGCCACGACCACCGGCGCGCCCCCGATCCACAGGGCCACGGTCGAGACCACGTTGTTGGACAGCCCCGCACCGACGCCGAGCGCCATCCCGCGGGCGACCGTGTTGTAGGCGGCGAGCGCCAGCACCGCGACCAGCATGTAGAGCACGCCGGTCACCTCGTCGGGCGGGGGGATCTCGCGGAAGAAGACCCGCAGGCCCGCGAGCGCCAGTACAGCGCCCACCACCTGGAATCGCGAGGGCCGTTCCCGCAGGATCGCGATGCTCATCAGCATCGTGACCACGCCCGTGAAGTTGATCAGGTAGGCGTGGGTGGTGGCCGGAAGACGCTCGAGCGCGAACATGAAGAAGACGCGGCTCAGCGTGAAGTAGGTGATCCCGATGGCTGCGATCGAGATCCAGACGTCGCGACCGAGTCCGCGCGGGACGCGTTCCCGGCGCAGCCCGAAGGTGTAGAGCGTCAGCGCGATGCCGCCGGTCGCGATCTGGAGCCAGACGAAGCTGAAGGGCGGCACCTCGCGCAGGGCGAGCTTGGCGAGGACGGCCACCAGGGAGCCGACGACGAAGAGCAGCAGGAGCTCGGCGATCGCCGACCCGCGCGCGCTCACCCCGCCTCGGGGCCGACGCGACCGTCGATTCGCGTGCGAGCCGGGCCGAGCGCCGCTTCGAATCGTCGATAGTGGAAGTACGCAGCCAGGAGCGAAAGCGCAGAGAGCAGATGCCAGATGGCGTGGCCCTGCAGCACCGGATGGGTCGGGTCGCACCAGGTGCGCGTCACGTCCAGCACCGAGAAGACGGCGCCCGCCGTGAGCAGTCCGATGGCGAGTGCGAACCAACGGAGGGTGGCGGGCGCCTCACGCCGCCGCACCCGAAGCTCCGTCGCGATGATCGCCACGATCAGCAGGAATACCAGGCCCTGGATCGGCACCTCGAGGAAGTCGATGGCGACCGTCAGGACGGTGGTGCCCACCACCAGCTGCCAGAAACGCCGCCACCAATCGTCCGCGCCGAGCACGCCCATCCGCCGCAGGTTGAGGGTGAGTAGCAGGTAGCAGAACACGTACATCCCCAGGAAGTCGAGGATCTGGAGCGCGAAGGTGTACGATGCGTGATAGATGCCCGAGGCCAGCCCGACCAGCACGGCCGCCGGCGCGACGAAGCGCAGCTGCGGCGACGGGGAGCGGCGCGCCAGGAACCACAGCGCGACGCCCACCGCCACGTAGCCGAGATTGGACCAGGTGTTGGCCGGCTCCACCACGTAGGCGCACTGCTGCATCTCGCACCAGTCCACGTTCGGCAGGCGCATCTCGCTGAGGGTGTACCAGGGACAACCGGGTTCGAGGTGGACATCGGGGCGCACGCGGAGATCCTACGGGCCGCCCAACCGTTCGCCAAGCGCGGGGCGGCGGCGTTCCCAGCGGAATCGGGAGCGATCGCTCACCGAGGCGTTGGGTTGGCCTGTATCCTGGACGGGCTCCCGTCCGTCCTATGGGGTGGAGACACGGCGAAGAAGAAGGAGACCCGAGATGGGCGACCCCGAGAACCCGGACGTGCTGCGCGATGAGCTGCGAACGGCCTGGCACCGCTACGTGGACATGCTGGCGCCGCTACGGCCAGCGCTTCACGGTTACTGCCGCCGTCTCACCGGCAACCTCTGGGACGCGGAAGACCTGGTGCAGGACACCCTGCTCCGCACCTTCGGTCACCTGGGCTTCATCAACCACGACATCCGCAACCCGCGCGCCTACCTGCTGCGCACGGCGACGAACGTCTGGATCGACGAGCAGCGCCGCCGCCAGATCGAGTCGCGCGCACCCGCCATCGATCCGGACGACGCACCCGATCCGGATGTAGACCCCTCCCGATCCAGCTCCGTCCACGACGCGGGCGAGCGGCTGCTGCAACGCCTCTCACCCCAGGAGCGCGCTGCCGTCGTGCTCAAGGACAGCTTCGAGATGACCCTCGAGGAGATTGCCGACCTGCTGGCCACCACCACCGGCGCCGTCAAGACGGCGCTCCACCGCGGACGCGGTCGCCTGCGAGAGCCCGAAGGTGCCGCTGCCTCGCACCGGCCGTTGCCCTCGAAGGCGTTGGTGGCTCGTTTCGTCGAGCTGTACCACGCCGGGGACCTCCCCGGCCTCGCGGCACTCCTGCTCGACGGCGCCTCCGTCGAGAACGTCGGCGAGGCGCTCCAGTTCGGCCGCGAGACCTTCGAGCGCACCGAGCGCAACATCCTCTTCCACGTGGTACACGGCCACGACGAGTGGCCCGCCGAGTTCCAACCCGACGCAGTGCGGGCCGAGTGCGTCGACTTCGAGGGCGAGCCGATCCTGCTCTGGCACGTGACGCGACGCGGACGCGAGGCCCTCGAGGTGATCTTCCGCTTCGAGGAGCAGGACGGCCGGATCGCTCGCTTGCGCACCTACGCCTTCTGTCCGGAAACCATGAGGGCGGTCGGCGAAGGGCTCGGCCTGCGCGTGCGAACCGGGCTCTACCGGGCCCCGACGCCCGCGCCGGGGGGCTACTGGGAGTAGCCGCTTGGGGGCGATCAGGCGTACCCGCCCGCCACGATCGCGTCTAGCGCGCCGACGATCTCGCCGCGCCGGATCGGCACGCACGGCGGCGGGAGATCTGCCACGATCTCGACACCCGCGTCGCCAACCCGGTCCAGGAAGCGCGGCAGCTGCTTCATCGCACCGGTCGGCACATCGTGGAGCACGAGCAGGGTCCAATCCTGTCGCTCGACGTCGGCCATGGCGCGCTCGGGCCAGCCCTCGACGTCCTCCCAGTCGCGGGGGACGCTGTTCCAGAGCACGCAGGTGTAGGAGCCCTCGCACAGGAAATCGACGGCGGCGGCGCTGAGCAGGCGCGGACCGAGAACGCCGCCGGCTCCGTAGGGGCGGAACAGGCGATCGGCGTCGGCCAGGTCGCCCAGCTCCTGCTGCGCGCGCCCGATCTCCGCGGCGGGCGCACCGGGGTCGTCGCTGGCGCCCAGCTCCACCGAATGGCTGAAGGTGTGGTTGCCGATGCGATGCCCTTCGCCCTTCGCGCGCTGCACCAGCGCGCGGCGGGGCGGCTCGGCGATGTCCTTGCCGCAGACGAAGAACGTCGCCGGCAGCTCGCGCTCCGCCAGCAGCGCGAGCACCCCGTCGGTCACGCCGGCGAACGGGCCGTTGTCGAAGCTCAGGGAGAGGCGCCTGGCGGGTTGCACGGGTGTCACCTGCGGTAGGTGTTGTTCGGGGTATGGTCGCCCGCCAGCCAGCGCGACAGCTCGCCGCGGGCCCGCTCCCGGTGCACGGAGGCGTCCCGGAGCGCGGCGGGCGCATCCACCGCCACCTCGATCAACAGCCCATCGGGGTCGGTCGCGTAGAGCGACGTGCAGTAGCCGTGGTCGATCACCATGGTTCCCACTCCGGCCCGCTCGGCCCGGTCGACGATCTCGGCCTGGAGCTGCGCGGTGCCGAGGAGCGCGACGTGATCGAAGGGTGAGGGCGGCGCCCCGGGACCGAAGCGCGCCATCGCCTCGGGGGCAGCGAACTGGAAGAACGCCAGGCAACCGCCATCGGCCAGCTCGTAGAAGGTGTGGCAGTAGGAGACCGGCCCGTCGCCGAAATCCTCCTCCTCGCACCAGGTGGCGACGAGCGGCAAGCCGATGATCTCTTCATAGAAGCGGCGCGTCGCCTCCTGGTCGCGTACCACGAATGCGTGGTGATGGAGTCGCAGCGGTCGGCCGTCCTGCACGCAGGCTCCCCTTGGGCGCGCCTCTGGAGCGCACGAGTTGCAGCATACCGGGTTTCGAAGCGGCGCGACTACGCCAGGGTGCGCCCGCGGCGCACGGTCACCTCGGAGCCTTCGGCCAGGAAGGCCGAGTGGGGCGCGCCGACGAGGGCATCCGCGAACGCGGGGCCGTAGAGGCGCTCGGCGTCGCAGTCGAGGCCCGCGTCCACCGCGCGCCAGACCCGCCAGCGCGGGTGCTCCACCTGGTACTCGAGGGTCGAGCCGTCGCGCTGGCCGACGTAGCCCCAGTAGTGCTCCGTGATGAACGATTCCTCCGACGCGCGATCGGGTACCCGCGAGGGGCCCGAAGCCTGGATTCCCAGCCGGTTCCAACCGCCGCGCGTGCGCCATTCGTAGACGACCGCGCGGCGCGTGGGGCTGACGATCTCGTCCTCGTGGCGCATGCGGCGCCGGACGTAGTTCTCGTTGTACCGCCAGCGCGCTACCCATGCGATGGCGCGGCGGGGCACGATCTCCTTGACGAAGACCACGCCGCGGCGCACCCCCTCCGGTGCGTTCCGGCGCACGTAGAAGCGCAGGTTCACCTCGTCGAAGTGACGGTG
>JBFGIM010000072.1:0-14704 GCA_041577695.1 Myxococcota bacterium | reverse complement strand
GGATCGACGCCTCGATGCGCTACCCGCTGGGCAAGCGCATCCAGGGCCGGGTCGTCTCCCTGGCGGAGTACGGCGCCTTCATCGAGCTCGAGCCGGGGATCGAGGGCCTGGTCCACGTTTCGGAGATGTCCTGGACCAAGCGCGTGAAGCACCCCTCCAAGGTGGTGTCGGTGGGCGAGATGGTCGACGCGGTGGTGCTCGACATCGACGAGGTCAATCGGAAGATCTCGTTGGGCATCAAGCAGACCGAGCCCAATCCGTGGAGCCTGATCGAGGAGAAGTACCCGGTCAACACGCGCGTCTCGGGCACGGTTCGCAACATCACCAACTTCGGGGTCTTCGTCGGCCTCGAGGAGGGCATCGACGGTCTGGTGCACGTCTCGGACATCTCGTGGACCGAGCAGGTCAAGCATCCGGGTGAGCGCTTCAACAAGGGCGACACCGTGGAAGCCGTCGTGCTCAAGATCGACAAGGAGAACGAGAAGTTCTCGCTGGGCATCAAGCAGCTCCAGCCGAACCCGTGGGACAGCATCCAGAAGAGCTACCCGGTGGGCAGCGAGGTCGAGGGCGTCGTCACCAGCGTCACCGACTTCGGCGCGTTCGTGAAGCTGGCCGAGGGGATCGAGGGTCTGGTGTACACCTCGGAGCTCGCCGCCGAGCCGGTGGACAAGCCGAGCGACGTGGTCAAGCCGGAAGACGTGGTGAAGGCCATCGTCACCAAGGTCGACCCCGGTGAGCAGAAGATCTCGCTGTCGATGAAGGCCGTGCACGACAAGGAACAGCGGACGGCGCTGAAGGAGCTGGCCGCACAGCAGGCGAAGACGCAGAAGTCCACGCTCGGCGACCTTCTCGCCGAGAAGCTCGCCGAGAAAGCCGGCGAGCCGGATGACGAGTAGGCCAGTCGGGCGCGGAGAGGAAGCGATGACCAAGAGCGGGCTCATCGAGCAGGTCGCCGAGAGGACACCTCACATCTCGAAGAAGGATACCGAGGTCGTGGTCAACACGATCTTCGACGCGATGACCGACGCGTTGCGCCGCGGCGAGCGCATCGAGATTCGCGGCTTCGGTAGCTTCCAGGTGAAGGTTCGCGAGGCGCGAGACGGGCGCAATCCGAAGACCGGGGAGATGGTGAACATCCCGGCCAAGCGCACGCCCTTCTTCAAGGTCGGCAAGGAGCTCAAGGAGATGGTGGACCGGGTCGGCCCGCTGGGATCCACGGGTAGCGAGGATCGCGACGAGTGACGGGCGTGGCCACGCGATGAAGCTGCTGCGCCGACTCGTCTCGCTCGCCCTCTTCGTGGGCCTGTGGGTCGGGGGGTGGCAGTTCGCCGCCCGCAATCCCAATCCGGTCGCGATCGACTACCTGGCCGGCGAGCTGCCGATGCAGCCGGTCTGGCTGCTGCTCTTCGCGGCCTTCGCCGTGGGCGTCCTGGCAGCCGGTGTGCTGGCCACGCTGATCGTCTCTCGCGCCAAGCTGGCCACGCGCCGAGCGCGGCGACACGCCGCGAAGCTCGAGGCGGAGCTCCACCAGTTGCGCAACCTGCCGCTGGCGAGCCAGGAGGACGCGCCGCCCCGCGGCTCTGCGGGCGGGGCCCCGGACCTGCGCGCTGCGGTGGGGAGCCTAGGCAAGGGCGCCTAGCGCCGTGGCCGGCTGGAAGCGGCCGTGGAAGCTGGGAGGCGGGGTGCGCGACGTCGACGCGGCGATGCGACGCGCGCTGATCTGCACCCTGGACGGCGATCTCGACGCCGCCGAAGCGCTGCTCAACGACGTGGTCCGCAGCGACACCGAGGCCGTCGACGCCTACCTGGCTCTGGCGCGCCTGTACCGTCAGCGCGGCGACGTGGGCCGCGCGATCCATCTTCACCAGAACCTGCTGCTCCGCACCGACCTGGCCCAGGCGGCGAACTTCGACGCGCTGCTCGGACTCGCCGACGACTTCCGCGCCGGGGGCTTCCTGCGCCGCGCCATCGCCGCCTACGAAGAGGTGCTGGCTGCCCAGCCGCAGCACGCGGGTGCCCTGCGCGCCCTGGTCGGGCTTCTCGGCGACGTGCGCGAATCGCGCAAGGCCATCCCGCTGGCGCGACGGCTGGCGAAGATCGAGGGCCGCGAAGCCGGACTGGCCGAGGCGCGTCTCTGGGTGGACGTGGCCGAGGCCGAGCGCGGCGAGGGTCGCAGCGACGAGGCGCGCAAGGCGCTGGCCAAGTCGCTGCGGCGTGACAAGACCCTGGCGCCGGCCTGGATTGCGCTCGGGCAGGTGGAGGCGGAGCTCGGTCGCCCGCGCAAGGCGCTGGCCGCCTGGCGTCGCGTTCCCGAGCTCGACCGCAGCGCCGGGCCGCGGGTCTATCCGAAGCTGGCCGCCACCTTCGCAGCGGTGGGCCGCGCCCGCGACTACGAGGCGTTCCTGCGCAAGCTGCTGGAGGAGCAGCCCGACGATCCCGCCGCCCGGGTGGCGCTGGCCCAGGCGCTGGCGGCGCGGGGAGCCCAGGACGAGTCGCTGGCCGAGGTGGACCGGGTGCTCCAGAGCGACCCCGACCAGCTCGACGCCCACGCCATTCGCGCGCGACTGTTGTTGGCCGAGGGTCAGGAGCCGGAGCTGCGCAAGGCGCTCGAAGCGCTGCTCGACGGGCTCGAGCGCCGCCGCGTCACCTGGACTGGAGACAGCCTCGAATGAGCGGCTCGGCGCGCGACACGCCGATGATGCGCCAGTACCTGGCCATCAAGGCGGCGCACCCCGACGCGTTCGTCTTCTACCGGATGGGTGATTTCTACGAGCTGTTCCTCGAGGACGCCGAGCGCGCGGCGCCGCTGCTCGACATCGCCCTCACCACCCGCGACAAGGGCAAGCCCGACGCGGTGCCCATGTGCGGGGTACCGGTGCACGGCGCGGCGCCCCACATCAAGCGCCTCACCGAGCTGGGGCACCGCGTCGCCGTCTGCGAGCAGGTGGAGGATGCGCGCAACGCGGGCGGTCGCCGGCTGGTCCGGCGCGAGGTGGTGGAGGTGCTCACCCCGGGCCTGGTGGGCGATCCCGAGGGTCTCGAGGCAGCGCGCGAAGTCACCGTGGTGGCGCTGGCGCCGGCCGGCGCGGCGGGTGCGCCGGGCGCGGGGCTGGCCGCTCTCGACGCCTCCACGGGGGATTTTCGCTGTGCGGGATCGAGCGTGGACGACGCCGGGGCGTTGCCGGCGGCGCTGCTGGAGGAGCTGGTCCGCATCGATCCCCGCGAGGTGCTGCTGCCCGAGGCGGCGGCCGCCGGCCTGGAGCCGCGGTTGCAGGCGCTGCTTCCGCGCAGCGTCGTGACCCGGGTCGCCCCCGAGTCCTACGAGCCGTCGGAGGCGCCGTTGCAGCCCGAGGGATTCGACGCCGCCAGCCAGGAGCCGGCGATCCGGGCGGCGGCGGCCCTGCTGCGCTTCGTGGCGGCCCACCAGCCCTTCGCGCTGGGGCAGGCCGCGCGCCTGCGCCGCTATGCGCTGTCCGACGCGATGGTGCTCGACGCCGCCACCCGCGCCCACCTGGAGCTGTTCGAGAGCTCGGTGGATCGCTCGCGGCGCGGCACCCTGATCGAGCGCCTCGACCAGACGGTGACGCCCCTCGGTGCGCGGCGCCTGGCGCGCTGGCTGGCCTATCCGCTGCTGGAGCCGACGGCGATCCGCGCGCGCCAGGACGCCGTGGCCTACCTGGCCGAACGCGACCGCCTGCGCGCCGGCGTGCGCGACCGGGCCCGGCCGGTGCGGGACCTCGAGCGCCTGCTCGCCAAGGCGGCCCGCCCCGGAGCGGGACCGCGCGACCTCGCCGCGCTGCGCGGTTCGCTCCAGGCGCTGGCCCCGTTGGCCGGGGCCCTGGGATCCGTCGACGATGCAGAGGCGCTGCCCGGGGCCGAAGAGACGCCGCCGTCCTCGCTGCCACGGCCGCAGCCGGTGCCCCAGGCCGCCGTGCTCCTGGAGGAGGCGCTGGTGGACGATCCGCCCGCGATTCCCAAGGGATCCCGCGGCGCCAACGAGGTGGGCTACATCCGCGCCGGCTTCCGCTCGGAGCTCGACGCACTACGCGAGAGCGCTCGCAAGGGCCGCGAGTGGATCGCCGGCCTCGAGTCTCGCGAGCGCGAGCGCACCGGTGTGGCTTCACTCAAGGCGCGCTTCCATCCGGTGCACGGCTACTCGCTCGAGCTGCCGAAGTCGAAGCTCGCGGCCGTTCCCGACGACTACGAGCGCAAGCAGACCCTGGCCAGCGTGGAGCGCTTCACCACGCCCGAGCTGCGCGAGATGGAGCAGCGCGTGCGCGGCGCCCACGAACGCGCCGCGGCGCTGGAGCGCGAGCTCTTCGAGTCGGTGCGCCGCTCGGTGCTCGACCACGGCGACGCCATCCGGGAAGCGGCCGACGCAGTGGCCGGACTCGACGCGCTCGCCAGCCTGGCCGAGGTGGCTCGCCGCGATGGATGGGTACGGCCGCGGGTGGACGACGGCGAGCGCCTGGAGATCCGCGCCGGACGCCACCCGGTGGTGGAGCCGCTGCTCGCCGCCGGCGCCGAGGAGTTCGTACCGAACGACACCGACCTGGACCCCGCCGGCGCGCAGCTGGTGGTGCTGACCGGGCCGAACATGTCGGGCAAGAGCACCTACCTGCGCCAGGTGGCGCTGATCGCGTTGCTGGCCCAGATCGGAAGCTTCGTGCCGGCGGCCGCGGCCGGAGTCGGTGTGGTGGACCGGATCTTCACCCGGGTCGGCGCGTCGGATCGGCTCACCCAGGGCGATTCCACCTTCATGGTCGAGATGCGCGAGACCGCCGAGATCCTGCGCTCGGCCTCGCGGCGCAGCCTGGTCATCCTCGACGAGATCGGGCGCGGCACCAGCACCTTCGACGGCCTGTCGATCGCCTGGGCGGTGGCCGAATACCTGCACGACACGCCCGGACTGCGCCCCCGCACCCTCTTCGCCACCCACTACCACGAGCTCACCGCGCTGGCCGATCGCCACTCCGGAGTGCGCAACGCGCACTTCGAGGTGCGGGAATGGGGCAACGACGTGGTGTTCCTGCGCCGTCTGGTGGAGGGCGGAGCCAGTCGCTCCTACGGAATCCAGGTGGCTCGGCTGGCCGGGCTGCCCGACCGGGTGATCGACCGCTCGCGCGAGGTGCTGGCCCACCTCGAGGCCGCGGGTGGCAGGGACGGCGCACCCCAGCTATCGCTCTTTCCCACCCCCCGTGCAGCGGAATCCTCCCCGCGGGAGGATCCGACGCCCAGGCCGTCCGGATCGGCCGCCCCCCCGGGAGCGGCCGAACAGGCCGTGCTGGAGGCGCTGCGCGCGAGCGACCCCGAGAACACCACCCCCCTAGAGGCGTTGACACGGCTTCAGCAGTGGCACGACGAGCTCCGGCAGAAGGAAGAGGGGTGAATCGCGGGATGGTCAGGCGCACGCTGCACTGTCTTTGCTGGATCGCACTGGGCGCCGCTCTGCTCGGCGTGAATCGACCCGGGGGCCTCGGCGACGTGCTCGACGTGCGCCACTGGTCCTACGCCGACTACACCCGGGTCGTGGTCGAGCTCTCGGAGGCGTGCGAGCCCGCCGGCAAGCGGCTTCCCCCGGATCTCGACGCCGGGAAGCCGGCGCGGCTCTACTTCGATCTGCCCGGCATCTGGGTCGGCCGCAGCTACGAAGAGCCGATCCCGGTGGCTGACGGGCTGCTGCGCGGCGTCCGGCTGGGCCAGAACACCCTGCACAACACCCGTGTGGTGCTGGACCTGGACCGCTACCAGCGCCATCGCGTGCTGTTGCTCGAGAGTCCCCACCGCGTGGTGATCGACGTCTTCGGCCAGCGCCGCGGCGCACCGACGCGGGCCGCGCGCTCGCTGCCGATGGACCTGCGTGCGGTCCAGACCGTGGTGGTGGACGCGGGGCACGGGGGACGCGATCCGGGCGCCATCGGCGTCGGCGGTCTGCGCGAGAAGGACGTCACCCTGGCCCTGGCCCACCGGGTGCGCGCCGCCCTCGAGCGCCGCGGCTTCCGCGTCGTACTGACCCGCGACTCGGACCAGACCCTGAGCCTGCTGGAGCGCACCGCCCTGGCCGAAGGCGCCGGCGGAGACGTCTTCGTGTCGCTGCACGCCAACGCCGCGCGCCGTCGCAGCGCCGAGGGATTGGAGATCTACACCCTCGACGAGAACGCCGAGCGCCAGACGCTGCGGTTGGCGGCCCGCGAGAACGGCATCGCGCTGCGCCAGGTCGACCCGCTGCAGCGACTGCTGACGCGGCTGCGGCTTTCGGAGGCTTCGGCGCGCTCGTCGGAGCTCGCCCAGCTGGTCCACCGTGAGATCGTCTCCGACATGGGCGCGCGCTGGCCGTCGGTCAAGGGGCCCGGACTGAAGCACGGGCCGTTCTACGTGCTCTACCTGTCGGAGATGCCGTCGATCCTGGTGGAGGCGGACTTCCTCACCCACCGGGGCGGCGCCAAGCGGCTGCGCGATCCGGCCTATCTGGACGCGCTGGCCCAGCAGGTGGCCGACGGCGTCGAGCGCTTCCGCGACCAGGGCTCGGCGGTGATGGCGGGTTCCGCCCGGTGAGCGAGTCCCCCGCGACATCCCGCGCCGTGCTGGACCGCCTGGGGCGCCCCGGCGCGGCGGCGCCCGAACCCTCCGAGGTGGCGGGCGCGGTGCGCGCCTACCTGGAGGCGGTGCGCGAAGAGCTGGCCACGGTCCACCGCGCCACGCGCTCGGGCCGCCAGGTGAACGCGCTCCACTCGGACCTGATGGACCGGCTGATCCGGCGCCTGTTCCAGCTGGCCGAGGCGGAGTCGTTGGGCCAGGACAGCGAGGACGGCGAGCGCATCGCGGTGCTGGCGGTGGGCGGCTACGCGCGCCGCGAGATGTCGATCCACTCCGACGTCGACCTGCTGGTGCTGCACGAGGGCAAGGTGTCACCCCACGTGGTGCGGATCGCCGAACACCTCCAGTACTGGATGTGGGATGCCGGGCTCACGGTGGGCTGCGCCACACGCACGATTCGGCAGACCGTCGATCTGGCGCGTGAGGACGAGACGGTCTTCACCGGCATCCTCGACACGCGCTTCCTGGCCGGCGATCCGATCTTCTTCCACGACTTCGGCGACGCGGTGCGGCGCGGGGTACTGAGCGACGTGGGCGACTTCGTCTCGCGCCAGATCCAGGCGCTTCGGACCCGCCACGAACAGTACGGCGAATCGCTGTACCTGCTCCAACCGAACCTGAAGGAGGGCGCCGGGGGCCTGCGCGACTATCACGCCGCGGTCTGGGCGATGCGCGCGGTGCTGCCCTCGGCCAGCGGCGCCGAGGACCTGCTGCACTACGGGTTGCTCACCGAGTCGGAGATGGAGGCCTATCGGGCCGCGCTCGACTTCCTGTGGTGGGTGCGCAACGAGCTCCACTGGCTCACCGGCCGGCGCTCGGACGAGATGGGCTTCGAGCAGCAGGAACGGATCGCCCAGGCGCTGGGCTATGTCGACGACTCGGACGCGGTGCTCCCGGTGGAGCGTTTCATGGGCGACTACTACCGCCACGCCCGCGCGATCCGCAACTACTCGGAGATCGCCATCGAGCAGTGCCTGGCGCGCTTCCGACCCAAGCGGCGCTGGCGCTCCAAGGCGGTCGTGACCAGCGTCGAGGACGGGTTCCGGGTCGGGGAAGGGCGGCTCGAGATCCCCCACGAGAGGCACCTGCGCGAAGAGCCGCTGCGGCTGTTGCGCGCCTTCGCGGTGGCGCAGCAGCACGACGTGGCGCTGTCGCGCACCGGCGAGCGGCTGATCCGCGAGAACCTCGACCTGATCGACGACGCCTTCCGCACCGATCCCGGCGCGAGCGCCCTGTTCCAGCAGATCCTGGGCGCCGAGAAGCGCGTGATGCGGACGCTGATGACGATGAACGAGTGCGGCCTGCTCGGGCGCTACCTGCCGGAGTGGGAGCACATCGTCTGCCGCTGGCAGCACGTCATGTACCACACCTACACCGTGGACGTTCACTCGATCTTCCTGGTCGAGGAGCTGCGCCGCTTGTGGCAGGGCAAGTACGAGCAGGCGCTGCCCGAGCTCACCGAGCTGATGCGTTCGGTCGAGGACCGCCCGGCGCTCTTCCTCGGCTGTCTGTTGCACGACATCGGCAAGGGGCTGGGCGGGGACCATTCGAACAAGGGAGCGGAACGCGCCCGCCGCTGCCTCGAGCGGCTGGGGCTCGAGCCCGACCGGGTCGAACGCGTGGTCTTCCTGGTGAGGCAGCACCTGGTGATGTCCCACGTGGCCCAGCGGCGCGACCTCTCCGATCCGCGCATGGTGCTCGAGTTCGTCAACATGGTCGGCGACCGGACCAATCTCCGCATGCTCTACCTGCTGACCTTCGCCGACATCCGCGCTTCGTCGAAGAAGGCCTGGAGCGAGTGGAAGGGGGCGTTGCTGCGCGAGCTCTTCGAGCGCTGCGCCGAGGTGCTGGAGGCGGGTCGCGCCGACGAGGGCACGGCCCTCGAGAAGATCGAGGCGCGGGTCGCCGTGCGCCGCAAGGCGGCCGGTGACGAGCTGCGCGCCCAGGGCGTCGCCGATCTCAAGGTCGCCGACTTCTTCGACCAGATGCCGCGGCGCTACTTCCTGTCCCACACCCCGCGGCAGATCGCGCGTCACGCCCTGGCCATGATCACGCTGGCGGACGGCCGCCCCCTGACGGTGCGCGTCCGCGACATGCGCGGCGGCTTCAGTGAGCTGATCGTCTGCACGGGCGACGTCCAGGGGCTCTACTGGCGGGTGGCCGGAACGCTGACCGCGGTCGGCATCAACATCCTGGCCTCGAACGTCTACACCACCCGCTCGGGCACGGCGCTCGAGGTCTATCGGGTGGCGACGCCGCGGGGCGGGGAGGAAGACCGCACCCGGACCTGGCAGGCCTTCGAGGATCGACTCGGCCGGGTGCTGGCCGGCGAGCTGCAGGTGCAGGACCTGGTCGAGAAGGCGCGGCGCCCGCTGGGCGTACCCACCCTAGCGTCGCGCATGCCGGCGAGCGTGTCGGTCTCGAACGAGGAGTCCGACTTCTACACGATCATCGACGTGGCGGCGAACGACCGGCTCGGCCTGCTCTACGACCTGACCCGGACGCTGGCAGAACACGGGCTCGCGATCTTCATCTCGAAAGCCACCACCGTGCTGGACCAGGTGGCCGACACCTTCTACGTCAAGGCCGAGGGCCACCGAAAGCTCACCGATCCCGACTGCATCGAGAAGCTTCGGAAGGCGCTGCTCGAGGTCGCGCGGCGGGAGGAGCCGGGTGGCTGAGGCCGGCCCGGAACTCGGTGCCGCCATCGACGACTTCCTGCAGCGCTCGGCGGTCGAGCGGGGATTGGCTCCGAATACGGTGGCCGCCTACGCGCGCGACCTGGCGCGTTTCGCCGCGCACCTCGAGCAGAACGGCGTGGCGCGCGCTTCGCAGCTCGAGCGACGCCACGTTCGTCGCTTCGCCGACGCGCTGGAGACCGCGGGCCTGGCGCCGCGCAGCCGGGCGCGGGTGTTGGTGGCGGTGCGGCGCTTCGTACGACAGCTCACCGCCGACGGCGTGCTGGACACGGACGCCAGCGAGGGTCTCGAGAGCCCCCGACTGGGTCGCCCGCTGCCGCGCGTGCTGCGCGGCGACGAGACCGACGCGTTGCTGGAAGCCGCCGACGGGAAGGGCCCGCTGGCGCTGCGGGATCGGGCCATGCTGGAGGTGCTGTACGCCGCCGGCCTGCGGGTGAGCGAGCTGGTCGGTCTGCCGCTGGCCGGCTTCGACCGTCGCGCCGGCCTGCTGCGGGTGCGGGGCAAGGGCGGCCGCGAGCGCATCGTGCCCCTGGGCGAGCCGGCCATGCGCGCCGTCGAGCGCTATCTGGCCGAGAGCCGCGGGTCGCTGGCGCGCAGGAGCCGGCGCAGAAGCGACGCCGTGTTCCTCACCAACCGCGGCGCGGCCATGACCCGCCAGAACTTCTTCGCCCGCCTGCGCGCCCTGGCGCTGCGCGCGGGCATCGCGGCCGAGCGGGTCTCGCCCCACGTGCTGCGCCACTCCTTCGCGACCGATCTGCTCGAGGGCGGGGCCGACCTCCGCGCCGTCCAGGCCATGCTGGGTCACGCGGATCTGGCGACCACCCAGATCTACACCCACGTCAGTCGACGGCGGCTGCGCGAGACCGTCGAGCGGCGGCATCCGCGCGGCGGCCGCTCGCGGTGAGCCCGAGCCGCACCGCTGCACTATTGCAGGCGCTGCCGCCCGGGGAGAGTGACACCGTCCGGGCGGTGGTGGCCGAGGCCGAGCGGCGTTCGCTGCCGCTCTTCCTGGTGGGTGGACCCGTGCGCGACTGGCTGCTGGGCCGGCCGCTGCGCGACGCCGACCTGATCGTCGCGCCCCGGGACGATTGCGACGCGGAGGCGCTGGCGCGGGCCGCCGCACCGGAGGGGACCCGGGTGGTTCCCCACGGTCGCTTCGGCACGGTCCGGCTGGAGACCGTAGAGGGCGCCGTGGATCTGGCCACGGTGCGCAGTGAGGAGTACGCGCGTCCGGGCGCGCTGCCGACGGTGGCGGCCGGTTCTCTCGACGAAGACCTGCGCCGCCGCGACTTCACCGTCAACGCCCTGGCGGTGCCGCTGACCGCGGCGGCGCGCCAGGGACAGCCGGCCCTGATCGATCCAGAAGGCGCGCGCAGCGACCTCGAGGCCCGCGTCCTGCGGGTCTTCCATCGGCGCAGCTTCCACGACGATCCCACCCGGGCGCTGCGAGCGGCGCGGCTGGCTGCCCGGCTCGGCTTCCGGCTGTCGCGCGGCACGCGCACCGCGTTGCGCGACGCGCTTCGGGACGGCGCCCTCGGCGCGGTCTCCGGCGATCGGCTGCGGCGCGAGATAGAGAAGCTCTTCGAGGAGGCGCGCCTCGGCGGCGATCCGGCGCGTGCGCTGCGCTTCCTCCAGGATTGGCACGTGCTCGGCGCGATGGAGCCCGGGTTGACGCTTCCCGCGGCCGCGGCTCCGCTCGTGCGTCGCCTGGGCCGGGCGCTGGCCGAGCCGCCCTGGCCGATGTCGCGCCGGCTGCGACCCTGGGCCGCGGGACTCGCGGTCTGGCTCGGCGCCCTGGACGCGACGCTTCGCCGCCGCACCCTTCGGCGGCTCGCGGTTCGTGGTGAGCTCTCGACGAACCTGCGCACCTTCCCGGGCGATCGCGACCGCTGGCTGCGGGCGATCGGTCGGGCGCGCGGTCGCGGTGCCCTGGACGCCACGCTCGGCGCAATCGACGAGGAGCGGCTGCTGGCGCTCTACGTCAGCGCCGCCGTGCCGGTCCGCCGTCGCATCCTGCGCTGGGCGCTCGAGGACCGCGGCCGCAGGCTGCCGGTGAGTGGATCCGATCTGACTGCGCTGGGTCTCTCGGGCCCGGTGGTGGGCGAAGCGCTCGTGCAGATCCGGCGCGGCGTGCTCGACGGGAGGGTGGCGACCCGCGAGGCCGCGCTCGCCGTGGCCCAGGAGGTGGCAGCGCGCGCAGCGAAGGCGCCCCGGTCGCGCCGGAAGTCGAAGCGATCCTGATGTGTTGCCCCCGCCGGGGGGATCCACGATACTCTTTCGGGTCTTCCCGCTCCCCCCAGAGCACTCTTCCTCCGCGGAGCGCACATGAGTTCCTCCGGTCCCGAATCGCCGCTCGGCGACGCGCCGGCTTCGATCCTGGCGTTCGAGCCGATCGCCGAGGGCGGCAGCGCCTGCTCGGTTCGGCTGCCGGCGTTCGAGGGCCCGCTCGACCTGCTGCTGCATCTGATTCGCGAGGACGAGCTCGACATCACCAACCTGCCGATCGCCCGGGTCGCGGTCCAGTACCTCGAGTACCTCGGGCTGATGCGCGAGCTGCGCCTCGACGTGGCGGCCGAGTACCTGGTGATGGCGGCGACCCTGGCGTGGATCAAGTCGCGGTTGTTGCTGCCGCCCTCCGAGGACGACGAGCTCGACGAAGAGCTGGACCCGCGGGCGGAGCTGGTGGCCCGCCTGCTGGCCTATCAGCGCTACAAGGAGGCCGCGACCGAGCTCGAGCGCCGGCCGCTGCTCGACCGCGACGTCTTCGCCGCTCGGGGCGCCGAGTTGCCGGAGCCGGAAGAGGGCGAGCGCGAGATCCAGGTCGGCCTGGTCCAGCTGGTCGACGCCTTGCGGCGGGTGCTGAAGGAGGCGCCGGAGGGAACCGCGATCCACCAGGTGGTGTCCGAGCCGGTCACCGTGCGCGAGTGCATGGTGGCGCTGGTGGACGCGCTGGAAGCCGCCGACAGCCTCGAGTTCGAGGCCTGGCTCCGCGGACCCGGCGAGGCGCCGCTGAATCGCTCGATCCTGGTGGCGACGTTCCTGGCGATTCTCGAGCTGGCGCGGGTGTCCGTGCTGCGGATCTACCAGAGTCTCGATGAGGACGGAGCGCCGCGCGGCCCGATCCGCCTGCGCCGTGCAGTCGGTGGAACCGAGCTGCGCGAGCGGCTGCCCGAGCTGGCGTAGAGGAGGCCCCGAAGCATGTCACCCGAAGAACAGCGCCGCATCCTGGAAGCCCTGCTGCTGGCCGCCGCCGAGCCGGTGACCGCGCGCCGCCTGTCGTCGGTCGTGCCCGAGTCGAACACCGCCCAGGTGCGCGAACGACTGGCCGAGCTCAACCAGGGCTACGAGGCCGAGGGCCGCGGCTTCCGCATCGAGGAGGTCGGTGGGGGCTACCAGCTGCGCACCCTGCCCGAACTCGCGCCCTACCTGCAGGCGCTGCGGCCGTCGCCGCCGCTGCGCATGTCGCGGGCCGCGCTCGAGACGCTGGCGATCGTGGCGTACCAGCAACCGCTGACCCGCGCCGAGATCGAGCACGTGCGCGGCGTGGACGTGGGCGCCGTGGTGCGGAGCCTGCTCGAGCGGCGGCTGGTGCGCGTGGCCGGCCACCGCGAGGTGCCCGGCCGACCGATGCTCTACGCGACCACCCCGCGCTTCCTCGAGGTGTTCGGCCTCGACTCGCTGTCCGATCTGCCGACGCTCCGCGAGATCGAAGACCTGCTCCACGAGTACGCGGCCGGGTCCACCGAAGAGGGTGCCGAGGGGCCGGACCCCGCGCTGCTGGCGGCCGCGTTGGCGGAGGCCGACGCCGAGCCGACCCCCGGCTCGAAGCCGCACTGAACCGCTGACGCCCCCCGAAAGACTCCAGAAGATCCTGGCGGCCGCCGGGATCGCGTCGCGCCGCGGCGCCGAGGACCTGATCCGCGCCGGACGGGTGTGCGTGGACGGCGTGCGCGCCGAGGTGGGTCAGAGCGCCGACCCCAGGCGGCAGGTGGTGACCGTGGACGGAAGGCGGGTCGCCGGGGCGCCCCTGGCGTACTGGATCGCCCACAAGCCGCGCGACGTGCTCACGACCACCCGCGATCCCCGCGATCGCAAGACCGTGGTGGAGCTGCTGCCGCCCGACCTGCCGCCGCTCTTCCCGGTCGGCCGGCTCGACCGGAATACCGAAGGGCTGGTACTGCTGACCAACGACGGAGCGCTGGCCCACACGCTGCTGCACCCGTCCTTCGGCAACGAGCGCGAGTACCGCGTGACTGCCCGCGGTCGGGTGTCGATGACGTCGCTGCGCCGGCTCGCAGCGGGTATCGAGCTGGACGACGGGCGCACCGCGCCGGCCCGGGTCGGCGAGCCCCGCTACGACCCGAAGCGCGGCACAACCACCGTGGGCCTCACCCTCGGTGAGGGCCGCAAGCGGCAGATCCGGCGCGCCTTCGAGGCCCTCGAACACCCGGTGCTGCGCCTGGTGCGTACGCGCATCGGACCTTTGCGGTTGACGGGCCTGCCACGCGGCCAGGCGCGGGCGCTGCGGCCCGACGAGCTTCGCAGCCTGCGTCGCCACGCCAAGGCGCTGCGCGCCGCCCGGGGCGACGACCGGCAGGGCGAACGCAAGCCTTCCGCCCAAGCGCGCCAGGGGTCGGACCAAGTTCGAAACCGGGTCTCGAAACCGCCTTCGAAGAACGAAAGAAGTAATTGAAATAGAAGAGGAAATTGGGATATAATCGGAGTTTCTCAGGCGGTGGGCAAAGCCGATGCGGAAAGCTCCTCTTCCCTCGTTCAGGATCGCCCGACGGGCGGCGCTCGGTTTCGTCCTGAGCGTCGCTCCGGGCCTCGAGGCGGGCGCCATCAGCGGGGTCTGCCCCGACGGCAGCGTCTTCATCGTCCAGAGCGAGCGCGACATCCCCTGCGAGGAATCGAAGCAGGTCGAGCCGCACCAGGTGCCGCCGCTGCGGCCCAACCTGCTGCCGCGCCCCTACATGTGGGAGGTCTACCGGGAGCGCGCCGGCGAACAGAACCCGTACAACCTGGTCGAGGGCGCCGAGCAGGTGCGCACGCTGCGCGGCCGACCGCCGCTGCCGGAAGGCGGCGTGGCGCCGCAGAACGCCCTGCCCAACGTCGCCGCCGCCCCTCCGGCGCAGCCGGCCACGGCTCCGCGCGAGCTGGGCCTGAGCGACGGCGAGCTCCGCGACCTGTTCTTCCTGGTCGAGCTCTCCCAGGAGAACGCACCGGCCCACTTCTTGCGCGAGGACGCCGCCGGCAACGAGCTCCTGCGCGTATCGCTGGCGCACTCGGAAGCGTTCGAGGCCCGGCTCCAGCAGGCGCGCGGCTTGAGCGGTCGCGTACTGCTCTTCAGCGTCCAGGCCATGGAGAGCGAGCGCTTCCACCCGAACTTCACCCTCGTGCAGGGTCAT
>JBFGIM010000071.1:0-14722 GCA_041577695.1 Myxococcota bacterium | reverse complement strand
TCGGATGCCTCGCGCGCCGCGGCGCCGGAATCTCCACGACCGCCGTCGCGGGAGGCGCGACCGCCATCTTCGCCGGCAGATCGACGAGCCCCGTTGGCCGAAGGCCGATGGCCGTCGTCACCGCGCCCGCGTCCGCGACGGCGTCGACGGCGGCGCCGACCCCCGTCGCCACCTTCCTCGCTCGTCTCTTCCTCACCCAGGTCGAAGAGCGACATCTCCTCGAAACGTCGCGGCGCTGCTGCGGGCGCCGCCGAATCGACGCTCGCGTCGGCGCCCGGGGCCTCGCCCACGGCGCGCTCCTCCTTCGCGGCGGGCTCGACCCGCGGCGGCACGGGCGGAGCCGGCACGGGCCGCGCGGGAGCCGCCGTCGCGGCCGCCGACACCACGAGCGCCGGCCGGGTCCGGCGCCCGTCGCGCAGGTCGACGACTTCGCAGTCGATGTCGAGAGTGGCGAGCACGCGCTGGGCGGCAGGCGTGAGCTGCTCGGCGGCCAGCGCAAGCCAGGGGTCGCCGGTGCGCAGCGGCGGCGGCGCCGCCGCCAGGTGTGCGGCGAGCGTGGGCTCGAGCTGGGCGTAGGCGTCCAGCGCCGAACCCAGTGCGGCGAGCGAGAGGATCTCTGGAGTGGCCGCGATCACCGGACGGCCCTCGCCATCGACGCCGGCCCAGTCAGCGCCCGGTACCGGCCAGCGCACGGTGTCGCGAACCGTGAGCGCACTGCGCAGGCGTTCCGCCCGGGCCGCTCGCTCACCGGCTTCGCCATCTCGAACCTTCCGGTCCGACAGGAACTTGCGTAGCGACCCCTCGAGTCGATCGAGAGCGTCGGCCAGGTCCGCGGGTCCCAGGCCGCGGCGGTCGCGGCGCGGCTCCAGGGTTTCCAGCTCGAGGCCGGTGTCGCTCGCGCGCAGCACGCCGACCGGGCGCCCCATCAACAGCAGCCGGCTCTCGGGCCAACCGGGCTGCCAGGCGCCGTCGTGCTTGGCGGCGAGACCCGCCAGGGCACGCGAGGCCAGCGCATGGCGATCGCGTAGCTCGGCGCTGGCCCCGGCAGCTGCCGCCCGCTCGGTCGTGAGCGGCAGCGGCGCCGGCGTCGCCTCGGGCATCACCGGAGCTGGGCTGCCGGCGCTCGGATCCACGTAGGCCTCGACGCGGAAGGGCGCGTTGCGCAGCCACGCGAGCCGTCGTCGCGCCGCGGCCGACCACTGCCGCGAGAAGACCAGCACGCGACCCGAAAAGCCCTCCTCCTCAGCCAGACGCGCCGCGACGGCCACCCCGGCCAGCCACGCATCGCCACCCGAGTCGGGCGCCACCGCCGCGAGCAGCGGGGCGCCATCGGCGTCGCTGCCGAGACCGACGACCGCCAGGCTCGCAGGAACCTCGTCGCCATCAACCGGGGAGAGGGAATCGACCGGGACCGCGCCTGCCTGGAGCAGGCGGCTCAGCTCACGACCCGCGTCGAGGGCGGGACCGGTACTCTCGGGGGTCCGTCGGCGTCGACCGAAGCGCCTACGCATCATCATCCTCCATGCCTCGCGGCGGCCTCACGGCTTCACCAGCAAGGACGATTCGTCGCTTTCCTGTTCGCGCAACCCCGCCAGCACCGGCTCCAACGCGCGCTCGACGAGCGCGCGCGCCACCGGGTTGTCGGCAGGAGGTTGCGTCCGAAACGCATCGGCGGCCGCCAGGCAGTCGCGGGCTTCCGACTCGCGACCGGCCCGCCATCTCGCGTGGGCCAGCTCCTCGAATCGCGCCGCGCTGCGCTCGCCGCGCACCCCGTCGTAGCGCACCGCGAGAACGTCGGCCAAGGCCGCATCCACCTGCACCCGCCGCTGGTTGCCATCCACGAGCAGCCGGCTGTCGGCCGTCTTGTGGATCTTCTCGGCCCACTCGCGCAGCTCGTCGAGGGGCGGCGGCCACGGTCCGATCTCCCCGGCCTGCACGGCCGCGGCGACCCGGCGCAGCTGCGAGGGTTCTGGCGAGGCGGCAGGGCCCAGGGCCTCGCGCGCGAGCTCGCCGGGCGTGCGGGAGCCTGCAGGGGGGCTCGCCACCCGTCCCCGCCACTCGCTGAATGCCTGTGGGAGCGCCCGATCGGCCGGATGCGCCTCGGCCGCCCGCGCCACCAGCGCCGCCAACGACGACGGCTCGACGGGAACGGCCGCGAGCCGCGCGCCCTGGGTGAGGTCGCGCAGCCAGCGGCGGGCCTGGGAGCGGTTGGCCGAGAGCACCTGGAATTCGAGCACTCCGCGCTCGCAGTCGATGGCGCCCTGGAACAGCCGCACACCGCCCGAGGGACCGGGTTCGACCTCGACGCTGAGCTGAGCGCCGCTGGGATCCGGGGCCGACAGCCAGGCGCCCTTCAGCTCGTCTTGCAGCTCGGGGAGTCGGGCGACCCGCGTGTCCTCCGCCGCCTCGATCGACACGCCCCGCGACCGCAGCCGGTGCAGCGCGCGGCGCAGCGCCTTGCGGGCCGGCTTGGGGAGCGTGTCCGGCCTCAGCGCCGCCAGCGGCGCGTGGCCCTCGGCGCGCTCCGCCCAGGCCTGCGCCAGCTCTTCGCCGGCGGCGGTCTCGTGCTCGAGCAGCCAGGCCAGTACCTCGGTGGCGGCGGCGGGCTCGAGCTCGCGCAGCAGGCGCTCCGGGTCTCCGTTGGCGGGACGGATCGCATCCGCGCGAGACGGCAGCGCGGAGGCCGCCCGTTCGAGTGCCGCGGGCAGGCTCATGCCTCCACCTCCGCAGCGACCCACTCGAGGTAGGCCGGCAGACCGCCGGAGACCGGGAGCGCCACCAGCTCGGGCAGGTCGTAGGGATGGAGTTCGCGCAAGCGCTCGGCCAGCCGCTCGACACGATCGGCACGGGTCTTGGCCACCAGCAACACCTCGGCGTCCTCCTGGACGGCGCCCGCCCAGCGATAGATCGAGCGCACGCCGGGCACCAGGTTGACGCAAGCCGCGAGCTGCTCGTCGACCAGCGCGCGCGCGATGCGCGTCGCGGTCTCGGCGTCCGGTGCCGTCGAGAGGGCAACGTGTATTGAGGCGTCAGACCGGTTCATGGGGGTCCAGCAGCTTGCGGTGCTCCGCCTGTGCAAAGCGGTCCGTCATGCCCGCGATGTAGTCGCCCGTGGCGCGCGCCTCGCCGTCCTCGGCGAAACGCGCCAGCACCTGCGGCGGCATCTGGCGCGGATCCTCGCGGTAGAGCTCCCAGAGATCGACCAGGATGCGCTCAGCCTTGCGGCTCATCCGCACCACGCGCGGGTGATGGTAGAGGTTCCGGAACAGGAAGTCCTTGAGCTCGCGCAGTGACCGCGCCACGCCGTCCGAGTAGGCCAGCAGCCGGTCGGGGTGGGCGCGCAGGGCCGCCAGGTCCTTGGGGCCGACCGCAGCGATGCGCTCGGCGCTGGCCGCGATCAGGTCGCTCACCAGATGGTCGATCAGGCCGATCAGCGCCTGGGATCGCAGGATGCGCGGCGAGACTTCGGGGGTCCGCGCCCGCGCGTCGTCGAGTCGCTCGCGCCACAGGCGGAGCTCCGACAGCTCCTCGAGGGTCAGCAGCCCGGAACGCAGCCCGTCGTCGACGTCGTGGTTTACGTAGGCAATCTCGTCGGAGAGGTCGGAGACCTGCGCTTCCAGCGAGGCCTGGGCACCCAGCTCCGGGAGCGGCACCGGGTGATACCACGCGGAGCCGTGCTTGAGAATGCCCTCGCGCGTCTCGTAGCTCAGGTTCAAGCCGCGGAAGCGCGGATAACGCTCCTCGAGCAGATCCACCACGCGCAACGTCTGGCGGTTGTGATCGAAGCCACCGTCGTCGGCGAGCAGCTGGTTGAGGGCCCGTTCGCCAGCGTGTCCGAAGGGCGTGTGCCCCAGGTCGTGGGCCAGCGCCACCGCCTCGGCCAGGTCTTCGTTGAGCCGCAGCGCGCGCGCGATGGTGCGTGCGATCTGCGCGCCCTCGAGCGTATGGGTGAGTCGATTCCGGTAGTGGTCGCCCTCGTGGTAGACGAAGACCTGGGTCTTGTACTCCAGTCGGCGGAAGGCGCGCGAGTGCACCACGCGGTCGCGATCGCGCTGGAACACGGTGCGGTAGGCGTGCTCCGGCTCGGCCACGACGCGACCTCGAGACGCCGCGCTGTGCACCGCCCAGGGCGCCAGACGCTCGAGCTCCTCGCGCTCGATGTCCTGTCTCGATCGCAACGACGTCACGGCGTGTCTTCTCCGCGCTCCGACTCGATCAAGCCCTCCAGACGATGGCGCGAAGCCTCGTCGGTATCGCCGTGCACCGGCGATTCACGCAGGGAGGCGCGCCAGGTCACCAGCGAGTACACCGCGAGCGCAGCGAGCACGAATGCAGCGACCAGCGTGAGCAGGCGCTTCACGACAGGACCCGGCTCCTTCGAACCCCTCGAACGAGGTTCCCTGCGACGGCTTCGGGCAGCGATCCGAACGCTTCCCCGGGGGAAGGGATTCCAACGTAGGCAGAGCGCCAGACACTGTCAACGAGACGCACCGGACGCACGGGTTACCTTGCCTCATCGATGCGCTCCCTCCCCGAACGCCTGCTGCTGGGTCCCGGTCCGAGCAACGTCCACCCGGACGTTCTGGCCGCCCAGGCGCTTCCCCTGGTCGGCCACATGGACCCCGTCTTCCTCGCCGTCGCCGATCGGGTGCAGGAGCAGCTGCGGATCCTGTTCGGCACCGAGAACCGGCTCACCCTGCCGCTCTCGGCCACCGGCAGCGGCGGCATGCAGGCCTGCTTCGCCAACCTGATCGAAGCGGGCGACACGGTGGTGGTCGGTGTGGCGGGCGTCTTCGGCGAACGCATGTGCGACGTAGCGCGGCGCCTCGGCGCCCGGGTCGTGCGTGTCGAGACCGAACCGGGAACCGCCCTCGAAGCCGCCTCCATGGCAGGCGCCATCGAACGCGAGCGACCGGCGCTGGTCGCCTTCGTCCACGCCGAGACGTCGACCGGGGTGCACCAACCCGTCGAAGCGATCGCCGGCGCGGCGCGCGCGGCCGGTGCCCTGGTGATCCTCGACTGCGTCACCTCGCTGGCGGGTCTTCCGGTGACTCTCGACGCCTGGGGCATCGACGCGGCCTACAGCGGCACCCAGAAGTGCCTGGCCTGCCCGCCCGGACTCTCGCCGGCGTCGTTCGGCGAGCGCGCCCTCGTGCGGGTCCGCTCGCGGCGAACGCCCGTGCCGACCTGGTACTTCGACGTCGAACTCCTGGCCGGCTACTACGGCAGCGACCGCGTCTACCACCACACCGCGCCGATCTCTGCGGTGCTGGGCCTGGAGGCTGCGCTGGAGCGGGTGCGCGAAGAGGGCCTGGAGGCGCGCGCTGCGCGCCATCGCCGCGTCGCCGCACACCTGGTAGAAGGCCTCGAGACGCGCGGTTTCACGCCCCTGGTCGCACCCGAACACCGGCTGCCGATGCTGACCAGCACGCGCCTTCCCGCGCCGGTGACCCGGCGCGGCGAAGCCGAGGTGCGCCGCGCCCTGCTCGACCGCCACGGAATCGAGGTGGGTGGCGGCCTGGGCAAGCTCGCCGGAAGCATCTGGCGCATCGGACTGATGGGCGAGAATGCGCGACCCGAGGTCGTCGATCGCCTGCTCGCCGCACTCGACGACGTGCTCGACTAGCCGCAGCGGAGTGGCGGGCGGTGCGGGCGCCTAGGCGGCGGGCCGCTCGACCGTGCGCCCGGCGCTGGCCAGCTCGGCGCGCGCGGCGCGGGTGTCGCGATGCCAGGTGTGGAGGTCCTCGACCGTGCCCCGCGCGAGGTCCAGCCGCCAACCCTGGGCCAGATAGCCGATTCGATGGCGCTCGGGCACCAGCCCGACCCGCATCAGGTTGGGGATCACGGTGTCGGTGAACGGGTCGTTGATGCCCTCGAGGTCGAGACCCTCGGGGTTTCCGATCTCCGCGACCACCCGTGGCAGGAAGCTGGCGGCGTCCACGCCGGAGTTGATCAGCGCGTGGATCTGGGTGGTGAAGGTCGGCTTCCCCCCGCGACCGGCGATGCGAAAGACCGTCTCGTAGGCGAGGTCCTGGAGACGCGTCAGCGCGTCGGGGGCCAGGTTGGGAATGCGCTCCTCCAGCGACAGCACCCCGTAGGCGACGTGGCGGGCCTCGTCCTCGTGCACGCGACCGATGAACTGGCGCAACAGCGGCTCCTGGGCGCCCTCGGTGCCCATGCGGAAGAAGCCCAGCGCGACGCTC
The DNA here is from genome assembly GCA_041577695.1 of Myxococcota bacterium. Lineage (GTDB taxonomy): Bacteria > Myxococcota_A > UBA9160 > UBA9160 > PR03 > JASJBO01. Next base: position 8,519 of record JBFGIM010000071.1, on the reverse strand, counting down.
TCGAGGATCACCTGCATGCCCACGCACTTGGCTTCCCAGTCGGTCTCGGCCAGGATCGCGCTGACGATGGCGCGCAGATCGGGGTCGATCGGGTAGCGACGGCCGGCCCGTTCGAGGTAGCGCGCGAAGACCTCCACATGGCGCGCCTCGTCCATCACCTGCACCGCGGCGGCGAACTTGCCGTCGAGGTCCGGCACCACGTTGACGAGCTGGCCGCAGGTCATCAGCGCCGCCTGCTCGCCGTGCAGCACCTGCGAGATGGTGAAGAGTCCCGCCTCGCGCAGCAGGCGCCGGCGCATCGCGTCGGGGAGCTCCTGCACGCACTCGAGTCGCGAGAGGAAGTCGCGCTTCGGATCGAGCACCTCCGACTCGTCGTCGTAATAGCGCCAGTCCACGTCCAGCTCGGCATTCCACTGATGGCGCTTCGATTTGCTGTACAGGGTCTCGAGCTTGCGAGCGTCGAGGGCGTAGTGGTCGCGGAATACGCTCTGCAGCAACGAATCGGTTGCAAAGCGCTCGTATTCACTCATGCGGTCTCCCGGGGGCGCCCTCTCGCGGCGCGAGAGTATCCCGCCACCCGAGGGTGGCAAACCGGAGCGATCTCAGCCGCCGCGCGCGCGCTTCAGGTGCTCCTCGAGGGCCGCGATCCAGGCGCTCGGATTCTCCAGCTGCGGCTGGTGCGCCGCATCGGGGATCAGCAGACGACGCGCGCCGCGGATGCCGCGCTCGAGCGCCTCGCTGGCGGCGAGGAAGGGCTCGTCCTCGGCACCCAGCAGCACCAGGGTGGGCGCGTCGATCTCGCCGAGGCGCGGCTCGAGCGAGGGCTGCTCCACCATCTGGCGACCCAGCGCCGCGTAGGCCTCCGGATCCATCGCGCTGAAGTTCGGCACGCGCCACTCGCTCCAGTAGCCCTCGCCCCAGGACTGCTCGAGCCGGCGGTCGGCATCGGAGCGGGTGCCGTCGCCGCCGCGCGCGCGCAGGATCTCGAGCAGCGCGCCCATGCCGGCGCGGCGGGCGATCTCCCAGGCCTTCCGGAACTGGTCGAGCGGCATTCCCTCGAGGGCTCGGGGCGAGGTGTCCATCAGCAGGAGCGAGCCGATGCGCTCGGGCGCCTCGAGTGCCGCGCGCAGCGCCACCATGCCGCCCATGGAATGACCGAGCAGGTCGCAGCCCTCGCAGCCGGTGGCGTCCAGCACCGCGAACAGGTCGTCGCGCAGCGCGTCGAGGGTGTAGTCGTCGGACGATCCGGTGTTGGTAGACGCCCCGTGGCCGCGCAGGTCGAAGAGCACGGTGCGACCGCGCTGTGCCAGCGCATCGAGCCGCGGACGGAAGTCCAGTCTCGACCCGGTGTAGCCGTGGACCAGCACCAGCGCGCGGTCGCCGGAGCCGTGCTCCTCCCAGGCGATCTCCACGCGTCCCCGTGCGACGCGACCCTCTCGCATGCGCGCTCCTAGTTGTGGAGGCGGGGAGTGGACGGCGCCTCCGCCAGCACCCTCGCCTCGTGCTCTGCGAGCGCGGCGAGCCGCGTGCGCACCTCCTCGCGCGGAGCCACGCTCTCGGCCAGCCTCAGGTACTCGCCGTGGTGGCGGGCTTCCGAGCTGAGCAGACCCCGGTAGAACGCAGCCAGCTCCGGCTCGCTGTCGGCCAGTCCCTCGGCCAGCAGGCCGAAGCGCTCGCAGCTCCGCGCCTCGATCAAGGCCGCCACCAGCAACGTGTCGAGCAGCCGAGCCGGCTCGTCGGCCCGCACGGCGCGGTGCAGTCGCCCGGCGTAGGGGCTGGGCCGCTGCGGTCCGAAGTGGATGCCGCGCCGCTCCAGATGCGCGACCACCTGCTCGAAATGGATCAGCTCCTCGCGGGCGAGCCGGGACAGGGCGGTCTGCAGCGACGGTTGCTCGGGATACCGGAACAGGAGCGTGACGGCCATGCCGGCCGCCTTCTTCTCGAGATGGGCGTGATCCAGCAGGATGTCGTCGAGATGGCTCGCAGCCCGCTCGATCCAATCCGCTCGCGTCCGGCCCACCAGGTTCAACACGGCGCCGGAGTGTAGTCGTTCCGAACCGCGAACTCTCGGGTACCCTTTTGCGATGGAGTACCGACGCCTGGGCCGTAGCGGGTTGTGCGTGAGCGAGATCTCGCTGGGCTCCTGGCTGACCTTCGGGGCCTCCGTCGACGGCGACGACGTCGGCAAGATCGTGGGCCGCGCCCTCGACCTGGGCGTCAACTTCTTCGACACGGCGGACGTCTATGCCGCAGGTGCCGCCGAGTCCGCGCTGCGTGAAGCGCTCGCGGGGGTGTCCCGCCAACGGCTGGTACTCGCGACCAAGGCGTTCTTCCCGATGTCCGAGGACCCGAACGACCGAGGACTGTCGCGCAAGCACCTGGTCGAGAGCGTGGAAGCCTCGCTGCGACGGCTGGGCACCGACTACCTCGACCTCCATCAATGCCACCGCCCCGACCCGACCGTGCCGATGGACGAGACGGTGCGCGCCTACGAAGACCTGATCCGCCAGGGCAAGCTGCTCTACTGGGGCGTGTCCGAATGGAGGGCCACCCAGGTGGTGGACGCCGTGCGGCAGGCCGAGCGGTGGGGCGCCTACGCGCCCGTATCGAATCAGCCGCAGTACTCGATCCTGCGCCGGGGCATCGAACGCGAGGTGCTTCCGGTGTGCGTACGGGAGGGACTGGGCCAGGTGGCGTTCTCGCCGCTCGCCCAGGGCGTGCTGACCGGCAAGTATCGACCCGGTGACCGGCCCGAGGGGACACGCGCCGCCGATCCGGCGAGTTCGCGCTTCATGGAGGCCTTCCTGGAACCGGAGATGCTCGAGCGCGTGGAGACGCTGCGGCCCCTGGCCCGGGACCTGGGGCTCTCGATGGCGCAGCTCTCCCTGGCGTGGTGTCTGCGACAGCCGGGGGTGTCGAGCGTCATCGTGGGGGCGACGCGCGTTGCGCAGATCGAGGACAACGCGGGGGCATCGGGCGTCGCGCTGCCCGACGAAGTGTTGCAACGGATCGAGGAGACCTTCCCGCTCCGCCCCCGCTGAAGCCGCATCGAAGCCACGCCGCGGCGCCCGGTGCCGTAGGGAGAGTCAGTGATGCCGTCTTCACGTGTCGGTCGCTACGACAATCCGTACCAGGTCGCCGAGTGGCATCGCGAGCCGCCGGCCGGGACGCGCACCGAGCCGATCAACCTCTCCACGGCCGACGGCGCCATCGCCCACGGCTGGCTCTACTCGCGCGGCGGCGAGGACACCGTCGTTTGCGTGATGCACCCGCGGGCCAACTTCTCGCACCACTACCTCGTGCCCGGGCTGGTGGAGAACGGCTTCGCCGTGTTCTGCGAGAACAGCCGCTGGCTGAACAACGATGCCACCCTGATCCACGAGCGCTTGCTGCTCGACGTGGCCGCAGGCCTTGCGGAGATGCACAAGCGCTTCGACCGCGTGGTCCTCTGCGGCAACTCTGGTGGCGGCTCGCTCTACACCTTCTACTTGAACCAGGCGCTGGCGCCGCCGGGTTCGCGGCTCACCGCCACCGCTACCGGCGAGCCCTTCGACTTGAATCGCTACGAGCTGCCGGGTGCCGATGCGCTGGCCTACGTCGCGGCCCACACCGGCGAGGGCGGCTTCCTGATGAACGCGATCGACCCCTCGCTGGTGGAGGAGGGAGACCCGCTCTCCTGCGACCCCGAGCTCGACATGTACGATCCGGTTAACGGATTTGCGGACCCTCCCAAGGAGAGCCGCTACAGCCCGGACTTCCTGGAGCGCTACCGCGCCGCCCAGCGGGCGCGCGTGTCGCGCATCGACGCCATCGCCCGGGGCCGGCTGGCGCGAAAGCGTGCGGCTCGCGCGCGCTTCGTGGCCTCGCGCGACCCGGCCGATCGCCGTGCGGCGGTCGCCACGGAGTTCCTGATCATCTACCGGACCGACGCCGATCCGCGTTACACCGACCTCTCGATCGACCCGTCGCAGCGCGACTACGGCTCGCTGTGGGGCGTGCGGCCCGACGTGATCAACTACGGCGCCATCGGTTTCGGACGGGTGGTGTCACCGGAGGCCTGGCTCTCGACCTGGTCCGGGCTCAGCAGCCAGGCCGAGCTCGCCCGCTGGGCGCCGGGCATCACGCTCCCGTGTCTGATGGTGAGCTATGCGCGGGACAACGCGATCTTCCCGTCGGACGACGAGCGCATCGCCCAGTCGGTGGGCAGCAAGGCCTTCGAGCGCGTCCAGCTCGACGGCGACCACTACGGCTTCCCAGCCGAACTCGGCCGTGACGGCGCGGTCGAGGCGCTCTCGGACTGGCTGCGCCGCGTGGGCTGAGGCCGTCTTGCCCCGGCCCGGCAGCGCTTCAGGTGGGGCCCGGAGCAGCCGATCCGCCCTGGATGCTGTTCGATCTCGTCGCCTTGGGGCTGCTCCTGCTCTTCGCGGTCCTGGGCGCCGCCCGGGGCGCTCTCGCCAGCGGCCTCGGTCTGGCGACGCTCGTCATCGCCTACACAGCCGGCGCGCTCGCCGCCCTGCGCTCGGGACCGGAGCTGGCGACGCTGCTGGGCTGGCCTCCCTGGCTGGGAGCCGCGACCGCCGGCTCTGCCGCCTTTGCCACCGCCTTCCTGATCCTCGCACTCGTCGGCCTGTGGGTTCGCCGCTGGGATCGGGAGCGCGCCGCCGACGGCCGCACCGCACTCGACCGTATCGGCGGCGCCCTCTTCGGCGCCACCCGGGGCGCGCTGGTCGTGCTCCTGGTGGGCGTGCTGGCGCTGTGGGTCGACGCCTTCCAGACCTTCAGCCAGGGACGCGAGAGCGCCGCCGCCGGCTCGCCGTTGCGCCTGGTGACGCAGCGCGCGGTGCAGGCGGGGGCGGAAGCCGCCCTTGCGGATGCGGGACCCGGTGGCGACTTCGCGGCGCGCGTGTTGGCACGGCCGACCGAGACGCTGACCGACCTCCGCGCGCTGGTGGAGCACCCCCACGTCGCCCAGCTGGCCGCGGACCGCGGCTTCTGGATCCACGTCGAGCGCGGCGCCCTCGACGCCGCGCTCACCCGCTGGAGCTACCGGCGCCTGGCCGGAGATGCGGCGCTGCGCGGCGACCTGGCGCGCCTGGGCCTGGTGGGCGACTCGGCGGCCAGCGACGCCGCGATCTTCGACCGCGAGGCCCGGCTGGTGCTCGGCGAGGTGGGTCCGCGCCTGCGCAGCTTGCGCGAGGACCCGGAGCTCCAGCAGCTGGGCGCCGATCCCCAGGTCGCCGAATGGATCCAGAGCGGGAACTACATCGCCCTGCTCCGCCACCCCGGCTTCCAACGCGTCGTCTCGCGGGCGCTCGAAACCGACTCGTGAGCCTTCCGGCGACACTCGGCGATGCGTCGCTGTGCATCGCGCCGCTTCCGCGGCATCCTCTCCCCCGAGAGCGGCGGGAGGAAGTCGTGCCGAAGCGATCACAGCCCGAGAATTCCGAATCCGACTTCGACGCCGCTCTGTCGTCCCGCAGCGACGTCGGCTTCAGCCACGTGGCCCTGGGCGTCAGCGACATCGATCGCAGCGTCGAGTTCTACTCGCACTACGCCGGCTTCGACCTGGTTCACCGGCGCAACGACGGGGCGGAGGTGGCCTGGCTCAGTGACCTGCGGCGGCCGTTCGTACTGGTCCTGATCCAGCTCGAGAAGGTCGACACGCGACTCGGCGGGATCTGCCACCTGGGCGTCGGCTGCAGCTCGCGCCAGGAGGTGGACCGGCTCTGTCAGGAGGCGCGCGAGGAGGAATGCCTCGCCTTCGGCCCCAACGACTCGGGCTACCCGGTCGGATACTGGGCCTTCCTGCGCGACCCGGACGGACACCACCTCGAGATCTCCTACGGCCAGGAAGTGGCGTTGACCGTTTCGGAGGTGCGCCGCGAGCGCGGTTAGACGTCCGGCACACCCCTCGCTGCATCGCCCCGGGACCGCGACACCGGCGCGACCCACACGTATCGCTAATCTGCCGGCCCGCCCCGGCGCGGGCGACCCGAAAGGAAGGTCATGAACGATCTCTACTCCAAGACCATGCTCGGCGTGATCACGCTGTGCCTACTGGCTCTCGTCGCACAAGGCTATGGGCTGGGGACGGCTCGCACGCCGGCAGGTGGCGAATCGAGGACCGTCCAGGAGCGCTACAAGCTCGTACCGGTGGCGATGAGCCGCACGCTGCTCCGCATCGACCTGGAAACCGGTGAAACCTGGCAGGCGCCCCTGCTGGGAGCGATGCGTTGGCGACCGGTGCAGGAGTTCGAGCCGGCAGCCCAACCCGAGCCCGCAGCCCAGACGGAGCCGGCAGCCGAAGCGGCGCCGCCCGAGCCGGCTTCCGACGAGGAGTGAACCCATCCCGACGCAGCCCGGATCCGAACCGCCCGCAGCCGCGCAGGCCTCCGCGACGGCGTCTGCGCGGGTGCGATGGGCGTCTTCGTGGGCCGATCTGTGCGCCGCGCTGCTGCTGCTGCTGGCCTATCGCGAGGTGCTCCTCTGGATCCCGCGGGCCAGCGGGCTTCCGCAGGTCGTCGGCTGGTTCTTCCAGTCCTCCGCCACCTCGCCCCAACTGATCTACGCCGTCGCCGCCCTGCTGCTGGCGTCTCGCGGCTCTGCACTCCGCAATGCCGCGACGTCCTCGCGGCCAGCACCGTGGCTCGCAGCGACGCTGCTGCTGCCGGGTGTCGCGTTGTTTCTCTGGGGCGTCTTCATCGATGCCGTCCAGCCCCTGGCCCTCTCGCTGCCCCTGGTACTGGCGGGGCTCTCCATGCTCCGATTCGGTCCGGGGGTCACCCGGGCGGCGGCGCTGCCCCTGCTGCTGCTCTTCTTCGCGGTTCCGCTGCCACCCCCGCTCAGCCACGCGATCGTCCACCCGCTCCAGCTCGCCACCGGCGCCACGGCCACGATGCTGCTCCGACTGGGCGGCGTCAGTGCGATCCTGGAGGGAGACGTGATCTTCGTGGCCGACCGGACCTTCGACGTGCTGGAGACGTGCGGCGGGCTGCGTTCGATCGAGACGCTGACCCAGCTGGCAATCGTCTACACGGCGTTCTTCCGGGTGCGCCTCGTGCACGGCATGCTGCTGGTCGCGGTCGCGCCCGTGATCGGCTTCACCTTCAACGCGCTGCGCGTGTTGTTCATCATCCTCTACCCCGAAGCGCAGTCGAACGAGGACCACGCTGTCCAGGGCGTGGTGATGTTCGTGGCCGGTGCCGCCGCGCTGCGCGCCGTCGACGCCCTGCTGCTCCGGGTCTGGCCGCTTCCGGAAAGCGAGGGAACGCGCGGCCCTTCCGGGCGACCGAGCGGACCGCGGCGCATCGCTGCGGGAGTCGCCTTGGCCGCGGGTCTGGTCATCGCCTCGGTCGCACTGCCCCAGCGCCCGCCTCCCGAACGAGGCGCGCACACCGCGCTCACCCTCCCCACCGAGGTCGAGGGCTGGAGCGCCACGCCCAGCGAGTGGGACCCCTTCTACCTCGGGAGCGTCCGCTTCACCCGCGCCGGCACCTACCGCTACAGCCGCGGCGACCAGCAGGTCGAGGTCTTCCTCGCGTCCGACGACCGACTACGGCGCTCGGAGAGCTTCCTCTCGCCCAAGAACGCGCTGCCCGGGAGAGGCTGGCAGGTGCTGGATACCTGGAAGCTTCACCTCGAGCCCGGCGGGCAGCCGATGGTCGCCACGCTGGCGCAGTCGGGGTCGCGCGAACTGCTCACCTACCACGGCTATCGCAACGTGGAGGGCGTCGCGATCGAGACACTTCGCTCGCTGTTGGCGCTCGATCGCTCGCCGTTCCGGCGCGGCCGGGAGGGCCGCGTCGTGCGAATGGCCACCCCGCTGCCGCAGGGCGCCGAGGGTCGCGCGGCCGCCGACGAACGGCTTCGAGCGCTCTACGTCGCGCTCGAACCCATGCTCTGGGAGCCCAGCCCTGGCCCCGGGGGGCGTTGAACCCATCGGGACCCGGAGTCCCTTCGTCTGCCGGAAGAGGATTCCTTCGGGTTCGCGAATATGGGAACTCTTTTTCCGTCCCCGATGTTGCGCGTCGGTCGGCAGAAACCTGAAATCTTCAACTATTTCATATGCTTGAGAGCCTTGCTCGGCCCTGGGCTAGCGGGCACACATCTTGCTCCAATGCGAAACGGGCCGCGGTGCCTGATGGGCAGGCTGTGCGAATCGCGGTGCCTCCGCGCGTCGCGGTTGCGTCCGAAGCGGGCGCTCATCCGAAGTCCGGCAGATGGGCCGGAAAGAGAGGAAGGCAATGGACCTCAAGAAGTTGCTCACGACCTCGCTGGCTCTGGCCGCGACGATCTGGCTCGGAAACACCCAGCTCGCGAGCGCGGGCCCGGCCGCGACGCCGACCCCGACGCCCACCGCGACGCCGACGCCGACGCCGACTCCGACTCCCACGCCGACGCCGACGCCGACTCCCACGCCGACGGCAACTCCGACTCCCACGCCGACGGCTACGCCGACGCCGACCGCGACGCCCACGCCGACCGCGACGCCCACGCCGACCGCGACGCCGACGCCCACG